>JADZAA010000063.1 GCA_020852855.1 Bacteroidota bacterium
AAACTCAAAACTCAAAACTCAAAACTCAAAACTCAAAACTCAAAACTCAAAACTCAAAACTCAAAACTCAAAACTCAAAACTCAAAACTCAAAACTCAAAACTCAAAACTCAAAACTCAAAACTTATATTTAAATATATGAATGATATTTGCGAGCCTCTTGTTTTTGCCGATTCACTGCATGAAAAGGTATGGGGTGGAACGGCACTCGCCGCACATTACGGCAAATCTGCATCGCTTAACGTGCGTATCGGAGAGTCCTTCGAGATATTTGGAGGGAATAAAATTTGCGGTGGAAATTTCGATGGTAAAACACTGCAAACTGTTGTAAATAAAGTGCCGGAAGCTATGCTCGGCAGAATATTAAGCGGTGATTATCCGTTGCTTGTTAAGCTGTTAGATGCGCACGAATGGCTTTCGGTGCAAACACATCCGAACGATGCCCTGGCTTCTGAACTTGAGGGACAGCCGCGAGGTAAAACCGAATGTTGGTTTATTTTCGATGCAGAGTCCGATGCGCAGATAGTATACGGCTTTCGCGACGGCGTGGGCGAGTCCGACGTTAGGATTGCCCTTGCTGCCGGAACAATGCAAGATGTATTGAATTTTATACCGGTTAAAGCGGGTGATTTTATTCCGGTGCCGGCCGGTACCGTTCATGCCATCGGGCCCGGGATAGTTCTTTACGAATTGCAACAAACAAGCGACATTACATACCGTTTATTCGATTGGAATCGTGCAGGGCTTGACGGAACGCCCCGTGAATTACATATAGAAAAAGCTCTTAGATGCTCCGATTTTTCACGTAATACTTTTTCCCGTAAAAATGAGCGTGTTGCAAATGAAGTATTGTTTATGAATGAATATTTTTCATTGGAATATTTAGAGATAAACGGCGAATATCTTTTTACTTCCGAGCCGCGGGAACGTTTGCTGACCATAGTGCGCGGTACTGCGGAATTTATCTGCGGCAACGGAGATAACAGACTTCGATTAGGTCAAGGACAGTCGGTATTTGTGCCGGCCTGCCTGGACAGCGGCAGGCTCACCTCGAATGTTGTTGCTACGGCTCTTATTGCGCGGCGTGTATAAGAAGAATTACGATTCTTTCTGTGAATATAAGCAAATTATACGCGGCGCATGCAGGATTTGTGTATTTGCTACATTCTCGTTCTTTTGCCGAGATATTCGCGCAAAGCCGTATCGAACGGTTGCGAAACGTCTAATAATACGTATTCAATTCCGCGTTGCAAACATTCCCTTTTAAGCGTATCGCAATAGTTTTTCATGGCATCGGCATAACTTTTGCGAATTTGATATGGTTGCGTTACCATTTCTTCGCCTGTTTCAAGGTCTTTAAACGTTGCGTCCCAGCCAAAGTCGAAGTCGCGCTCACGCGGGTCAAGTATTTGCATAACAATAACTTCGTGGCCTTTATGACGGAAATGCTTCAGTGCCGTAATGATGGACTCTTGTTCGTCGAAAAAGTCGCTGAGAATAATCACAAGCCCGCGCCGCGATATACGTTCGGCCAAGAGATTGAGCGCAACAGCCGTACCCGTTTTGCCCGACGGCACGGCATATTCCAATGTTTTGAGAATTTCCTGAATATATGAGCGTTTAGAGCGTGACGGCAAATATGAGCGAATCTCATTGTCGTACAAAGTAAGGCCTACCGCATCTTGTTGTTTTATCATCAAATATGCAAGCGCAGCCGCCAGATATGAAGCATACTGAAATTTCGAGATATTTCCGGCCGAAGCAAATTTCATTGAGGCACTTGCATCTACGGCTATCATGGCGCGCAGATTGGTTTCTTCCTCGAATTGCTTTACGTAATATCTGTCGGCACGTCCGACTAATTTCCAATCCATGTAGCGCAAATCATCGCCGGGCTGATATTGCCTGTGTTCGGCAAATTCAACGCTAAATCCATGATACGGCGAGCGATGAAGCCCGGTAATAAATCCCTCTACAATCAGTCGCGCTTTCAGCTCGATATTGGCAAGCTGCGCCACAGTAGAAGGCTGTAAATAGGTCCGCGAATTATTTTCCATACTTTCACTTATTATTTTTCATACTATACAAAAAGATTTATTAAATGACGCAACGACAGATTTATAAGCACCGAACTGACAACCAAGAGCACCGAACTGACAACCAAGCATTAAAGATTATTATTAACAAAAAAAGGTGGGTCTATATAAATAAGATCGATTTTTCCTTTGAGATTATGTTTGGTGATTAACTGTTTTAACGCAATCAGATTATTTGCTTGAATAAGCAAATTAGGATTGACGCTTGAATTGATTTGTTCCAATTCAATGTCAGGAATGTTATTGAAAATTTCCTGCTCAGTTTTTTATTTGAATAATGTAGCTGCATAGTTTCAAGTTGCACATATTTAGGATATTTGCTTTAAAATACAGCAAACCGGTGATTAGATTCGGGCATTCGAGCCTACGTAATTTACGTTTTTAGTTAAAATTGCAAATATTGTTCGGACATAAAAATAAACGGACACATAGCAAAAAAGTCGTTAGTTTAATGTTGCGCTGTCGGTCAAATGGCATTGCATCCAACTTTGGGAAAGACGCTTTACGGCGCGGGTTGTTTTTTATTTGAGAAATGCGATTGGTATTTCTTGGCAGAAATTATAGTGCGGTTATCAAGCGGTGCAAAAATTACGCATTAACTGCGCGGCGCATAGTATGCAGATTTTCAGCAACATCACCTGAAAATATACCTGAGCCGCTTACAAGTATATTTGCGCCTGCTCTAACAGCATCGAGAGCATTCTCTATCTTAATACCGCCATCTACTTCAATTTCAACTTTGCCGAGTCCGTTATTATCAAGAAATGAGCGCAATTTTTCCGCACGACGATAGAATGAAGCAATAAATTTTTGTCCGCCGAAACCCGGATTGACAGACATAAGCAAAATATAATCTGCATATTCAGCGGCATCAAAACAAAATTCTATGGGTGTAACGGGGTTTAGAACTATTCCGGCTTTTTTCCCAAAACTTCGTATAAGTGCTAATGAACGGTGCAGATGCGGCGATGTTTCTTGATGAATGGAAATCCAATCGGCACCTGCTTCGGCAAATGTGGGAATAAAATCATCCGGTTTTTCAATCATCAGATGGCAGTCGAGCGGCAAATCGGTTATGCGTCGCAATGCAGCAACTACAGGCGGCCCGATTGTGATATTCGGCACAAAATGGCCGTCCATTACATCAACGTGCAGAACGTCGGCATTCCCTGATTCAAGCGTTTTTACATCACGCTCTAAATTCATAAAATCAGCCGACAGTAGCGACGGTGCAAGAAGAATCGGCAAAGACATAATAATAATTTTAAGATTTATATGTATTTTTTACGGCCTTGTACCAAGCCTTACATTCACGTTAACGCCATTAGCCTCAATAAAATCAAAAAGCCGGGTTATTTTATTCACAGTAGAGTCTAATTGCGAGCCAAGTACGGGATCGTACATTATTCGTGACAAGGCCCCTTTGCCGGCGCGAATATCTTGTGTTATTGTTCTGACATCGCTTATCAGCATACGAGCATCATTGGCAGTAAGGTCAATTTTAGCAATAAGGCCGTTGGCGGCCGAGGCGGCCGAATCGAGCTTTTCCAATAATTTGCGTGCTTTCGGCTCATTAACGTTCACTGCTTGTCGCAGTTCGCTTGCCAGCGAATTCATTGTAGAAATTGCCGAGCGAAGATTATCTTTGTTTTGAGCTATTATTGAATTGACAGACGTTGCAAGAGTATCGGCTTGCCCTATGGCATGGCGAATATGCCCAATAGAAACAGAATCGGCAAGCAATGAAGTAACGGAGGCTATAATAGTGTCTAATCGTTTAACGAGAATACGTGCGTCGCCGCCCAATTCTCCTATCATACCGATAAGTTCGGTGGCATCTGCAACTATAGAGCCGCGAATCTCTTTTTTCGCATCGAACGGCTGTTCCGATATTCCGGGCAAAATTTCTATTTTACGGCCGCCGGTAATTTCGAGCATTGAGATTTTGGCTGATGCGTCGGCGCGAAGGTCGGACATATCGCCGAGCGAGGCGGTAACAAGTACGGCATTATTATTATTTTCCACACTTATTACACTGCCGCGTTTCACGCCATTTACAAACACGGGTGCGCCGGATTCGATGCCGCCCGATGACGGAAACCGCAATAGAGCAAGGTCTTGACGGCCGCCGAAATGCAATCCTTTGCCTATTGAAATGCCGATAATGAGCAGAATAACGGCAAGAAATGAAACAATACCGACTTTAAGTTCTGTGGAGCGTTGCGATGACATACGAACCGAGAAGCACCAATAGTATAAAATAAAAAAGCCCTTGCAACAAGGGCTTGCGAAAATACGATTTTTACGGTAGATATACGATAGTATCCGGTCTTAAAACGGTATATCGTCGGCCGGACCGGCCGGCGGAGTATTATCTTGGGCAGTATTTATCGGCTCATCGTGATGAGCATCTCGGCTTTGCGCTTGCCGGCTGTCGAGAACAAGCATATTATCGGCTATAATTTCGGTTACAGTACGCTTATTGCCGTCGCGGTCTTCAAAAGTGCGGTTTTGCAACCGCCCTTCAATAAAAATGCGCGTTCCTTTGTGAACGATTTTTTGAGTAACGTCGGCAAGCCAACGCCATGCAACGACAGAATGCCAATCGGTGCGCTCCTGCGTTGCGCCGTCGCGGTCTTTCCATGATTCGGTTGTTGCGATACGGAATGTGGCAACGGGCACTCCGCTCGGCGTATGATTGATTTCCGGGTCTGCCCCAACATTGCCAATCAGCATGACCTTGTTAAGCGAACGTGTCATAATCTTCTCTCCTCAATAAACTGAATATGGCCTCACAAAACAGCACTCGCGCACCATTATCTAATGGGGCACGAGGCAAAATATACAATTATTCGCAAATAGCAACATGGAATTTCTCATAGCGGAAAATTTAACCCGCATCATGCGTTTTTTTTGCAGATTCTTTTGCAACTTTTACCGCTATCTGACGCTGAACGTCGGGGCGGTCATAGAAGCCCGATTTAATGCGCCCGCGTATTTTCTCGAAATTATCAGCCGATGCGCCCGACTCGCTTAGCTTGCGGGCAGCGGTGGATATTTCCACGCTATCGCTACGCTGACGCTCGTCGGCAACCGAGGTGTTATTGCTTGCCGCGGCGCGGGAAGCGCGCGAATATTCGGCATTTGCCGAGTGTCGGACTTTATCAACTGATGAAAGCGGCATAATGTTCTTTACGGTTGTTGCGAATATAATATAAGCGCACGTTGTTTTGTAAGGTCGCGCAAACGCTCGGAAGCATCTGCGGTCATTTTTTGTATCTTTACGTTTAAGTCGTTGTTTTTGTGCTGAATACGGTCAAATATAGCGAAAAAATCTTCGTTTTGCGGTCGTGCGCCTTCTTTCCGTTCGTAGAATTGCTCGTTAAGCTCGGCAATCAAATTTCCACGTTGCTTGTACAGTTCGTTCACCGTATCAATTTCTCCGTCGTTAAGCCTTGATTTTTCCTCAAAAACAGAGGCTATTTTGTCCGTAATCTGCTCAATGCGCCCGATAAGAGCAAGCATATCGGCATTATACTTTTGCATCTGTAATCTGACCTTGTTCGAGCGAACCGGCAATTAAGCGCGATATTTTCAGTGCAAGGTCGGAAGGGAGCTGTTGCAACACTTCCTTTGTTTCCGGATTGATAAGGCGCAGAACCATAGACTGCGTTTGCGAATCGATAGAGAATTCAAATGCAACATTGGCTAATTGCAAGGAGTTTTTAAGCGATTGCGACAGCGAAGAAAAGTCTAATTTTTTCTCTTTTGCAGATGCGCCGTCAGTCGCTTCGGACTTTTTTTCTCCTTGAGCAGCTTGGTCGTTATGCGCGTTATCCGGCTGTTTGTTCTGCCATTCCGGCATAAACAAATCGGTGCCCGACATACGTTGCCGATTGCCGTCGGTACGGGTGTCGCCGGCTTGTATGATTGTAAGTTGCGTCGCGCTTTGCAGAGGCGTAATCGTCATGGCCTATACCTTTTTTCCGTATTAGAAAATCATCGAATTAATACGTGAAGCCGTTGAGCAATGCTGTCTGATTCTGTGCTTTAAGA
This sequence comes from Bacteroidota bacterium, assembly GCA_020852855.1. Taxonomy (GTDB): domain Bacteria; phylum Bacteroidota; class Ignavibacteria; order Kapaibacteriales; family UBA961; genus JADZAA01. The sequence goes on from JADZAA010000063.1 coordinate 6,152, forward strand.
TAAAGCTCCTGCATCTTTTGATATTCTTTCCGCAGGCTTTCCGCTTGTGAGTCTATACGTTTTTGTACTTCTTTTGTTCTATTGGTAACTGCTGTAATCTGCGTTCTGAGCGAATCTGTCCGCGTGGCAATTGAGCCGTCCGAGCCGGTTAAGCCTGCTATGGAGTTTTTAATTTTTTCTGCAAAACCGTCGGCTGAAACGAACAAATCGGCTACTTTCTGCGGGTTGCTTTGCAAAAGGTCTTTCAGCATATCTTTTTTTGTTACCGAAAGCGTTCCGTTTGTAGCCACGGTAATGCCCGCATCGGCAAGGAATTTGGGTGAGTCGGGCGAAGCCGTCGTGGTAACTTCACGCCCGAACAATCCGCGCAACGAGCTTAATAACGAGCGCAAGGTAGTGTCGCCTCGCATTTGCGCAGAACTACCCAAGAAAGAAACAACATCGTTAAATGCGGACAGTAACGGAGCAATAACCGAATCTGCAACGCCGTCCGAATCACTGCTGACCGTTACGGAAACAGGCTGGTCGGCTGCATCTTGTGCTTTTAAGAACGAGAACGTAATTCCGGGTAAAATATCCGAAGGTTCATTGGAGTCGCGTGTAACCTCTACGCCGTTAACCGTCGCTTTGGCACTTAAATCTGCATAGTCTGCAACGCGGTAGCCGGCGGCGGCTCCGGTTGAAAGTGTTCTTGTTGCCGTATTTGGATTTAGTGCAGCTGTTGTTATGCCTATATCGGCGAGTGCGTCGCCGTCCGAGAAAGTAATTTGATTGCTTGCTCCGGTGCTTTTAGCCGCAAACGTCAAGTGCCCGGTCGTGGTCGTATCCTTGATAAAAACAGCATTTATCGTTGTGTCGTCGGCACTATTTAACGCGGTTGCGATACGTTTCAATGCGGTTTCGTTAGTATCATCGGCCGCAAATGTAACCGATACACTTGTTCCGCCCACATCTATAGTCTTGGTATCGCCCGCGTAAGCGTAGGCATCGGCGAGAGTTTTTCGGCTGCCGATTAATGCGTCGGCACTTGCTAATCGCTCAACTTTTACGGAAACGGCTCCCGGTACAGCCTCGTCGGAGCTTGTAACGCCCAATACAGTCGTATCGGACGAAGTTGCTTTGTACCGGGCAAACTTAGAGTTTGCTCCTTCTTGCTGCAAATCGTCAATTCTTCCTTGCAGCGTTTGTAATTTCGAGTTTAATTGATTAAGAAATACTTGGCGCGACTCAAGAACAGTTTTCTTGTTGTTCAAAGCATCAATGTCGGGTTGCTTTGTTCTGCGAAATGCCTCGAGCAACATATCCGTATTAGACTGTCCGGTCTGCGAAAAACCGTTGCCTACCGAAAGTGCCGTGCCAAGAAGATCTGCCATTGTATTACCTATTGCAAAATGACACGTTAATTAGTCTATATTGAATGCCTGTGCCCAAGTTGTGCGCAGATTTTGAATGATATTTATCGCTTCCGAAGTATTGCCGCGATTAATACAAGTTTGGCAATATTCGTATAATCTGTAAAGGCGCATTGCAGGTTCGTCATAATCGAAATTCAGCGAATTTATAAGCTCGGTCAATATTCTGTTCATTTTTGCCGGATCGTTGCGCTTAGCACTCACAATAAACAAATCATAGGATTTCAGTACTATTTTTTCGGGGCTCCATGAATATACCTCTTGCTCTAAATAGGAGGGCGACTCGCCGCCGTACATTTTTTTTGCCGCTAATGCTTGAACTGCCGTAGGCATAACTTATCCCTTGAAGTTGCGTGTTGATATTCGTCGTAATCGTATTACGAAGTGCTTGTTTTTTCAATTTCTTGCTTATTCGTAACGCGCAAAAATCATACCGATATAACGCTGCGTAACTATCCGCCCTATTATTACGCGCATAGGGAAGGCGGAAAAATCTATCCGCCTTCCCCGTAGCAAAATGTCGCAGTAGTTCGTATATTTTACGAATTATCGCATCAACATCAGGAACGTTTGCGGATTCTGATTCGCTTGCGCCAGCGAAATTACCGAAGTTTGTTGCAAGAATTGCGCTTTAATAAGGTCTAATTGCTCTTTTGCCACATCGGCATCTTCAATTCTGGAAATCGCGGCATTGTAATTTGTAATTTGCGATTTCAGCGATTCCTCTTGGCTCGATAAGCGATTGTTCAAACCGCCAAGATACGACGCAACCTTGTTGACATTGTTCAAAGCACTCGATAAACTCGTCAGTGTATTAATGATATTTACCGAACTGAATACACCGAGATTGCTACTGCTGACCGAAGATAAACTTTGCAGATTAAGTCCGGTTACGCCGGCGAAATTTGCACCCGTCGTGCTTAATAAGAAAGAGCCGTCAATATTGAAATTCGTGGCACTCGAACCCGTGTCAAGTCCGACTTGTAATGTCAGCAAAGAGTTTGATGCATTATATCCGATAACGAAATCGGCTGTAAATGTTCCGCTGAGCAGCTGTTGTCCGCCGAATACTGTGGAGTCAACAACCGTTTGAATTTGCTCGCTTAACCGGAAAGCGGCTTTTGCAAGTGCGATTTTCTCATCGGTACCCAATGCACCCGACGAAGCAGTCGAGGCCGCGTCTTTTATCTGCGTCAGAAGATTATTGATATTGTCTAATCCGTCTTGCGCGATATTGGCCGTGTTCGCCGCGTCGCCTACGGCATTGAGTGCCGCACGAAGCGAGCCGTTGCGTGCCGCCAATGAGCGCGACGTAATATAACCTGCTACGTCGTCTGCCGCCGAATTGATACGTTTGCCTGTCGAAAGGCGTAATTGGCTGCGAGCGATGATTTGGCTCGATGTCTGTAATGATGTGTAAGCGTTTTCGGCAGGAGTATTCGTCCTGATCCGTGCCCCGTTCGAGATTGCTGCTGGCATAGTTCTAACCTCCGTGTAGAAAAATTATTGTCGGGCATCCTGCCGTTATTATGTGTATCCAAAATCAGTTTTCGGCTGTTTTTTTCTAAACTTTAGAGTAATTTATCTTTTTGCGGTAAAAAAACGATACGACACCTTGTAAAAATGTAATTTTGAAGCTGAATGTTACGATTCTTCTTGATACCGATTTGCTCAACTGCTTGGAAATTACAAAAATCTAAAACTATATGATTGACCTGCGAAGCGACACCGTTACCGTTCCCACACCCGATATGCGCCGCGCAATGGCCGAGGCACGCGTAGGCGACGATGTATATGGCGAAGACCCGACTGTTAACGAATTGCAAGAATATGCCGCGGAATTGCTTGGCAAAGAGGCGGCTCTTTTCGTTCCAACCGGCGTTATGAGCAATCAAATCGCAATTGCACTTCATACGCGGCGCGGCGACGAAGTTATAGTGGAAAGTGAGTCGCATATTTTTCACTATGAAACCGCCGCACCGGCAATGTTGTCCGGCGTTCAGTTGAATTGCGTACCGTCGTCAAGCGGCGAACCGGATATAGAAAATTTGCAGATGGCAATACGTCCGGGCGATTATTATTTTCCGAGAACGGCACTAATTTGCCTCGAGAATACGCATAACAGGCATGGCGGCTCTGTTTTATCGCTCGAATATATTCGTCAGGTTTCGAACATTGCGCGAATGAACGACATTGCCTGTCACTGCGACGGTGCTCGACTTTGGAATGCCTGCGCTGCATCGGGTATCTCGGCCGCAGATTATGCCGCGAATTTCGATACAATTTCTGCATGCCTTTCCAAAGGCTTGGGCGCACCGGTCGGCTCTCTGCTTGCCGGTACGAAAGTACATATAGAAGCCGCACGAAAATATCGCAAAATTTTTGGCGGCGGAATGAGGCAAACAGGAATTTTAGCCGCAGCCGGACTTCATGCACTTAAATTTCACCGTGATTTTATGCCTTACGATCATGAAAATGCACGGTTATTTGCCTGTAAATTGGCTGAAGCAGGTATTAATATTAACCCAAATTCAGTGCAAACAAACATCGTATTGTTTGAAGTAGAAAATACCGCAAGTTTAATTGCAGAATGTAGCAAGCGCGGAGTTTTAATTTCATCGGGCAGGCCGGGCGTAGTACGCGCCGTATTCCATTTTCAAATTAACCGCACCGGCACTATTGCCGCGGCCGATGCTACAATAGATGCAATACGGCAATAGGTTTCTACGCTATGCCCCTATTTTCGATATATTTCGCGCATCGTGCTAATAGCCTAATCCGCGAAGTGTCGCTTTGCGCTCGCGCCAATGTTCGCGCACTTTCACAAAAAGCTCGAGAAATACGGGATGTTCCAAATGTTCCTCTGCTTTTTTCCGTGCCGATGCGCCTATTTCCTTGATTTTCGTACCCTTCGCACCGATGAGAATTTTCTTTTGCGATTCACGCTCCACTATAATATCGGCGGCTATATACCACTTGCCGCGCTCGCGCTCGCGAAATTCGGCTATTGCTACTTCAACTGAATAAGGAATCTCATCGTCAAAAGCCATAAACACGGTTTCGCGTATAAGTTCGGCCACAAAAAAGCGTTCTGTGCGGTCGCTGAGTTGTTCCGGGTCATAACCGAATTCGCCTTCCGGCAAATATCCTGTAATAACGCCCAGCATATCCTTCACGAATTTGTCCTGCAATGCCGAAATTGCGAATAATTCGCAAAAAATATTCATTCTGCGAAACTCGTCCATCATAGGCAGGGCGATTTTCTTATCGTCCAGAGCGTCCATTTTGTTGAGTGCCATAAATATCGGCTTGCTGACGGCCGCAAGAGCCTCACGAAATTCCTGTGTGAGAAAAGAATAGGCCGGTTTGCCAAGCGAAACATCAACCACAACCAAAACAGCATCGGCAGATTCGAGTGAAACTCGAACGTTCTCCATCATTGAACGATGCAGTTCGTAACGCGGCGTAAGAACGCCCGGCGTATCAAGAAAAGTCATTTGCGTATTACCTTCGGTATAAACGCCAAGTACGTTTTTGCGTGTTGTCTGCGGCTTGGGCGTAACGATCGAAAGTTTTGTGCCGATTATGGCGTTCATCAGTGTTGATTTGCCTACGTTCGGCCGTCCGATAATGGCAATGCAACCGTAGTGTTTCTCTTGGTCGGGCATAGAGTTAATGAAAAATTCTATCGTATAATTGTAAATGGCAATGTTTCGGAGTGTTTATCGCACACAATCCGCAAATGATACGCGCCCGCCGCAAGATTTTCTATAGGCAACGCATTCTCTCCGGCATTTAATTTTAACTTTTGCGTAAAAACTTCTTTGCCGGAGCTGTTCATTATACGAATCGAAATTTCGGAGGAAACGGATAGAAACAGCCGAAGACGTGCCGATTGTTCGGCCGGATTAGGCAATATTTCTGCCGTAAATTCGCGCGGCGTTGTTTCATTAACACCGTTAGAAGATTTTACGGTAATAGTTTTTTCCGCTACGCTTGTGCAACCGTTCTGCGCCGTAAATGAATAGGATATTTTATGAACGCCGGCACCGGCAGTTTTTGGATCGAAAGTATTTCCCGATACACCTTTGCCGGCAAATACGCCGCCGGACGGTTCGCCTGCAAGAGATATTGCATTGTCGGAAAGTGAAATTTCATCGGGAAGTCCTATGATTTGCACATCGGGCTTCGGAAGCGAAGTAACCGCGAATATTGCTGTTTTCCAAGTGCAATTTGCGGAATAAGACAACTCGGCGGAATATTCGCCGGATTGCTTTGCGAAGTAAATGCCCGTCGCAGCGTCTGGAATCAACACCCCGTTTCTGAACCAACGATAGTCGTATTGCAAAGTTTCTTGTGCTGTTGCGGTAAGCCGCAACGAATCGCCGTTGCAGAAAGTATTTACACCTATTCCCGATATGATTTGCGGAGTAACCGAAGGGCAGGAATCGGTTGTCAAGCGCAGTATTGAGCCGCTATGAACCGCAACGAACAATTCTCCGTTCGAGTTTTGTCCGAACGTAGAGAACGCCCCCTTAAACTTACCCAGAAATTCAGTTTGGAATTTTCCGTCATCATTTCGTTTTGCAGCCCAAATGTTACTTGTGCAGAAATCTGCAAAGAAGTACCAACCTTTTAATTTATCCCAAAGTTTTCCGCGATAAACATAGCCTCCCGTAACCGAACATCCTGCGTCGCGGCCATATTCATAAATCGGAAAAACATAACTGCTTTTATCGCCGCAACCGGATGTATTAAACTCGGAATTGCCCTCGTAGCATCGCCAGCCGTAATTTTCGCCGCCTTTGCTGTTTGCCGGTTGAAAATCTATTTCTTCGAATTTCCCTTGCCCTACATCGGCTATCCACATATCGCCGGTTGTGCGGTCGAATGAGAATCGCCACGGATTGCGCAACCCCCAAGCCCAAATTTCGGGTGCAAAATCGGGATTATTAACAAAAGGGTTGCTTGCCGGAACAGCATAATTTTTTCCGTTTTCCGAACGGTCTACGTCAATCCGCAGTAATTTTCCGAGCATACTTTTGCGATTTTGTCCGTAATTATTAGGGTCGCCGCCGCCGCCGCCGTCGCCGAGCGCGATATACATATACCCGTCCGGGCCGAAGCAAATTTGCCCGCCGTTATGATTTGATGACGGCTGTTTGACGGTGAGCAACAATGTTTCGCTGCCGGGGTCGCCTATGTTTGCCGAATCGGGTTTAACCCGAAAGCGTGATACTCGTGTATCGCCGGATTTGTCGGTATAATCAAGATAGAAATATCCGTTTTCGGCAAATTTCGGATGGAAAGCCATTCCGAGCAGACCTTGTTCATTGCCGCTTTGGCCGACGCGGTCGGTAAGAGTAATAAACGGTTCGTCGTTGAATTTTCCGTCCGGATTCAGAATATAAATCTGCCCGCGTTGAAGTACAACAAATAATCGTGCGTCGCTTGCCGAAGCAATATCCGTAATCTTTGTTTTGGCATCTGCAAAAGGCTCGAGCTTTAGCGTAAACGGCTGTGCCGAAAGGTAAATACAGCCTATAAGCAAGAATGAAAGCGTAAGTGTTGTAAAATGGCGCATAATTACTTCTCCGGGAATATAGAAAATTTCAAACGAGTTCTTCTACGGTAAGATTAGTATTTGTATAAATACAAATATCTCCGGCAATACGCAAAGATTCTTCGGCTATTTCGCGGGCGGACAGTAGCGTGTGGGAATATAAAGCTCGTGCCGCCGCAAGCGCGTAGGCACCGCCCGAACCTATAGCAACTATATTGTCGTCCGGTTCTATAACGTCGCCTGTTCCGCTTACGAGAAGCATTTTTTGCGTATTCATAATCACCAGCATTGCCTCGAGGCGGCGCAAATATCGGTCTGTACGCCAATCTTTGGCAAGTTCTATGGCCGAGCGTTCCAAATTGCCGCGGTGAGCCTCTAATTTTTCTTCAAAACGTTGCAACAGCGTGAAAGCGTCGGCCGCCGCACCTGCAAATCCTGCAAGTGTAGAATTATTATGAAGAAGGCGCACTTTACGGGCAGACTGTTTCATAATAGTTGCGCCGAAACTGACCTGCCCGTCTGAGGCCATGGCGGCTTTGCCGTCGCGCAAAATCCCTACTACCGTTGTGGCACGTATTATTTGTGTGCTTTTATGTTTCATTGATTAAGAGAAGTGTATGTATTGTAATTCTATGCCGGTGGCGTTTGTTCGGGTTGTTGGCGATGCAACGGCGGAATAGTGAGTCCGTCATTTGTTTGTTGCTCACGGGCGGCCGCTTCTATCTCGCGCTTGCGAACGCCTGAAACTATGTAGAATACCACAATCATCACTGCACCCCCGAAAATTGCAAGTGAAACGGAAATAAGAAATGCTTTAAAAAATGCCGCAAAAATATCGCCCTGATTATTTAGATAATACAAGAGAAAAGCGACCAGGCCGCCAAGAATTGCCACGCGGAACAGCGTTTTGATAGGGTAATCGCTGTACGACGGCTTTCCGTGCTCTTTATCTTTCTTTTTCTTGGCCATAACGTATTATATTCATATCTGAAGCATAAAATTTCACACGGATTCGGACATTGCCGCCGGCGGTTGCGGAGGATTGGGCGCAGAAGCCGAGCGCATCAAGGAAGCCTGCACGCTCAACGGCATTGTGCTTAATAATTTTGCACGAATAACGCTTGGAGTTTCGCCTAAAAGAAGCGAATGAACTCCCGTGAACATAACACGCATCAGCGATATTTCCTCGTTATGCAATAAGCGCAATTTATCGCCTATAGGCAACCAAACTATATTTGCCATGAGGATTCCCCACATTGTAGCGATGAAAGCGACTGCGATGTGACGAATCAGAATATTCGGGTCGCTTCCGGCACTTGCCAAAGTTGAAATCAATCCCATTACGGTACCTATAATTCCCATTGTTGGCGAATATCCGCCCATTTTTGTAAAAAGCCCGATGTTGGAATTATGTCGTTCGGTCATAAAGTCCATATCGTTTTCCGCAGTTTGTAATAGTATCTCGGGCGATGCACCGTCGATGGCCGATTCTATGAGTTTGCGAAGAAACGGATGATGAACCTCGTCAAGGCGTTTTTCCAATCCCAGAATTCCGTCGCGTCGCGATACCGTAGAAAGGAAAATAATTTGATTGATAATGAGAAGTGTGTCGTATCTACGCGGAAAAAACGCTATGCTTAACAGCTTGGGAATACGAAGTATGTGCCCGACCGAAGTTCCGGCCAATGCCGCCGCAAACGTTCCGCCGAATACTATCATCATAGCCGGCATCAAGAACAATGTTTCAAATTCGCCGCCTTCGAGAATATAAGCCCCGAAGATAGCGAACATTCCAAGTGCAATACCGAGTAAAGTGCTGAATTTCATAGGTGCAAAATAGCGTTCCTGCGGTACTTGTCCAAATAATTTAACGAAAATTATGTTGCAAATGAAAGTGCCGCGCCCACCGTTATACACACAAAGTTTTGTCGTTGGCGTTTTTTTTCGGATTTTTGCGGCAGAAATAACAATTGTGATATGTTGCGGGGCGTAGCGCAGCCCGGTTAGCGCGCCTGCCTTGGGAGCAGGAGGTCGCGAGTTCGAATCTCGCCGCCCCGACATCGAAAAAGCCCTAAATCTTTGTGGTTTAGGGCTTTCGCTTTTTTATCCGCCTTGATTTTATTGTGCTTTTTGCGTTCATATCCGAATTAAACGCAAAAACATCAATGCTTTATGAACTTATGTATCGTTTTTACTCCGTCCGCATCTGTTATTTGCAGAAAATGCGCCCCTTGCGGAATACCGCCAAGGTTAATGTATGAATAGCCTCCGTCTAATTGTGCCTCGAACTCAACCATGCCAAGTGCCGAAATAATAGCAATCGAGCCGCTTGCATACGGATATTTTACAGTCAAAAAATCACCGGCCGGATTCGGACTTATTTCCACGCTGTTTTGTTGCTCGTCAACCGACGTAACACCCACATTTGCCGTAAAAATTATAGTGTCTATAACATTTGCCGACATTACATCGTGAATCATCACTTTAACGAAGCCTGTACCGGACATGACCTCACCCGTTTCGTTCTTGGGTTTGACGGCAAGTTTTAATAATCCCTGCATATATTCCGGTGCCGTCTTTTTTGCAATTTTCATCGTTTTTACTTTTCCGAACAATTGTACGAAATCGAGGCATATCTGATTATCGCACATAGAAGGTTGCCATATATCGGGCAATGTTGTTTGGCCAAGCGTCCAATTTGTGTTGAAATCCTCGTCTGTGGTATTGAGGAAGTGAACCGATATTTCAAGTTGTTCCATATCGTCGCTCCATACTCCGGTAACTTCTTTGGACGGTGTTATCGAATATCGCTGGGCGAATACTTCCAAGTTATTGGAAAGTCCGAGAATAAATGCGGCGGCGGTAAGGTGCAGTAAGAAGATTTTCATGGCTGAATCTCCTGTGAGAAAATATAAAAGAAACAATGTGTCGTTGCAGTAATGCACATAGTGCAAAACAAGTGCGAACTATTTGTAAACGTCTACAAAAATATGGCTTTTTCGTCGTACTTACGTCTTTTTATTCACTGTTGGCAAAAAAAATACATGGATATTTTCACGATATTACCCTTTGGCACAAAGCGAAATGTGTCAATCAAGTCGAGTGCGTTTCCGGTATAAAGATTATCGCTTGTTTCCCGCTGTTTGCCGCGATATTTAGTAAGTTTGTCCGTCTGACTCAAAAAAGCATATAATTCTCGTTTAAAAACGCCCGCTTGTAAAGTTTTATGTCCAATTATTTGATTTTCGGCGCAACATCTGCAATAGCAACGGAGCTCGCACGCTTGCTGGCAAAACGTGGCGATAAATTTATTCTTGTAGGGCGAAACGCATATAAACTCTCGGCAGTTGCCGCAGATATTTCCACGCGAGGCGGCAATATAGCCGGAGCTCTTACTGCCGATTTAGCCGACATTTCCACGCACTGCGCATTGTTTGCGGAAGCAAGACAGCGGCTTGGCAACATTGATTGCGTAGTAATAGCTCACGGAACATTACCCGATGCGGAACGCGCCGATTCCGATGCCGACTACGCTCTCGAACAATTTGCCGTAAATGCAACAAGTGCTATTTCTTTGGGAATTAGGGCGTCAACCGAAATGCAGCGCGTCGGGGCAGGTATGATTGTCGTTATCGGTTCGGTGGCTGGAGAGCGCGGGCGGCAGTCGAATTATCTGTACGGCGGTGCGAAGGGTGCGGTCGACATTTTCTTTCAAGGCTTACGCAACAGATTATACAGCAATAATATACACGTTTTAACCGTAAAACCGGGATTCGTGGATACGCCTATGACGGCACATCTTCCCAAAAACTTTTTATTTGCTTCGCCGTCGAAAGTTGCAAGCAATATACTGCACGCTATGGACAAACGCCGCGACGTATTGTTTGCGCCGTGGTTCTGGCGTTGGATAATGCTTGTTGTACGCTTAATTCCGGAAGGTATTTTCAAAAAACTTAAGCTTTGAAATATGCAGGACATCAGCGCGATAACAGCCGAACATCTTCAAAAACGTTACAAGCAACGCACCGTAGTAAATGACGTATCGCTATCGGTTAAGCAGGGTGAAGTAGTAGGTTTGCTTGGCCCGAACGGTGCCGGCAAAACCACTTCTTTTTATATGATTGTAGGAATGGTCAAGCCTACAAAAGGATCTGTCAAACTCGACGGTGCGGATATTACGGGCAAGGCAATGTATCGTCGTGCTCGGCTGGGACTTAGCTATTTGCCGCAGGAGCCTTCGATTTTTCGAAAACTCTCGGTTGAAAACAATATAAAAGCAATTCTGCAACTTCAGAAACTGCGCCGTGCCGAGCGCAAAGAGCGTCTTGAACAATTACTCGAAGATTTTCGCATTACACGCATTCGCAAGAGTATGGGCTATATGCTTTCCGGCGGCGAACGTCGCCGTTGCGAAATTGCGCGCGCAATTGCCGCCAATCCGAAATTTATCTTGCTTGACGAGCCTTTTGCCGGTATAGACCCGATTACCGTAGAAGAAATTATGACGCTTGTACGCAAACTCAAAGACCGCGGCATAGGCGTACTGATTACCGACCATAATGTGCATGAAACACTATCCATAACCGACCGCGCTTATATTTTAATTGACGGAAATATATTTTGCTCCGGCACTGCCGAAGATATTTCCAATAACGCAGAGGTTCGCAAACGCTACCTCGGCGAAACGTTCAAATTAGAACGTTACGAGTAAGGCTTGTTGCGGCAAGCATTTAGAATAATATGAACAATAGCGGAAAATATCAATACAAAAATTCAATTTTACTGAAAAACAAGCTGCAAAACTTGTAATAAAGTTTATGAGCAAACAAGTGGCTTATCAACTGGCAGACGAAAAATACGCCAAAGACATTTTGATAGCGGCAGAGGAAGAAATAAAATACCTAACCAAAAAGAACGGTAAGAAGTAATGGAATTACAATTAGAGAATTTAAAATATCAGGACACCGCTATTCAGGCTGTCATTAAAGTGTTTGACGGAACAGAGAAAAACACCTTTGACAACGCTTGCATCGAGGGCATACGTTCTAATTTTTGCAAACTAACTGCTTTGCAGTTAGCCGACAATATCAAAGCTATTGCAAAAGAAAACAGCATTGACGAAGAAACGGCAAAGTATTCAGCCGATAACGACCTTTGCATTGAAATGGAAACTGGAACAGGTAAAACACTTGTTTACATCAAGACTATTTACGATCTATACAAACACTACGCTTTTACCAAATTCATCATACTTGTTCCGTCAATTGCAATCAGACAAGGAACATTAGGAACATTCAAAACTTTTGAAAAGCAATTAGAAAGTATTTATGGCTTCAAGGTTTCGGCTTTTGACTATGACAGCAAGAAACTTAATAAAGTAACCAACTTCATTGAAGAACAGCATCCGCAAGTTATGATTATGACAACGGCTGCGTTTGCTTCTGACGACAGAATATTAAACCGAACTCAAAGAGAAGATTTGTTTAATAATCTCCCATACATTGACGCTATTGCCAAAGTGCGACCAATCATTTTTATGGACGAACCACAGGAAGGAATGGACAGCGACAATATGATGGAGCGTTTAAAAACACTTTCAGCAGAAGAAAGAAAAGAGCGATACAGCGAAAAAGCAGACGACAGAGAAAAAACAATTTTCAAAACACTTGACCCTCTATTCAAAATACGTTATTCGGCAACACACAAAAGGGTTAAGAATTTATTATACCGTTTAACTCCTTACGATAGCTACAAACAAGGGCTGGTAAAGAAAATTGAAGTGCTGACCGTAACAGAGAAAAACGATGAAGCAACAATTAAAATTGAACTTACAGCAACTCAAAACGGGACAAGCGAACCAAAGGCAAAAGTAAAAGCGTGGAAGTTGAAAGCAGGGAAATTTGTTTTTGAAGAAACAAGTTGGTTGAAAGTTGGCGACAATCTGGGAGAGAAAACGAATAACCCAAGTTATTTGAATTACAAAATTGAACGCATCAACAAGAGTTTAAAAACGCAAAAATGGAGCATCACTTTTACCAATGGCGTTGAACTTTTTGAAAAACAAGCATCAGGTAACGTTGAAAATATTTGGGCTTTACAGTTAGAGTGGCTCATACATCGCCATTTTGTAAAATCTCAAAAATTACAACCGAAAGGCATTAAGGTTTTGAGTTTGATTTTCATTGACAAGGTTTCAAACTATATGGGCGAAGAACCCAAGATTAAAAACCTGTTCGTTGAAAAATACAAAGCCATTTATCCTGAATATAACGATGGTAAAATTCCAACTGACCAACAAATCCAGGAATTGCAGGGATATTACTTTGCACAAAATGCGAAAGGTGAATATTCAGACAATGAGGGAGGTTTGAAAGAACAAAAGAAAATCTACGAACTCATTTTACAGAAGAAAGACGAATTATTGACTATCGGAAACCCGATTGAATTTGTGTTTTCTCATTCTGCTTTGGGCGTTGGTTGGGACAATCCCAATGTTTTCAATATTGCAACGCTTAATACTGCCTATTCAGAAATTCGTAAACGCCAGGAAATTGGTAGAGGTTTGCGTATTTGCGTAAATCAAAATGGACAAAGGGTTTATGATGCTTTGAATGCAGAAGATGCAGACAGAGTAAACCAATTGACTGTTATACCAAACGAAACTTACGAAACCTTTGTAACCCAATATCAAAAAGAGATAAAAGATATTTACGGAACTGCTTCTGCCGGTGCAGGAATGTCGCATACTCACAAAGGCAAACCACAAAATGAAGTAAGTTTTAAACGCAATACCAATTCATCAATTGACGAAGCATTTAAACGCTTCTGGAAAGCATTAGCCAAGAAAACCGATTATGTAATTGCCTTTGATGAAGAAAGTTTAATTGCAAAAGCTACTGAACAAATAAACCTGATAACAATTTCAGATTATGTTGCGGAAGTTAGCAGTCGAAATATTGGAACAATTTCGGAAGAAGGAATTGAAGATAGTTTTGGAGGAACTGAAACTTACAGACTGAAAGCCAAATTCACGCCTTTAGACTTAGTTGAAGAACTAAGCGAAAACACAGGATTGAGTTATACAACGCTTTTCAGAATTGTAAACAACATAACCAATTTAGACCACATCATTAAAAATCCACCGCAATACATTCATACTGCTGCGGGAATTATCCGCAACATAGAACTGGACGAAATGCTTCGGGGCTTGGATTATCATTTGACAGGTGAAGATTTTCCTTTCAGTTTTACCGACTTTGTAAAAAATGTATCAAAGTCCGATTATGTTGAAACGCCAAACAGAGGCGTGTTTGACAAAATGCTAATTGATAGCAATGTAGAATATGATTTTGCTAAGGCAACCGATAACCAACCCGATATTGTTTGTTTTATCAAATTGCCAAGTTGGTATAAAATCAAAACTCCTATTGGTGAATATGAACCCGATTTTGGCTTGGTAATGAAACGTAAAAGTTTAAAATCTGGCGATGAAACGGAATATTACTTTGTAATAGAAACCAAAGGAACAAACGACATCAACGATAAAAAAGCATTGACTGAAAGCGAAGTGTATAAAATAAAATGTGCAATGAAACACTTTGAAACTTTAGGTGTCGAAGTGCATTACAAAGCCCCTGTTAAGGAATATCACTACTTTAAAAAATTGTCTGAACTTGAATTGCAAGAATTCAAGAATGAACAGAATTAATATGGAAAAATTAAAGAGAACGGCGGACGAATTTCAGGACTGCACAAGCAAGATAATTGGTTGTGCTATGCGTGTTCATTCTACGCTAGGCAATGGATTTCAGGAAGTGATTTATCAAAGAGCATTGAAAATTGAAATGATCTTAGAAGGATTGGAATTTCAAAGAGAAATGGAAATGCCAATATTTTATCGGGATGAGCAAATAGGAACAAGAAGGGTGGACTTTTTTGTAGAGAATGAAATAATGGTAGAACTGAAAGCCATTATAGAATTGGAAGACGTTCACCTTGCACAAGCCATCAATTATCTTGAAGCTTACAATATGAAAACAGGTTTGCTCATCAACTTTGGAAGCAAGAGTTTAACCTTTAAAAGATTATACAATAAAAAAGTCAGAACCTGAATTTTAAGAATTAAATAATTAACAGAATATGAATAGCAATAATGAAAAACATATTTCAGATAATAATTCTGAAAATTTTGAAAATCCTTTAATTCAGGTTCAGACAATTGATTGGAATAAGGAAAGATTAAC
>JADZAA010000064.1 GCA_020852855.1 Bacteroidota bacterium
AGGATATTATCCGACCGATTAAGATTGCGCAATATAAATTTTTACAATGAAGTATTAGAAGTTTGTGCAGGTTTATGGAATTATTGTCTAACTAATTGATTTACAATGTAACAACTACTCTAATAATTATCGGCATAGATAAAATAATTAACTCTAACATCTGTTAAAATTTACGATACAAACAATTCCTAAACTCAATGATTATTTTATACTGTATTACCCGTTTCCAGAGAAAATATGCTGACTTTTTCACGTTCCGTCGTACTCGCTTCACAATCGCCGCGCCGACGCGCCTTGCTAAAACAAATCGGCATTGATTTTTCGGTGCAAGTTTCCGATATTAACGAAGAGGAAATGTCGCTCGATATGCCGCCGACGGAATATGCAGCCGGCCTCGCCCTTCGGAAAGCCGAAGCCGTTGCTTGCAAACAAGATACTGCAGCTTTAGTTATCGGTGCGGACACAATAGTTGTTCTCGACGGTGCAATATTGAATAAACCGGCTGACTCTGCCGAAGCTCAAGCCATGTTGCGTCGTCTTAGCGGCCGAACACATACGGTTTACACGGGTGTTGCCGTTGTTCACGCACCGGAATTAACGGCGCATTGCGAAACGCAAAAAACGGAAGTAACGTTTAGAGAATTAGACGACAAGGAAATTTTGGAATATGTAGCCACCGGTTCGCCTTTGGATAAAGCCGGCTCTTACGGAATTCAAGACGATTTCGGGGCAGTATTTGTACGAAATATTATAGGTTGCTATTACAATATAGTCGGACTGCCGCTTGAATTACTCTATCGTATGCTACGCAAGGTTGCGCTCTGAAATCAAATGGCATCATTCCAACTTATATTCTGAAATTTTACGGTAAAGCGTTCGGTCGGAAATTCCGAGTTGCTCGGCCGCTATTCGACGATTGCCTCCCGAACGGCGCAACGCTTCGGAAATCAAGCGTTTTTCCATGTCATTAATTCGAATATTTGCGTGGGCGGCTTCTTCGTCCAAAGTGTCTGCGAAGCGTTCGGTAGCGTCGGTTGTATCAAGCGATTCTTCGTCCGGCTCGACTGTTACAACTTCGCGCCGCTCTGCCAATACACCCATTATCATCGAGAGTCCGCGCTTTAAGTCTGCTATATCGGCTCGAATTTCCAGAAGCGAACGATAAATTATTTCGGCATTTATACTGCTGCCTGTACTCGGTGCGGCATAGTAATCTTGCTCAGGCTCAAATTTAACGGGCAGGTCGGAGTTAGTACCCGATGTCAGCGCGGGGCGTATATGAGCGCGCAGAATTTCGGGTGTTATGCGTTGTCCGCGTTCAAGAGTAACCACGGTTTCAATAAAATTACGCAGTTCCCTTATATTGCCAGGCCAAGGGAGCGTTTCAAGAATTTCTATCGCATCTTCCGTAAATCCGCCAAAAACAATTCCATTCTTTTCAGCCGCACGAGCAGCAAAATATTCGGCTAAATAAGGTATATCTTGTTTACGCTTACGCAAAGGCGGCAACAAAATTTGCACGGAATTGAGCCGGAAATATAAATCCTGTCGAAAATTACCGCGCTTTACTTCGTATTCCAAATCACGATTTGTAGCTGCAATAACGCGAACATTAACACGACGAATTTCCGACGAGCCGAGCCTTGAAAACTCACCGTTTTCGAGTATGCGCAGTAATTTAACCTGCGTTGCCACAGGCATTTCGCCTATTTCGTCAAGAAGTATTGTTCCGTTATGCGCAGATTCAAAGAAGCCCTTGCGTTGGTCGGCAGCACCTGTAAATGCACCTTTTTCGTGGCCGAATAATTCCGATTCGAGAAGAGTTTCCGGAATAGCTCCGCAGTTTACACTTACAAAAGGGGATTTACGCCGCTTGCTAAGCCCGTGTATCGCTTGCGC
This sequence comes from Bacteroidota bacterium, assembly GCA_020852855.1. GTDB lineage: Bacteria > Bacteroidota > Ignavibacteria > Kapaibacteriales > UBA961 > JADZAA01. The sequence continues at coordinate 1,900 of JADZAA010000064.1, forward strand.
AAAAACCTCTTTGCCCGTACCGGTTTCGCCTGTTACCAATACGGTTAAGTCGGTTGGTGCAACCTGCAAAAGCCGTCGAACGGCAAGCGTCATGGCAGGCGAACGCCCTACTATGCCGAATCTTGTTTCAAGATTATTCAGTATACCGTTCTCAATATCGGCTGTTTTCGCTGGCATAGAGTATTATATTGCGGCAGAAGTTCAGATAAACGAGAAAATGGCGTTAACCGTAGAAATCATCGTCTTATCGGCATAAAATATTGATTATTTCAGTTCTGTTTTCGATATAATTTCCATATTTGCACTAAGTTCATAGACGATTGGCGAGCCTGTGGCAATATTCAATTCGAGGATTTGCTCTTTATCGAGTTTCTCTATCTCAGACACAAGCGCACGAAGCGAATTGCCGTGCGCCACTATCAGCACATTAAAGCCGTCGTGCAATTTGGGAAGTATTTTTTCGTGAAAATAAGGCAAAACACGATGTTGCGTCATTTCCAGCGACTCGCCGTTCGGTGGAGGAACATCGTAGCTGCGTCGCCAAATTTTAAGCTGTTCGCGGCCATATTGCCTGCCTATATCGTCTTTGTTAAGCCCTTGTAAATCGCCGTAATGCCGCTCGTTAAGTGCTTGGTCGCGCTCCGTCGGGATATTATGTTTGCCGGCAACCTCAAGAGCTAATGCCGCCGTGTTTATGGCACGTTTAAGCACTGACGTAAATAGATAATCTACAGGATACTGTGCAATAAGTTCACCGGCATGGCGAGCCTCAGTTTCGCCTTTAGCTGACAGTTCCACATCAACCCAACCGGTAAAACGATTTTCGAGATTCCACACGGATTCACCGTGACGAAGCAAAACAAGCAATGGCATATTAAAAACCCCTTTGAAAAATTAAATACAGATCGGCATTTACCGTTCGAGTAAGTCCGAAGCAGAATAAATGTAAGTAGATTACTTTGCTTCACAACTCTCTTTTGAATTATCGCCGTAATAAAGGCATCAATATTGTTGATATGCGACGAATTCGTTGCTGTTTCATTGATGCCTATTTTCCTTTTTCATGCTGTTTCAACGACGAAGCCCTTGCCCACGTGGTGATTGCCCATGTACATCAAGCCGTTTGTATAAGATATTCGGAACTTATCCGCTAATACATCGTTTGGCTCGAATTACGTCGTTTTTTCGACAAAAATACCGAATTGCCGAATATCTACGCAAGCATACAAAAAAAGCCGGAAAACTCCGGCTTTTTTGAGCAATATTGAGTATTGACTCCCAATTCGCAAAATTTTTGTTGCAAACTATGATTTCTTCAGCAACTCCACTTCGCAGGCAATTTTAATGGTTTCGCCCACTACCAATCCGCCCGCTTCTATCATATCGTTCCATTTAAGCCCGTAGTCGAAGCGATTAATCGAGCCGGTCAGTGTAAATCCTGCTCGATGATTTCCCCAAGGGTCTTTGACTACTCCACCCAATTCCGCATCGAACGTAACCTGCTTGGTAATACCGCGCATAGTCAAATTTCCCGTTACTTTATATTTGTTGCCCTTCAGTTTTTTCATCGAAGAACTGACAAAAGATATTTCGGGGAATTTGTCGGCTGCAAAGAAGTCGTCGTTGCGCAGGTGATTATCTCGCCTGTCATTCTCCGTGTTTATACTCGTCGCTTTGATGCGCACGTCAATTTTTGCGTCGGAGAAATCCGGCTTGTCAGACTTTACATTTATAGAATAATCATTGAACTTTCCGTTCACATTGCTGATAACCATGTGTTTTGCACTAAAGCCGATTGTCGAATGAGAAGCGTCTTCTTTCCATTCGCCTGCAGTTGCCGAATAGCCGCCTGCAAGAATAGCCGCCGAAGCTGCCAACGATGCCATTGTTTTCATAATGAACCCATTGAATTGATTGAACATAGAGCAATGCCCGTAAATGTGAAAAAATATATTTCAACCGAAATTTCTTGCCTGCATTTGCATTGCGTAAAAGCGCGCTTATGTGTTTTAACACATACTTTGATTGGCAATGCCGTTTACCGTATATTCGCGTTCAACGACGTTTTCACAAAAAGGATATTGTATCTGTGCGGCAAAACGCGCAATATTTCAGCCGCTTATTTGTTTTATCACATTATCGGCCGTAGTAACGAATGCAAATCCGAAGGCAAGATTAAGCAAACTTGCAACGTGCATTTCTTCAGTAACGCTTCCCGTTGCATCGGCAAGGAAGAATACTTTGTAGTCCCGAAAATATGCATCGCGTGCGGTAGATTCGCAGCACATATTTGTCATAACGCCCGTTATTACCAAATCCTCGATTTTGCAGCATCGCAAAACGGTCTCCAAATCTGTATTGTAAAAGGCAGAATAGCGGTGCTTGAGAATTTCTTTTTCGCCGGCTACGGGCGCGATTTCGTCGCATACTTCGCTTTCCGTACTTCCTTCCAGGCACATACCTTCCCACCAGCCCGCCATAATGCCGGCATCAATCAAATTGCGATGATGAACATGGCGTGTATAAATTACCGGCCGCCCTGCATTACGAAAGGCTTCTATAAGCCGCTTTATTGTTGGAAGTACGGCGGGGCCGCCACAAGTAAACGACGGCGAATCGGGATCCAAGAAAAACTTTTGCATATCCACGACAATAAGCGCGGCTTTATCTTTGCAGAGTTCCAGCTTATGCGTATTAAACGGCGCGATTTGCGCAAGCCAATCCCGAGTTTTTGCTTCTAAATTTCCCTGAGTTACATAGAACGACATATTCTTTTTTTTGCTGTATAATTCGACAATACACTGCGCTAAAGCTACTGTTATATACTAAAAGTATACTTTCGGGCACGGTGCTGTTGCAACAAAATTAAGGTAAATAACCGATATATGCCAATATCTCCGCCAAGTGAGTGCGTTCGTCGGCAGAACGATACACGGAGGCTCGTATGCCATATCTTAGGAAACTTTGCAAAACGCACGCGATTATGCAACTATAATCGTAATAACTACGTTAATACACCTCTGAAATTCGCAAGGTTCTGTTATATGACATAGAGCAGCTCTCGCAAAACGGCAGGCTCATTGCCGGCGACAGAATAATTTTCCATAAGACCGATTTCAATAATCAGACTAACAACACAGTGGATTTCATACCATTAACGCGCCCTTTTTTATCCGCTTCGGCAATATCGGCAATAATTTCGGCAGTTGTCTCCGGCGATTTGCCCGGTAACGGCTCTTATTCGGAACGCGCACGACTCGAATTACAGAAAATAACCAAGACTAAACACGTATCACTAACTACTTCTTGCTCACATTCTCTTGAGTTGTCCTGCGCTATGGTGCGCGAACACAGCGTCGGCGTAGGGCGCGACGAGGTTATTTTACCGTCATTTACTTTTACTTCCACAGCCAATGCGGTGCTGAACGCCGGGCTAAAGGTAGTATTTGCCGACGTAGAGCCGGAAACCATGAATCTCGATGCCAATGATGCAGCACGAAAAATCAACTCGAAAACAGCGGCAATAATGCCCGTACATTATGCAGGAGTAGCGGCCGACATGGACGCTTTCCGTGCATTGGCAGGCAAAGATATTTTTCTTGTTGAAGATGCGGCGCAAGGCATTGGCGCATATTGGAAAGACAAACATTTAGGTTCTATCGGCGACATGGGTTGCATAAGTTTTCACGGAACGAAAAACATCTCTTGCGGTGAAGGCGGCGCGTTTTTGACCGCAAACGAAGATATAGCGCAAAAAGCGGAAATTTATATAGAAAAAGGAACAAACAGAACGCAGTTTTTACGTGGTATCGTTGATAAATATACATGGGTATCGAGAGGTTCAAGCTATGTTATCGCCGAGCCGTTGGCTGCGTTGTTAGAAGCAAATTTGCCCGAAGCCGACGAAATAGCCGCACAACGCAGACGAATCTATGAACGCTATATGACGGCATTTGCGGAGTTTGCAAATACCGAATCAGTACGATTGCCTGTAATTCCCGATTATGCCAAGCCAAACGGACACTTGTTCTATTTCCTGTTGCCGTCGCAGAACGAGCGCGACGAGATGATGCACTATTTACACCGGCAAAAAATCTGCGCTGCATTTCATTATGTTCCTCTTCATTCATCACCCATGGGGTGCGCACTCGGATTTCGTCCGGAGGATTGCCCTGTTTCCGAAGAACTTGCCGGCCGCTTGTTGCGTTTGCCTTTATACACGCAATTAACCCACGAGCAACAGGACTACATCATAGAAAATGTTACAGCCAAATTGCGCGGACACGCGGACAACTGTAATTTTAGACCGAACAAACAGCCTTTTCAATTGCGGCGGCTTGGTTAATTGGCGATGAAACGCTAATTTTCCGTTACTTTTTTACGTATTTGCAGATATTGCACTTATTATCGGCAAGCCCGGCGCTTCTTCCGACGACATACCTAATCGCATGATTCAAGAACCGTCCGACAATAACAGTTCAACAAATAATTCGCTGCGTACAACGGTCAGTTTGGTAATTCCTTTACTGAACGAGGCTGAATCGTTAAAAGAGCTTGCTCAGCGTATTGACGAGCAATTTTTACGATTACCTGAATACGATTACGATATTTTATTCATTGATGATGGTTCAACCGATGACTCTTTTCAGATTATACGTCAAATAGCAACAGAAAATCAGCGCGTACATGCGATAAGATTTCGAAGAAATTGCGGTAAATCGGCTGCTTTGGCCATAGGTTTTGCCGAAGTTCATGGAGATGTCGTAATGACGATGGATGCAGATTTGCAGGATGATCCGGCCGAAATTCCTAATCTTCTTGCAAAACTTAATGAAGGTTATGATTTAGTATCGGGTTGGAAAAAGAAAAGATATGACCCTTTTCACAAGACTTTGCCGTCGTTGCTGTTCAATTACGTAACTTCGCTTGCCGCCGGAATTAAATTGCACGACTTTAATTGCGGACTGAAAATCTATAGGCGCGATGTGGTAAAAACACTTAAAGTTTACGGCGAGATGCATCGCTATTTGCCTGCTCTTGCATTTTGGGAAGGGTTTCGCGTAACAGAAATACCCGTTCACCATCACCCTCGCAAATACGGTTACTCCAAATTCGGGTTCAGTCGCTTTTTCAAAGGTTTTCTCGACTTGCTGACAGTAATGTTCACCACGCGCTATGTCAAGCGTCCGTTGCATTTATTCGGCACGATGGGAACTTTATTTGCCTTAGCAGGTTTTATTATGGATTTGTATCTTTCGATAGAATGGGCTCTCGGCAGAACATCACTAAGCAACAGACCGCTGGCAATGTTCGGAGTAGCCCTGATAATCGTGGGCGTACAGTTGATTTCAATTGGACTTATAGGCGAACTGATAGTCAAAAACTCGAATAAAATCACCGAATACGGTATCAAAGAACGCATCTGACACAATTTTTACGCTGCGGGAGAAAACTTTTGAAAAACATAGCGTCACTCATAATTTTACTGTTCATTTTGTCGTATCCGGTTTTTACTGCAAACGGACAGAATGCCGCATCTGCATCTCCACTTTACATAGCCGGCGGACTGACTACATATTGGATAAACGGCTATAATGCGGGCAGCGAACCGCTTTTCCCCGATACGGCTCATGTTTTCGGAGGGGGAATTTACGGACAGCAACCCGGCATTTCGTTGCGGGCAATTTATATGCTCGACACAAATCGCAAATACCGAGTTACACTCGGCGGCGATTACCTATTTCTGTCCGGCGGCCAACGTATGGAGGAAAAATTCTTCCAGCTGATAGGGCGGCACACAATGAACATTCTTTCGCTTTCCGGCGGCTTTGAATATGCTTTTGCAACATTGCCATTGGCCAATGCAAAAATATATGCCGGTGCCGAAGCCAATTGTTCTTTTTTGGAAAACATAGAATTTAAACGACAACTTTACTATAAAGTTTTCGATACTGTATTGGTACAAACTCCGGCTACAAAACAGTCGGCTACAAGGTTCGGTGCGGCTGTTCGGTTGGGCGTAGAAGGCGAATTATTAGACCCGTTGTACGTAAATATGAGCATAGCCTATAGTGCGGTAAACTTGTTCAATCGAAACGATAATCGGGGCGAACTTCTTACGCCGCAACGCATAGGCGAATTTAAGGAAAGCGTCGTAGGCAATATGTTTTTTTCATTTTGGTTGCAATATCGGCTGTAGTCAGTCGGTACTTTTCTGCAAAAGCCCGGCTTTTCTATGCTTATAAATTCCGATTTACCGTCATATCGTCCGAATTGCTTGTATTTTCGAGGCGACATTCCGTGCCGACCGCATAAACTCTACGGCGTTCATTGCGAAAATTGCGAATATTTTACTCCGCAATGCGGTATAATACTTATCATAAAACTTGGCGCAGCGGGCGATATTATTCGTACAACGCCTCTGTTGCGGCGCATTGAAACGGAATATCCGGGCTCGCCCGTATGGTGGCTTACCTATACTCCCGACGTATTGCCCGACACCGTAAAAGCCTTTACGCCAACTGCCGCAAACTTCGCGATTCTTAGTGCAATGAATTTTGCAGCCGTAATCAACCTCGATAAAGACCTGGAGGCCTGTGCCGTAGCCAAACAACTCAATGCCACTAAATTCATAGGCTTTACGCTGCTCAACGGCAAACCGGCCCCTTGCGATGTCCGTGCAAAGCCCAAATTTATTCGCGGAATTTTCGACGATATAAGCAAACAAAATACCGAATCTTATCCGCAGGAAATTTTCTCGATTTGCGGCTGGAATTTTGCCGGCGAAGAATATGTGCTGCCTACTATTCAGCAAGAGCCCGTACCCGGCTTGAATACTTCGGCGCACGGCTTAATCGTCGGGCTTAATACCGGTTGCGGCGAACGTTGGACTTCGCGCCTATGGCCGGACGAACGTTGGGAAGAGTTGATACTGCGCATTAAAGATGCCGGTATGACTGCATTACTTTTAGGCGGCGAGCAAGAAGCCGCACGTAATCGCAAATTGCAAGCGCAAACAGGTGCGATAATGGCAGAGCCTGCGTCGTTAAGGCGGTTTTTCGGTATTATGAATAATTGCCATATTGTTGTTACCGCCGTTACAATGGGGTTGCATATTGCAATCGGACTGCAAAAGCGCGTTGTTTTGATGAATAATATTTTCAATCCCAATGAATTTGAGCTTTATGGGCGCGGAGAAATAGCCCGGCCGTCGCAAGAATGTAAATGTTACTATCTCCCGACCTGTCAAAATTCGGAATATTGGTGCATGAATCATTTGTCCGTAGACACGGTTTTCGCAGCCGTAGAAAGACAAGCAACCGCTCTTTCCGTTTAGCCGAATAATATATTTCCGGCATTTTCTACCCTGAATTTTTCCGCAACAAACAGCCTTTGCAATTCTTTCGTTTCGTTTATTTCTTTGAATTTTATGAACATACAAGCGAATTTTGTTAAAGGTGCAACCAAAGTTGCCGACTTTCCGCAAAGCAATATGCCGGAGGCGGCTTTCGCCGGCCGCTCTAACGTAGGAAAATCGTCGTTGCTGAACAGCATTGTAAGGCGCAATAATCTGGCACGAATAAGCGCAACACCCGGGAAAACGCAGGAAATCAACTTTTTTTCGGTAGAAGACCGTTGGATGCTGGCCGATTTGCCCGGTTTCGGATATGCCTCCGCGCCTAAAACTCAACGCGAATATTGGCTGAAACTTAATTACGAATACCTTTTGGGGCGCGAGCAGCTTCGTGTAGTTTTCATTCTTTCGGACTCACGCCACGACCCGCAACCGATAGAATTGGAACTTATGGAGCGAATGGAAAACGCCGGCCGTAAATTTGTCGTAATTTTAACAAAATGCGATAAAATCTCGGCGCAAATGGAAGCCGAAAGAGTTGAGCAATTGCGCAGCGTAACGCAATATTGCAAAGGTTGCATAGACGTTCTCCCTTATTCGGCACGACTGCACAAAGGCCGCGAAAATCTATGGGGAATTATCAAGCGGGAAGTTGCATGAAAATCGCATTATCAGCCGCTATTTTATATCGAAAAAAAAACAAAAGCAGAATTTAATGAACATTCCGCATTTTAATACTTCCGAAAGTCCGCTTGTCGGTATAATCATGGGCAGCGACTCCGATTTGCCTGCAATGAGCGAGGCCGCAGTTATTTGCGAACAATTCGGCATACCTTACGAAATTCGCATAGTTTCTGCGCATAGAACGCCGGCAGATATGGCCGATTACGCTTCCAACGCTCATATTCGCGGCATTAAAGTAATTATTGCCGGCGCGGGAGGAGCGGCGCATCTGCCCGGCATGACGGCTGCTTTCAGCCCTTTACCCGTTATCGGTGTTCCAATTCACACAAAAACGCTGAACGGGCAAGATTCTTTGCTCTCGATAGTGCAAATGCCCGCCGGCGTACCGGTTGCAACCGTTGCCATTGGCGGCGGAAAAAATGCCGGACTGCTTGCGGTGCAAATACTTGCATCGTCAGTAGAAGGACTATTGGAAAAGATAATCGAATATAAACAGAAACTCGAGCGCGACTCACGACGCAAAAATGAAGTTTTTGCACGCGACGAAGTTCGCAGTCAACATAATTTATACGGCAAAACGTCTGAACGACATAACATTTCCGAGTAATTTTCATTTTGCGTTTCCGACCATGAATAACCGATTGTCTATACGTCGAAACGCCCGCTTATTGCGGCTTGTAGTGCTGTGTTTGTCGCTATTGTTGGTTACGTCGTTCCGTCCGGACAACGGTGCGGAAAAATCTTCCGTTCCGGGTATTCGTTTCGTTAATAATGAAGCCTTCGGACTTGGTGAAAGGCTTGATTACAGTATCGGCTATAAATTCATAACGGCCGGAACAGCCTCGTTTACCGTTATGCCGCAAGCGGTTATTCGCAACGATAAAAAATGTTTTGACGCTCGTTTCGAGGCGCGTTCGCTTAAGTCGTTGGATTGGCTCTATAGAGTGCATGACCAATATCGAACTGTAATGGATATTGACGGCGTTTTTCCACACGAATTCGAGCAGCATATTCGCGAAGGCGGTTATCGCCGCGATTTCACTGCAAAATTTGACCAAGTGAATAATTTTGCTATTACTTCCGATAAAAAACACCCAATCCCGCCTTTCTGCCATGATATTGTATCGGCTTTTTATTATGTACGGACACTCGACCTTAAAGCCAAGAAAAAAGGCGATATAATACAACTTCATAATTTCTTCGGCGATACAACTTACTCGCTCGGCATAAAAATACTCGGACGGCAAACAGTAGAAGTTGAGGCCGGAAAATTCCGTTGCGTTGTTATTGAACCGATGGTTGTAGAAGGCGGACTGTTCAAATCCGACGGCAGAATACTTATTTGGCTTTCAGACGACGAGCGTAAAATTCCCGTAAAAGTCAGTACAAAAGTAGTAATCGGCTCAATAGATGCCGAACTTACCGGCTATCAAGGTTTGCGCGGTGCGCTCGCTTCCAAAATACTCGACGAATAAAACCTTAAAAACAAATAATCAGTTTTTTATCGGCAATTAAATTTCTGTTTTTTCAAGTCCGTAAAAAGAAAGGGCTGTCATGAAAATCGCAACTATATTGTTGTTTGCATGTATAATACATATCGATTTAATTGCACAGAAAAATTGCGACAAACAAACCGATGCCTTAACCCCTCTGACAGACTTAGAAAATATGCAATGGCGAGATTTTAGCGGCGGTTTGTATTACAACGGCTTAAACACTCGCCCAAGCGACCACAAAAATAAAGCAATGGGGCAAGCTGCTTCAATTCAACCCTTAGATGAAAACGGGCAACCATCCGCATCGGGAAAAATTGTATGGATTGGTGTCGGTGCATCAAATCCACGTACCGAATTTAACCGGTTTATTGAACAAATTGATACGCTTACAAATAAGAATAAAGCCTTGAAATTAATTAATACTTGTATTGGCGGGCAGGGCATACAAAAAATGAAAGATTTAACGGACAATTATTGGAAGCAAGCGGAAAAACAATTTGCGGATTCCGGTGTAACGAACAAACAGGTTCAAATTGCGTGGATTGAAACAGATAACACACAAACCGCCGATACAACATTTCCACGTGCCCCGCAATCATTACGCGATGAATTCTTAACTCTACTGCAAACGCTTCACATTTTATATCCGAACATAAAAATTTGCTACATAACCGCACGTGCTTACAGCGGTTTTATTGATATAAGTCCGGGCGCAACTGTCGGGAAAGGTTTATTGCACCCTCGAGATTATTACAACGGATGGGCAATAAAATGGATTATCGAGAAACAAATGAGCGGCGATAATGCCTATGCTTATGAAGGTGCTAATGCTGTAATTCCGTTTGTTACTTGGGGTTCATATCATTGGACAGATGGTTCGCGCAAACGTGGCGACGGTTTCTCCATTGATTGCCAAACAGATATAGGAGAAGACGGACTGCATCTTTCGGCAGCCGGAGAAATGAAAATTGGCGCTTTGATGTATAGCTATTTTACAAATGACGAAGCCGCAAAGCCATGGTTATTTAACAACAAAGCAAATTCTGTTGCAAATACTGAAAATAAAGTTGAAAATATTA
>JADZAA010000065.1 GCA_020852855.1 Bacteroidota bacterium
GCTCTTGGGTTAGGTGCTTATAGCTCCGTGACATTATGTGCTCCGGTTTGTGATAATCTTTGGTTGGGTTATTGCTCTATGACACCTAACCCTACTTTTTATTTATCTAGACCGTTGCACTTGACTGCTGAATTCGAGTATCTAGACCGTTGTACCTGACTGTTGAATCCGCCTCTTTCTCTTTGGCATAATAAATTAAATAATTCTATATGGTTTATCCCCTCTGTTTTTGTTGTTACAGTCATTTTCGACGGAAATATCTCGTGCTGGCGTGTCTGAACAGCAAGGTAAATTATTCTCATTTTTCCGAGTCAATAACTAAGTCCCATTTTTTTTTACTTTAATCATACATACATTTCCAGCTACAATAATGGCGCGTCGGATAGGCAATGTATTAGTCTGTAGGCTCTACCATGCGTAACCAAAGCAAAGATAAAATCCTTGAATTACTTTATCAATTTGCAATACCCCCATCATTCCTGTTCTGAAGATAAATCCTCCTGCTGCGCGTTGATAACGGTAGCCTATCAATGGCAACCGGCTTTATGGCATTCCGCGTCGCTGACTCAAGCGGGAGCTCGCGAGTATCCCAATATTCAATACTTAATCCTGCATCAAGTTCCAAGCAATTTTGGCGACCAAAACAAATTCCAATTATCAACGGCATATTAAACACATTACTCGGTGTCATTATCGCCTTTCCTATACCTGTGAACCCGGTTAAAAAATAGGGAAGTGTCGTTCCCGCTAACCGGATAGTATCATAGAAGTGGGAAATGCCAAAATTTATCCCTATACCTCCAACCGGATTTGGGATATCGACAAAAATAAAGTTATGAGAATTTGAATCTTTTGTAACTGCAGAAACCGACGGCGTTTGACTAATCAAGAAAAATGCCATGCAAAATATAATGAGAAGATTTTTCATACGGCGTAACTTTATTGTACCAATATTGTATCATAGCCTTCAGCATATCGAAATGTTGCACCCCAATCTAAGCCCCGCTGCATTGTTTTATATACACTCACTCTAATAACAAATCTTCCTGTATCTCCGTAAATATGCCGAAATGTGTGATTTCCGCTTTGCCCCTTATCGTAGGTATAGCTGTCCGTATATGATTTTACCGAATCTCCCCATTGAACCGTAATTCCTCTACAATCGGAACAATCATACAGATACAGTGTATCGCCTACTTGCAATGTATCTCTGCTTAATGTAAAGCATACCGTAGGAATATCTTCCGTCGGGTCATAGCAAGAAACTATGCCGACGAGCACAATGAATATAATATACTTATAATACTTATTCATTTCTTTCTTTCATTGTATGAAAAGTTGAGTTCAATTGCGAAAAATCTATACCATATACCTTATTTTGTCTTTTCTATTCTTATTCTCGCATTGGCGTTCAGCCGAAATGTCTTTTTCGGGTGAGCCTGCACAACAATGCAAGCCATCTTCATTTTCTAAGAGCCGGCGAGAAAAAGGATATCCAGACACACGGGCTTTAAAGAGTTAACGACCAGCAGCTACGAATGTTCCCGCTGCATATAAGGTGTTTTGCAACTTCACGATAGAACGCACTTCACCACAAATACCGCCACCCACATTTGACCAAAACCCTGTTTCGGGTGAATATGCAGCAATAGAGTTGAATTCGGTCGCGCCTAAATGCCAATTGTAGGAACCGCCAATATATAAGATGTTTTCGTCAAGCAGAATACAGTATCCCCATCCTTTGCGGTAACCATTTCCATTCGGAAGGGGAATAAGGGCTGTTTTTTGAGGGGTAAATGTAGGTGAAAATAAGGTTTTATCATTGATTCTGTAAATTGCGAGCGCAGGTATCAATGAGTCGATGTATGTATTTGACAAATAGCGTTTAAAAGCAATATATTTTGCATTTGCCGCCAAATCAAGCAAAATTCCAGAAGGTTCAGTTTTATAGGGAAGAAATAATGAGGTGCCGGTAGTATTATAGAGATAAATACCGTTTCCATTATCGAAATACAAACCCTGCGAAGTTGAAGCAAACGGCATATAAAACTCGTACATTGAACCTAAGCCAAATGAAGAATAAGAATATCTGTTTCTTATCATTTCCGCCGTCGAATCTGTAAGCGTTAAGGAATTTATATTATACGTATAAATATATTGTCCGAAAATGGTATCATTCTCTCTTTTTGCAACTATGTAGATAGTATTTCCCAAGCTACCCACAATATAGGGCGGTTCATTGCTACCACACCGGCAATAGTCATAAGAAAATTTGTGCAACATTTGCCATTCTATACCATTCCAACGCACAAGCCCAACACCGACAAGTTGCGAGCCATTAGGGTTGAACAACGTATCAGTTTGTCGGATACAAAGATAAATATTGCCACCTATTACCAACATTGGCAATGGTACCGAAGTGCCTGTGTTTAATCGCGGAATAGTTGGTATTGCTGACCATGCTTGATTACGAGTATCCCATTTCGCCTGGCCGTTTACCGATATTCCGCCGGCTATCGTAAACTCACCGAATACATAGAGTTCATTATTAATGCTATCAACTATTATTTTCGAAACGGTACCGTTAACACCCGATCCAACCGCAGACCAGCTGCTTCCGTTCCATTGTGCAATGTTAGCCGCAATTACCCGCCCGTTCGTACAAGGATAATAAAACTCAGAAGAAGGGGTATCGTCATTGAACGACATACAACCACCTAATACTATATGAGAAAGTATTAGAAATGCAATGACCAAGTATAAAGCAACTATATTATATTTCATAGTTTTACTACAAAATAATCTCTAAATTATTTTTCTTTTACCTTTACCTTTTTGATTATTTCTATCGCATAGTTCTTTTTCAAAATTATTTATCGAACCGGGCGTGTGCCTGCAACATGGTAGCCCATTTTCTTTATCAATAGCAACTTCCATTCTGTATTTTTGCTTGTCAGGATTATAGCGACACTCCCAAAAACATTCAAAGCAAGTTGGACATAGATCCGGCTCGGGATTACAAGGTCTTCCCATTGGGTTAACATTTACTCTATCAGTACCTTGACAACAACGTTCTGGTTGCCCGAAATCAATAAATCTTGGGTGACCATTGTTAAGCGGAATACCGTTTCTATATTCACATCTCCATTGACAAGGTACGCAATCTACCGGCAATCCACGTTCTTTACAAATGTCTCGGCACTCATCTGTACAGAGCGCAACTGGTTCACGGCCACCGCATAAACAAGTGTTGCGATTCCTACCATTAAGGCCAAGAACATTGCCTGAATAAAGTGCCGGCGAAGCTAATGACCCTACAAAGAACAAAGACACCAAGTCAGAATAATAGGAAAGAAAAAATGCAACATTTATGATATCGCAAATAAAATTGTAAGCAGTTATTTTACTTAATACTTTACCTACAACACAAGCAATGACTTTTGCATCCGCCAACCATGCGTCAGGATAACGTGTTTCAGAACACCATAAGTCAATATCATGCTGTTGGCAACAGTCAAGCACATTAATTTCAACCTCGCCTCCACAAGGAAACCATAAATACAGCCGACCATCTAAGGTTATTATTGTTGATTCGCCGAAAGAAAATGTACATAAATAGTCATGTTGAAAGCACCGATAACGCACTTCATGGAGAGATTCGCCTTTATTTATTCTATCATTTTTTAAAGATAATTTTCTGCTGTTAATCATTTGCAATGACAACCACATTACCGCGGTAATTCCCGATATAGCATCAAATGGTACCTCTGACTGAACCGTAATTGAATTTAACGGGCTCGGCATATTCAGTGTCCATCCTCCAGACGGGTCATTTTCGTATATGATATCAAGGTAAAGTGATTGATTGTTATCTATAATTTGAGTTCTTAAATTATTGTTGTCTAAGAAAGTTACGGAACTAAAAACTACCTCCTTTTCACTCGCAATATATACGACATGATTTTTTGATACTTTTTCTGCTATGTTTTTTGAATTATTTATTTGTTTATCAGAAACACCAATGCTAACACGGACTATATCAGAAGAGTAATCAAACGATCTATTTATTGATTTTAGTAATGAATCAACATTTTTTTTATTCGCAGATAAATTTCTAACGAAATTAAATAAATCCTCGTTTAGAGCGGCTAATCTATTTTCAATAGCAATACCGGATAAGTCTGTATGATTAGGATTTATCCGGTTATTGTTTGAATTTGTGCTCGTTACATTTATAGGTGAACTATAATGCGATCGTAGGGAGGAAATCAATCTATCTAATCCGTTGCTTCCCGCATGCGGCAAAAAATACGACGTTTTCATGGCACGATAATCCATTCCATTGCGAACATACTCCACACGGGAGTGATAGAATTGTCTATTGCACGTAACGCCATGAATACATGACCTGTTGTGCGTAATACTACGTTCAGCGTTACATTGCCACTGAATGGCGCGACGGCATTAGAAAAGTCAATCACGGGAATTGTCCCGGCGTAATCACCCCGCGTTCCGGCGTTGTCACGGAAACTAAGCTGCAGGTTCGGATATTGACCGCCACCGAGAGCAAGCGGTATTTCCATACGCCAATCCGTGCCGCCACGCAGAAATATTACGTTACGCATCGGCATTGCAAGCACAGGGTTCGGATTAGAGGTGATGTGGGTAAAATTCCATTGCTTGGCATCCGACACTTTCTGTATATTGTCATATCCGTTGGCATAACAAATAGGTGCGCTCGGAATGTTAAACGAGTTTGCGCTCCAAAACGAGGCAATAACCGGAGGAGTTGGTCCGGCTGTGGGGTTGACGGGATTCTGCGTAGCAGTATCGGGAAGGAGAAAACTCGAACTATTGATAAACGTTCCTACAATCGAACCATTGATGTCGGCATATTCAATCAGGTCAAGCGGATTATGGGGCGACATTGCCTGAAAATCGTTCCAACTGTCAACCGACGAAGGGGATTTGCAACCGCAACTCATAGTTTTTCTCCGAAAATTGATGGCACTAAAGATGTATTATCAATTTACATAAAAAACAACAAACGGCCAAAAATATTTTTTTCTGATTAATTATCGCCGGTGGAATTACTCCGAACCGTCTAAATATTTTCGTCAAATCAAAACAAATCTTACCAAAATACACTCAATACACCTACCAATCAGCTTAATCCTAAATATATTACGATAATATAGCGCGAATGACGAAAAATTATATAATCCAATAAAAACCGATGAAGCAAGGCTTATGAACAAAAGTAATGTACAAGAAAAATACCTTTTTTACTCGCTGATATTTATTATCACATCTTCAGTAGTCCAACGCGGGCGTGAAATTATAGGTAAATTATGCCGATAGAAACGCCAGCTTGGATGATATGGATATGCAGAACCGTAGTAATAATCCACTTTTTTTTGTTGCGGGAAATTTTCAATTGCATACACTTCAATAAAATATTTACCTTCAGGAATGGCATCAAATCCGAATACACCTACATTATATAAGGTCTGTGAATAACACCTTTTACCGTCCTCAGATACTAAAGAAATATTATAACCTATAATTTTTCTGTCAGAATCTTGATTTAAATTATGCGAACTGTCTTTCAGAATACCCGTAATTTTTCCTGTTTGCCGTAAGTCTATGGTTTGGAAATGCAATATTACCGTGGTATCATGCATCGGAAGTCCATTCCAACCAACTATATTGTCAAATTTAATTTGTAATTCATACCAATGATTTTGTTCTAATTTTTCATCGGGGGTAATCTGCAGAACCGTCCCTTGTATGTTTCGCTTTTCTACCGCAATAGACTTTCTTGCAGATATATCTACAAGAGATGCAATTGCCTTATCTATATCGGCCGCTCCTGAAAATTTTACCTCGAAAATAGGGCTAACTTCTACGTTTGTTGAACTATCGCGTAATGTAGAGCGTATAATTTGCACCTGAGCATCGTCTGGCTTCGACGACATTGTTACATAGCGCGAGGTTAATGTATCGCGCAATTTATTCCCGGCCATATCTCGTAAAGTATATGCTGAATCCATTACAGGACTTAATCGAATTTTTCGAGAATTTTCCGATTCTTTACCTAAGATAAGTCGTATTGTTTTCGCGTTTTTTCCGAAAAATGCATATTGTATCGGTATGAAATCGCCGCTTGCAGAATCTGCCGCTCGGAATGCTTCCGGGCGCACGGAAGTTGTGTCTATATCTTCACTAAAAGCAGTTTCTACAACCCTCGAAAATAAAGAGCGAGCGTCATACATTGTCGGGCCTAATGTGTCTTTTGTAGGTCCTACCAATAAATCAACAATTTCAGGCACATCGGATTTTACACTAATTTCGCTTTTCCACGGCAATCCGAAGCCGTCTGTTCCAACATCGAGGACAGAGTTTTTAAATTCATCACGAACCGCTACAAGTCTGTAAAATCCATCGGCAAGAGCGATAAATTCAAATTTACCGCTTGAACCGACTTGTGTTTTATACTTTGGTTTTGTATGCAAAGGATTTAGCGTGTCGGCATTGATACCAGCGAGAGGATATAAAAATATGAATGTTCCTTCAGGATTTGGCGATAAAACCTGTCCGCGAATAATTCCGCTGTCAACAGTCGGACCGGTCGAGAAAATCAAAGAAAATGCTTCCTCCGGTTTATTATTATGCAGGTCGGTATATTCTGTTCCAAATGTTACTGCATAACTTGTATTAGCCGCGAGTTTATCCGTGAATATTATCTCAAACTCACGACCGCTCCAATTCGGCTCTATGGCTACCGGCGGCGAAATGAAGATGTTTTGCATAACGCTCGCCATATTCACATACTCGCTAAATTCGATTTTAACGGATTCACCCGTGAAATTTACCGTTCGTTGTGCAGGCGAATATGATGCAACGGCCGGCCCCGTCGTGTCGGGCTGACCACCTTCCGGTGCTCGGATTACGGCACAAGCCTGAAATACAAAGGTTAATAAAATCGCGTATTTCCAAGCGTTACCAACTGCTTTATACAATTTTTGAGTTAAACTTTAATTTAAGAAATAAAACTTACTGCAAAGTTGTCCGATCTTTCAAATTACACCCTAATTTCTACGCTTTGCGTATTTTTTGGCTTTGAGGCGAATTGTTCTTAACACCGATACGCACAACCGCTATTGCTTAATTACTTGTTGCCGCCATTCACGCCCGTTTGACGTTACCCGAAGATAATATACACCGGCCGGAAGATTATTTGTTGTTAGCTTCATATTGAGTTTTGCATCTTGAACGGTTACAGTTTCCGAGCGTGCAATTTTGCCGTCTGTTGCTATCAGCTCTACGAACACCGAGCCGGACGTTGCCAAGTCAAGGCTGATGAAAATATCGCCCGTAGTGGGATTTGGGGTTATATCCAGATCTTCCGAAAATACGCTTTCTTCCATTGCAAGTATAATTTCTTCAGAAAGCGAACGACATCCGTTGGAGTCGGTTACTGCCACTCTGATTTTTCCGGCAGTTTCTTTAGCCGTATAAGTTCTACCGACATTGCCGGGAATTTTCTGTCCGTCAATGTACCATTCATACATTATGCCCACAGGATTTGCCGTTAATTGATTGTCGTTTCGCGTAATCGTCGCTTGTATCGGCTCCATTATTTTAACTTCGACCGTATCACTTACGCCGTCGCAATATTCGGGCTTGGAAACGGCCACGTAGTATTTGCCCGGCTTGCGAATTGTTATGCGCCGCGTAGTGTCGCCATTGTTCCAGCGGTACGATGTAAAACCGATAGACGCTGTCAGTTGCATACTGTCAGCAGCACCGCAAAGTGTATATTTCGGTTTATTCGTGGAAATATTTGGCATAGATTGCGGCTTGGCCGTAACCGTAAAACCGGCCGAAATGGCCGGACAACCGCTTGATGTTAATGCTGTTACGCTGTACTCTCCGCTTGTTTTGATTGTAATTGACGGCGTTGCCGCACCATTGGACCATAGATAGGACGAATACCCGCCTTGCGCGGTCAAGGTAACACTATCGCCTTCGCAGAAAGTCAATTTGCCTTTTTGCGTTACGGCAAGATCGATTTTAGTATTGCAGTTAGCGAGATTGCCAACCCAAATTCCACGCCCGAACGTTCCCGCGTAGAGTTTTCCCGTTCCATAGTGAATTTCCAAATCGCAAACTATGGTGGCCGGCATACCGTCGCTATAGGCTATCCACGTCTTGGTTAAAGTGTCGCGATAATAAACGCCTATATCTGTTCCGGCATATATTCTATCCGGCGAATTTTTACTGTAAGCGAGGCAATTAACCGGAATGGCCGGCAAACCGGCTGAAATATCCGTCCAATTAGTGCCGAAATCGTTTGTCTCAAGAACTTTCAGCGAGCCGAAACCGCCAACACCTATCCATATTCTATTAGGAACTTTGGGGTCAATCTCAATGGAACCGGCAGAAGGTACGCTGGCCGGAAGTTTTAAGCTATTCCAAGCCGTACCGCCGTCTGTTGTATATTTAATACCATTAGAATTTCCTGCATAGATATAATCTGGGTTTGACTTTGCAACTTCAAGAATAGTCAATGATCCTTGATTGAAGTTCGAGATTTTTTCCCAAGAGCCGCCCGACGTAGTAGTGCGCCACACATTTCTGAAGCCGGCAAATGCCGTATTCGTATTTGTCGGGTGCAACTGATACGGCGCAACCCATGCACCGTTTTCTTTTGTTATATCCGGATTCACGAATGGGTGTGAAGACTCCCAATTATCGGTAGTTTTGTAAATATCGCCGTAATACAGCGCACCGTAGGCGATATTGGCATTTTTGTAATCCACAAGACAATTCATTCCGTCGCCGCCGAGAACCTGTCGCCATTTGGAGCCGTTGTAGCCGCTTGTGCCGTTATCTTGCGAGCCTCCGATGACAATATTTGCGTTCGTAGAGCCAACGCCGATTCGGTAAAATTGAGTAATGCACAATCCTTTGCTTAAATCTATCCAAGAAGTTCCTCCGTCTTGCGAAACAAAAAGTCCGCCGTCCGTACCGGCATATAGTTTCCCGTCCGGCGTATAAATCAGGTCATGAATATCGGCATGAACATAAGGCTTGCCGCCGGCGGCCGCCCAATGCGCCACACATTCCCAGCCTATACCGGCATTGACGGAACGCCATATATTAATTCCGCCGACGCTTATTGCTGTAGCCGATGTTCGAGAAACCGCTATGGCAAGGTCGTATTCGCCTTGCCCGCCCGCGCCCGTTCCTTTCACGTTCCAATCGAGCAGATTGGGCGAAGATGATTGCTTTTTCCAAGTAGCACCCGCGTCCGACGAAAGCCAAACTCCGGCAAAGCCTCTTTGATTGTTCGCGCCGAGAGCATACACATAAGCAGGGTTGGCCTGTGTAACGGCTAATTTCAGATTTATGGTTCCGGTAATTCCGCTTGATGTTAAAGCCGTCCAATTTTTTCCGGCATTTGTAGATTTATACACCGTGCTACCCGTTGAGGCATATACGGTTAATGGGTTGTTAGGTTGATATTCCATGTCGCGAAAATTCCCCGACTGTAC
The DNA here is from genome assembly GCA_020852855.1 of Bacteroidota bacterium. Lineage (GTDB taxonomy): Bacteria > Bacteroidota > Ignavibacteria > Kapaibacteriales > UBA961 > JADZAA01. The sequence continues at coordinate 9,561 of JADZAA010000065.1, forward strand.
ATTATTCCACGTTGCGCCTGCGTCCGAACTCAGCATAATGCCGCCATTGGTTGCGGCAAGCATCAGATTTGGCGTAGCAGGGCTGATAAGCAAACGGCTTATTGAATATCGTTGATTTTGGCGATAGCTCAGCCCTGTCGGGTTCCATGTTTTGCCCCCGTCGTCCGAACGTAGGATTCCCGCACTATAATGCACGTATCCGCCTGCGGCATCGGCATCGCCTGTTGCGATAAATAAAGTATTGACAGAATTTGGATGTATGGCAATGTCGGATACGCTTAAAGCAGGCAGATAATCTGTCATAGGCGACCAATTTGTTCCGCCGTCGGTAGATTTCCATGCACCGCCGGCAGCAGTTCCCACCCAAATTGTATTGAGACTCTTATCGGAAATACGGACGCAGTTCAGCCTTCCTGTACCTCCATCAATAGGTATGACCGACGGTCCTAATTGTTTCCATTGTGCCAAAGCATTTGCGCCAAGCACCCCATCCATTTTCAATCTTGCATTGTAAGTGCCGGATTTTTCCCACTCGCGCATTAGAATCGCGGCGTTCGGGAAATTCCCGCGTTCATCTACCCGCGACGACCAGAACCATTTCCACCGTTCGATATGTTTCCAATCGTCATGGTCTTTCTCGCGACTTTCATCATCACCCGATTTTACGCCTGCTTCTTTCATCTCGCGCTCATATTCCCGAAGAAGTTCGTAATAATTCGGCAGCCGTACCGATGATTTTGGCGAGCGTGTATTTTTTTGGGCATAGACAGTATTTTCGCTTTGCGCAATTAAAGCGAATAATAAAGCAAGTAAGAAGTAATGAAGTTTCACGGCAAAATCTCCTGAGAAATGGTATGTATTGTTACAATATCACTTAATAACTGACCTTACGCAGTAGGTAAGAATTTGACAACATTTAGATGACGTAATTGTTTGAAAGCTGTTTGGGTAGCAGAGATATAGAGTTTCATTTTTAAGGCGGTATGATTGAGTTTGCTCGA
>JADZAA010000066.1 GCA_020852855.1 Bacteroidota bacterium
TGTCACACTCGCTGAGCTCGGCTTTAATCTGCTCTGAGGTGTAACCTTTTATTACTAGTACTTTTGCCATAGTTTTTTTAAGTAAATGCAACCCTGTTTTGTGTGAATATTTAACGGTAACTATGTAGTTGCTTTCGTCGGCTCTTAATTGGGTACAACTCTTTATGACGAAAACTTAACCGTTTGAACGGCAAAAAATGCGTATTTTTGCTGTTCTGTAAACGTAATTTGTCCCAAAAAACATTGATTTACTATATGGCGGAATTGCCCCGCGAAGATATTCGCAACATAGCCATCATCGCACACGTCGACCATGGCAAGACTACGCTTGTAGACCATTTATTGCGCCAATCCGGTGCATTTCGCGAAAATCAGGCGGTGGCCGAGCGCGTTATGGATTCGAACGAATTGGAGCGCGAAAAAGGCATTACCATAATGGCTAAAAATGCCGCCGCACGCTGGAACGGCATAAAAATCAATATAGTTGATACGCCCGGTCACTCGGACTTCGGCGGTGAAGTAGAGCGAATATTAAGTATGGTCGACGGCGTACTATTACTTGTTGACGCAGCCGAAGGCCCGTTGCCTCAAACACGCTTCGTATTGCGAAAAGCATTGGAATTGCGCCTAACGCCGATAGTTGTGATAAATAAGATAGACCGCTCGGACGCAAGGCCTAAGGAAGTTCTGGACGAGATTTTAGAATTATTTATTTCTCTTGGCGCAGATTACGACCAATTAGATTTTCCGGTGGTTTACGCCGTTGCAAAACAGGGTAAATCCAAAGTCGAATTCGACAGTGAATTGAGCGATTTATCGCCTTTGTTTGAAACTGTTGTACGCCATATACCGCCGCCGAAATACAATCCGGAAAATACATTGCAAATAATCATAACCGCATTGGATTGGAGTGATTACGTAGGGCGTATTGCAATAGGACGCATACACGGCGGAAGTGTAAAAATCGGCGATACCGTGGCTTTGGCACGAACAAACGGATCTACTGAAATTCAGCGGGTTACAAAAATGTATGCTTTCGAAGGCATAAGCCGCACCGAAATTCCCGCAGCCTCGGCCGGCGATATTATTGCATTTTCCGGCGTGGAAAATGTACATATAGGCGATACTATTGCAGACCCCGCGAATCCCGAACCGTTGCCTTATGTGAATATAGAAGAACCGACTATTGCCATGTATTTTATGGTAAATACATCGCCGTTTGCTGGCCGCGAAGGCAAACACGTTACCACGCCGAAAATTAAAGAGCGTTTGCGCCGTGAATTGCGTTCAAATGTATCGTTGAGAGTTGAAGATACAGACTCACCCGACGTGTTCAAAGTGTCCGGACGCGGCGAATTGCAACTTGCGATTTTGATTGAAACAATGCGCCGCGAAGGATATGAATTTGCCGTATCCAAACCCGAAGTTCTGTTCAAGCGCGGCGACGGCGGCGAATTACTCGAGCCTATTGAGCACGTGATTGTAGACGCACCGGAAGCGCACGTAGGTGCCGTTATCGAAATTCTGGGGCGACGCAAAGGAGAATTGACCAATATGATGCCGAATATAGACGGGATTCGTGTGGAATTTTACGTGCCGGCTCGCGGGCTGATAGGTTTCCGAACGGAATTTCTGACCAATACTCGCGGCGAAGGAATTATTCATCATACTTTCCACGATTATCAGCCGTTCAAGGGCTCTATGTTCGGCCGTGCAAAAGGTGCGCTCGTTTCTATGGAAAACGGCCCGGCAACGGCTTACGCACTTGAAATGGCGCAAGAACGAGGCATATTGTTCGTGTCGCCCGGTATGGAAATTTACGAAGGTATGGTAGTAGGCGAAAATGCACGCGACGACGATATGCAGGTAAATCCTTGCCGCGCCAAACACTTGACAAATATGCGGGCGGCCGGATCAGAAGGTCTTACGCGCCTTGAAGCACCTCGTAATTTGAGTTTGGAGCAATACATCGAATTTATCGAGGACGATGAACTGCTCGAAATAACACCGCAAAATATTCGAATACGCAAGAAAATTTTGGATACAAATCTGCGCCTGCGTGCCGCAAAACGTGCCAAAGACGCTGTAGAAGCATAATTTCACAAGCAAATATCCCAATAAAAAAGCCGCCTGAAAAAGGCGGCTTTTTTTGTTTTTAAATTTAATTAAGTGCAACGATTAATATGAATTAAAATAAACTTGGATATGTATGGTACTGATATTTATCGGCTTAAAAGAATGTATGACTTGCACGTCGTTGCGTGAAAATGGGAGATTCCTTTGCAAACGATGACAGAAAATATCAAAGCAACCTTGTATGCAGCTATTATCTATTTGATTAAGAAATAGAAGTCTTCTAATTTTTTCTTTTCAATGGGGAACGGGCGCGTACCCTTTGGCAAACTTTGGCTTTGTGTGTCGGCTTGCGGGGCTTGCCAATGTGTATGACTGTGAGACGCGGACATTACTCTATTCCTTTTATCGTTTCATCACCACTAATTTTCCGCACTTTTATTCTCAATGGTTTTTTATCACTGATAATTTTCCCGTCCCAAAATTCTTTTGTTTTGGATCCGTTCCTAATCACATGACCAAGTTTATCAATTTTGATTTCTGTGCCATTGGCCTTCTGAATTTTCACAATCCGATGAAATGAATTCAATCAGTTCCAGACCTTCTTTGCTGATGCTGATAGGCTCAAACTTTTTGCCTTTGGTTAGTGATTGAAGATTTCCTTTTTTGATTAAACTCGTTGATTTTCTGAATAAGTCGGTCGCTGATGAATTTTTGAGAACTCTGGGCATTCATAGTGTTCTTTGTGCAGTCCTTTGTGTTCTTGGTGGTAAGAGTATAATAACCACAAGTTCGCAATTCATATTTTTTTAGTGTTCTTTGTGCAGTCCTTTGTGTTCTTGGTGGTAAGATATAACCACAAAGTTCGCAATTCATATTTTTTTAGTGTTCTTTGTGCAGTTCTTTGTGTTCTTGGTGGTAAGAGTGGAACCACAAAGTTCGCAATTCATATTTTTTTTAGTGTTCTTTGTGCAGTCCTTTGTGTTCTTGGTGGTAAGAGTATAACCACAAAGTTCACAAAGTTCCATTTATTATTCTTCTTATTCCGTTTTTTATTAGAGTTACATTAAAGTTTATGAGCAACCCAAGTTTACAGTTTGATAATTTCAAATAAGTTAATACTTGTGCTAAATGAACATCATTAAGTGCATCAACCGATTTAACTTCAACAATAAACTTGTTCTCAATCATAATATCAACTCTGTAGCCGACATCCAATTTGACATCCTCATATACCAAAGGAAGCGGCTTCTGTTTCTCTGCTTTTAAACCTATTTTACATAATTCATAAAATAAACATTCCTCGTACGCACTTTCTAAAAGCCCCGGACCCAAATTTTGATGTACTTTCAAAGCACAATCAAAAACCAATTTTGATATTTCATTTTCAGTCATTGGAAAATCGGTTAATTTTATTGTTCAACTTCTTGGATTCAATGGTCAAGTGCAAAGGTACAGATAAATAAAAAGTTAGGTGCCTAACCCAAGAGCGAAGATACGAAATTCGAGCGATGTATTTGCAAGGCAAAACATATTGTAGTAAAGACGAACTGTTTGATATTTCGCCATCCAGTATAAGTCGAGAAATACGTTGCAACTACAGTGTTCGTATCTACCGTCCTAAGCAATCACAACAGAAGGCGGAGCGGCATCGCAAGCAAAGATGTGTAGTACTGAAAAATTCTACGGAGAGTCTTTTTATGGGTAAATCTACGGTATTGTAGCAAGAAATATCGTTTGCTCAACAGATAAAAAAGCAAAAAGTTCTGAATATCAAAACACTAAGTCAAGTATTTTCAACGTTTCTACGGTCTGTTCCTATTTAGTGTTGAGTCCTTTGGTAATAAAACCTATGAAAAAACGAATAAATATAGTAATATTCACAACTTTTTTGATTGTTGCGGCAGGACATATAACTGCACAGGAAAAGAAAAACGCTGACCGTCTGGCTGCCGGCCCTATGTCATGCTACGCAGAGATGCGCGAAGCTATGGTATGGGTGCAAAGCGTAGCACCGGCAAACGTTGTTATGCATTATCGCGAGCGCGGCAGAGCAGTGGAGTGGACGGAAACGTCGGTAGTTCGGACAAGTGCGGAAAATGGCTTTACCGCTAAACTGACAGCCGAGCCACTCGAGCCCGGCCGGCATTACGAATATAAAATCGTGTTAAACGGCAAAGAGCAGAAATTTGATTACCCTACGGAATTTCAAACTCCTAAACTTTGGCAATGGCGCGAAGACCCGCCGGAATTTAAGGTAGCCGCCGGCAGTTGTCTTTATGTAAATGAAACGCAATATGACCGTCCCGGAAAATCCTATGGCGGAGGTTATGAAATTCTGACCGCAATAGCCGCAAAAAAGCCCGATATAATGCTGTGGTTAGGTGATAATGCGTATTTGCGTGAAGTTGATTGGTATTCGCGAAGCGGAATTTTGCATCGTTACTCGCATACTCGTGCATTGCCAGAATTGCAGCCGTTGCTTGCTTCCACGCAGAACTATGCCATTTGGGACGACCATGATTTTGGACCAAACGATGCCGACAGAGGCTTTCGCGCCAAAGATTTAACACTCGAAGCCTTTCGTTTGTTCTGGGGAAATCCTTCCTATGGTATTAACGGTAAGCCGGGCATAACCACAACTTTTGAATGGGGCGATGTGCAATTTTTTCTGCTGGACAATCGTTATTACAGAACGCCGAACAACCGTAAAACAGGTGAAAGAAGAATGTTCGGCAAAGAGCAAATCGAATGGCTGACAGACAATCTTGTAAGCAGCAAAGCAACTTTTAAAATAATAGTAACCGGTGGGCAAATCCTGAATACGGCAACAAAATACGAAACATTCGCAAGGTTTCCGGAAGAGCGTGGGGATCTGTTGGAGGCGATACGACGAGAAAATATCAATGGCGTAATATTCGTTTCGGGAGATATTCACAGCGGCGAATTGGCAGTATTGCAGCGCGACGGAACTTATCCGCTGTACGAATTAACGACTTCTCCGCTAACCTCTGCGGCAAGTCCGCGCCCCGACTCGTTGCGTTCTCTTGCTCTCAAAGAAACTATAGTTGAGGATAGGAATTTTGCCGTAATTGAATTCAAAGGCGATAAGAATAATCGTACAATAATTATGCGGACTTATGATAAAGACGGTCGGGAATGGTGGAATAAAACTATACATGCCAATGAGTTGCAAGCACCGGTGAAATAATGTGCAGATTTTTTTTGAAATTTAATATTCGGGTGTTTGCCGAGCAAAAAATCCGTTTTGCCGCTATTGCCTTGTTTATTGCTGTCGGGGCGGCCGTGATTTCCTCTGCCAGCGACGAAATACCGCCGCGACTGATTGCTACGCGAGTCTATGGCGGCAACAGCGAACTATTGCCACCGATAATACGCCTTTCCGAGCCAAGCCGAAAGCCGGCCATGCTGCAGGCTTTCGGAGAAAATTATGCTACTGTCGAGCTCGACGTGCAAGCGGCACTTCCGCCCCAATTGTATGTACAAGTAGTGCATTGCGACGTTAATTGGCGTGAAGACGAGAATATTTTTCTGAATAATACTGCCCAATCGCGCACGAGCAATATCGAATGGCGTTCGGCTGCCGTTCAATCTGAATATTTTACGCATCGCGCAATAATCGCGTTGCCAAATTCTCAGATAAAATTCAGCGTGGGCGGTAATTGGAAAGCCAAATTTTATTCTTACGACGATAACTCTCTTTTTGCGGAAGCCAAAGTATTCGTTATTGATCCGATAGGCGAGTGTAGGGTGGATATTTATCCGGACGTTTATATGCCGAATGTTCGGGCAGGCGGTGCGGCTTTTGCGGTTGAGGCAGCTGTAAGGCTTAATCAACGGCTGTCCGACTTCCAATTACATACGGTAACCTTATATCGCAACAATCGTTTTGCCGAGCCGATGCCGGTTTCCGCCAATTCCGTAGTCGAACTAAATGAAAGAATGTTCCGCGACAATATGCCGCGTTCGGTTTATGGATTTGCCGGTTTCGGCAAAAAATTCAGAATCGAAAAAGTGCCTGCGGAAAACGGATACCGAGTTCTTGACGCGGCTAATACCGTAATATTCCCGTCTGGAAATTATCCTGTGCGATTGCCAATGACAGATTTGCGACGAAACGGAACATATTCGGATATGGACAGCGACGGTGGGTTTGACACAAGATTCGTATCGGGAGGATACGACGAATATGCTGCCGTTGAATTTGTTCTTGACCCTGAAGGCCCGCCTTCTGCCGACGCAGTATTTGTTTCGGGTTCGTTCAATAATTGGTCGCCCGATGCCCAATGGATGATGAATTATGATACTGAAAAAGGACTCTATTTTCTTAGACAATGGGTGCGGCGCGGCAGGCATGATTATTTATATATGACTGGGCGGCTAAATGCAGATACACGCCGTACAGACCGTCGAGATTATGCCGAATTTGAAGGCAACAGCAATGCCAATAATCATAGCTTTATAGCACTTGCATATTACCGTGAAACAGACGGCGGCGGATATGATACGATAGTGGCCTGCGGTGCCGCCAATCAATACGGAACAATCAGGCGATAAAAAAACTCTTTTTTTTATTAGATTTTTTTTATGATTTATTGCACTCTGCCTATTGTTTAGGAAATAATAGTTTGTTCGCGATGCGTTGACTCTTGGCATTTAGGCGAGCAAGAGCGTTGTGTCCGTATTTCACATTCCTTGCAACAATGATGCTGATAATGGCACCAAATATTAGCGCAATTAACGAATCGGTCGGTTGGCGTTCCGCAATGATGACAACGTCCGACTACGGTGTGTGTGTCTGTGTGATTTATTTCTACCGAAATGCGCTTGTCGAACACATAGCATTTCCCGTCGAACAGCCGCCCGCGAATCTCAGGGTCTTTGCCGTAGCTGACAATTCCGCCTTGTAGTTGTGAAACATCGCCGAAGCCCTCGCTCAATAGGAAGCCCGTAAAAGTTTCGCAACGTATGCCGCCGGTACAATAGGCGAGAATCGGGCGGTTTTTATATTGCGACAGATTATTGCGTACCCATTCCGGGAACTCTTTGAAAGATTTTACATCGGGGCGTATTGCACCGCGAAAATGCCCTGTGTCGTACTCATAATCCGTTCTGGCATCTATAATTATTGTATCTTCGCGTTGTATTGCTTCGTAGAATTCTTTCGGAGGAAGTCGTTTGCCTGATAATACATTCGGATTAACGTTTTCGGGTAGTCTGAACGTTACCAATTCCTTTTTATGACGCACGAACATTTTGTCGAAAGGCGGCTCGTATTCCTCGTCAATTTTATATACTATATCGGCAAAGCGCTCGTCCCGGCGCATATTATTCATATAAGTATCTGTTTGCTCCGGCGTGCCGCAAAGCGTTCCGTTAATTCCTTCGGAAGCGATAATAATACGACCTTTTATGCCCAGATTCTTACAAAATAGTAGATGCTCGGCGGCGAATTCGGCCGGGTTTTCTACGGCAACATATTTATAGAAAAGAAGTACTCGAATCGGCTTCATTGCTTCGTTACAAAAATTTGATAAATGTTTGAGTTGTTTTTACAAAAAGATAATTCGCCGTAAGGTAAAAATTTCGTAAATTTGCCTAATGATATGCGAATTAAAAAAGACTTAGAATAAAACTTGGCACAAGGAATGGAACAAACTGCAAAAGAACTATTTATAGGCTCTGATTTTTTTGACGAGCGGCTTGTTCATTCAGCCGGATACGGTTCTTTGATTGTCGGGAACAAAGAAATTGCCTGCAAAATAGAGCAAAAATACCCTTGCGTGGTTGTAATTTCTTGCGAAAATAAAGAATATGCTTGTATTGTAACGAGAAATGTCGGCGGCGATTGCGTCGTTTCATTTGGCGGATACGATTATCCTTTAGAGATATTTACGACTACGGAGCGAAGTTATCGGCAAATAACAGGCGCGTCCGAAGCGGCGGTAAATAGAGCAATGAAAGTGTCCGCCCCAATGCCGGGCTTGATAAAATCGGCGACGGTAAGCGTCGGACATAAAGTTAAAAAAGGCGATACCTTATTCATCTTGGAAGCGATGAAAATGGAAAATTCTATAAAATCGCCTATAAATGGTGTTATCTCCGATGTTTTTGTTGTTGCCGGCGAGGCAGTAGAAAAGAGTCATATCCTTTGTACCATAAAGCCTTAGTATGTCGATAACATCTAATCGGTACGATATGTAAATCGGCACGATAATTGTTGAATTCGACTATCCCCCTTAGTCAAGTTGAATAATAGCCATGAAATTATATCGAACCATACTTTACTGCGCATTAGGCTGTTCTTTGTCTTTATTCGACGGCTATTCTTCTCTATATGCGCAAAGGGACGAGCAAGCATTTGTGAAAGCAGATGACTTGATGCGTCGTGCGCGAGAAATGCAATCCGCACGACCGGATTCGGCACTCAGCCTGGCGCGGCAGGCGTTAGTGCTTTACGCAGCGTCCAATAATAATACCGCCTCCGAGATGACAGCCCGCCAGTTCATAGCGACTCTTCTTACGAAATTGGATAGTTTCGCAGAAGCCGAACCATTGTTGCTGTCTGCCGGAAAATACTACGAAAGCAACGGCAATACGTCTGCACTTAAAGATAACTATATTTTACTTGCAATTTTAGGGGAACGCAGCGGAAAATATAGTGTGGCTATTGATTGTTACAATAAAGCACTTGCACTTGCCAAGTCTATTTCCGACGCAAAAGGACTTGGAATATGCTATAACAATCTTGGCGTAATATACGAAGTACAAGGCGATTACCCGCGTGCGCTAGCCATCTATTACGAATCGCTGAACTATAAAAATCAGATAGATGATGAAGCAGGTAAAGCGTCGGCGTATAATAATATCGGGAATATTCATAAAATTCGGGGCGATTGGGACTCTGCATTGGAATTTCATCATAAGGCACTTGCGATACGCAAACAACAAGGCGATGCGGCCGGCGAAGCAACCTCCCTCAATAATATAGGTGTAATTTACAAGGCAAAAGGAAATCTCGAAACGGCGGCCGCCACATTCAACGAAGCGTTAAAAGCAGCTCCTAAGAGTTGGGATAAAAGGCTTCTCGGGCGTATTTATACAAACATAGCCGGATTGAGCCTGTTTAAGCGCAATTACTCCGAAGCGTTGCGCTATTACGATAAGGCAATCGCTATATTTACCGAACAATCGGATTATCAATCACTTGCAAGTTGCTACAATGTTTACGCCGCCTTGCAGTATGAGATGAGCAACCCTCGGTCGGCCATAGTTTATCTGAAAAAAAGCCTGAATATTGCAACTACTTCAAGTGCGAAAGCATCTCTGAAAGAAACGTTTGGCAGTTTGGCTACATGCTATGCAGCCATAGGACAATACGACTCCGCTTTTGCATATCAGGCTAAATTCAGCGCGATAGTGGACAGTATTAGCGTAGCTTCCGTAAAAGATAATATTTCGAAAGCTCAGTTGCGGCGCGAAGCCGACCAACGCGGTGCCGAGGTATTGTCGCTCAAAAGAGTTCAGGAAGAGTCGAGCCTTGCATTATTGACTGCCCAGCGCAATCTTGAAAAAATGCGTGTAGCACAAGCGCAAAGTGAAGAGCAGAACAAAAGCCTGCAAGAGCAAACCAATAACAGTGCCGCTCTGCTTTCTGCCGTAACTGCGGAGGCCGAAAAAAATAGAACAGAAGCGGAAAGTAAACGACAACAGTTGCAGCTTTTGCAAAAAGATAAAGAGCTTGCCGATGCCGAATTGCAACATCAACAACTTTTCATATGGTTCGGCGGCAGTATTACTATTCTGCTCTCTTTAATAACGGGGCTTCTGTTACGGACAAATGCCACAGCAAAACGGCATAGTGCCGATTTGGAAGATAAAAACAACCGTATTGCCGAAAAGGCCGTTTTATTGGAACAGCGTAATAATGAAATTCTGCGGCAAAAGGTGGAACTGACGGAACTTGCCGATAAAATATCGCTGAAAAACGTCGAATTGCAAGGTAAGAACGAAGAACTGCACAGAGTCAACGTCGAACACGACAATTTACTTTCGATTGCGGCGCATGACTTGAAAAATTCACTTTCCGGCATTAAAATGCTGTCGGGTATTTTAACCTCTATGCCCGAACAATTAGATGCCAAAGATATTAAAGAACTCGGCGCGTCCATCAAAGGCAGTTCGGCGCATCTTTTTCACGTTATCAAAGGTTTGACGGATATTAATGCTATAGAATCGGGTGCATATAACGTACATATAGAGCCTGCCCCTTGTGCGGATATTATTGATGCAGCAGTACAAAAGAATGTTGCAGCAGCAGAAAAAAAAGATATTCGCATCGTTGTTCCTTCCGTTCCGGAGAACTTATACGCAATTTCCGATACCAATGCACTCTATACGATTTTGGATAATTTGGTTTCCAATGCAATAACATTCTCGCCACCGGGAAAAGCCGTTATCGTGAAAGCAGAAACACGTAAATACGATAATGCATCGCTGGTGCAAATCCGGGTAACAGACCAAGGGCCGGGCTTTACCGAACAAGACAAAGCGAAACTTTATTCGACATTTGCCAAACTTAGCGCACGTCCTACAGGCGAAGAATTTGCCACAGGGCTCGGACTTGCCATGTCCAAAAAACTTGCAGATGCTACCGGAGGTTTGTTGAGATTGGAACATACATCGCCCGACGAAGGCTCGACGTTTGTAGTAACATATCCTGTTGCAACAGAATTTGAAAATATAGGAAAAATACGCGAAAGTATTGCGTAATATTTATATTTTAATCAACCGGCAACTGAAAAATAAGGCGACGAGATAATTAAGAAACAATTAACCTGACAGATAAAAAAATCCCCCGATAATGCAAAAGAATAGTGCAAAATCAGGGGGATTCTTATTTTGAATTTAGAGTAAAGCGATGTGAATGTATCTAATAAACCACGACTTTGTAAATAACAAAAATATTATTTACGCATTTTGGCTAATTTCTGGAAAAGCTCTTTTTCCTTAGCAGTAAGATTTACGGGCAACGACGCTTTTACAGTCAAGAAAAGGTCGCCGAATTCTCCGTCATGCCCGTGTCGCGGCATACCCATACCGGTTATTTTCAGAATTTTTCCGGATTGGGTTTCGGGAGATATTTTTACGTTCAACGAGCCTTTGAACGTCTTGAACGGAACATCTCCGCCAAGCAGCGCGGTGTAGAGGTCAACGGAAAAGTCAGCCGATAAATCGTCGCCGTTGCGTGTGAAAATTCTGTCCGTTTCTACCGTAACCGTTAAATGAATATCGCCGAAAGTCGGGTTTTTACTGTGAATTTTAAGAACTTGCCCGTTTGCTATACCGGGGCGAAGTTTAACGTCTAAAGCCGAACCGTCTTGTTCCAGCCGAATTGTTTTGCCTTTGTATGCTTCTTCGAGAGTAATTGAAACGCTTGCCTTGAGCGCAGATTTGTTCGATGAGGCAGTGCGCCCGCCTGTTTTCGCGCCACCGAATATATTTTGAAAAAAATCGGAAAAACTTCCGCCGTTGGCATCGTCGTCAAACGGGTTGCGTTTGCGTCCGGCATCAGCCGACGTGCGCCATTGCTGCCAATTAAAATCCTGCGTGCTGCCGCCGTTTTGCCGAAAAGAATTCCAATTCGAACCAAGTTTGTCGAATTTTTTTCGTTTTTCAGGATTGCTCAATACCTCGTAAGCCTCGTTAATTTCCTTGAATTTATCTTCGGCTTTTTTATCGCCAGAATTTTTGTCCGGATGGTATTGTTGCGCTAATTTTCTGTACGCTTTTTTTATTTCGTCAGCCGTAGCATTTTTGGAAACTCCGAGCGTAGCGTAATAATCTTTGAAATCCATGATAAATCATGAAAAATATTGGTAAAATCCCGCGTTAATCTTGTGGTTGCTTGGGCATTACGCCGGAACCTATAAACTTGGCGGCTTGTCCTATTTCGTCAATGCGACGCTCTATGGATTTCAGTATCGGCGGGGCAGACATATCGCCGTGATAATGATTGATGGTTTTTGCACGCTTGCCAATTATTACGGTTGTAAAGGTGCTGGGTGCGTCGGTAACGGAATGTTCCGTATAATCATCTTGTAAATCGAACCATCCGCTTGATTCGATTTGATAAATTAAAGCACGAACAGAATCGATATGAATTATTGCCGAGTGTTTACCCGGAAATTCCACAAAATTTCGTCCGTCAAATTCAACTCGCCCGTCGCCAAAAATTTTCATCTCGTAAATAGGGCAAGTTCCGAAACAGCCCGAACGACGAATTGTTACGGAACTTTCCGAAACGTCGAGTTTTTTCCATAAAGGAACATCGGAAGAAGAACAAGATACGCAAGCGAATAATGCGATAAAAAATAGGCGGTATAAAATATTCTTTTTCATTTTATTTCGAGCGGAAATCGTGAGTGTTAATCCCGTAACGCCTTATTTTATTGTGCAATGTTTCACGGCTTACGCCGAGAAGGGCAGAAGCTTTGCTTACATTACCTTTACAGCGTTCCAAAGTTGCCTCTATTTTCATGCGGTCGGCGCGCGCTATATCGTCGCGCAGTGTTCGCTCGGCAGAAATGGCAAATTGACGTGCGCCGTCAACAGCAGTTTCATCGTATCGCTCTGTTGAGATTATTCTATGTAAATCAGCAACTTCTACGCTGTCGTCTGTTACGGTTTGCAATGCTACCCGCGTCGCGCTTACAAGTTCGCGCACATTGCCGGGCCAAGTGTGTTCTTGCAAGTATTCAATGGCAGCGGCAGAAATTACTTTGGTTTCGCCGCGCTCGGTATTATGCTTATGAACATATCGCTCCACAATGAACGGAATATCCTCGCGTCGTTCGCGCAGAGGCGGAATTTGAATCTCACATTCACGCAAGCGATGATAAAGCTGCTCGCGAAATTTATTGTTTTTTATTGCCTCGAGCAATTCGCGGTCGGTAGCGGAAACAAAGCGCAAATCAACAGATTCTTGCTCCACAGAACCTACGCGGCGAATAGTTCGCTCCTCTATCGGAAGAAGTAAATTAGCTTGCAGTTCAATTGGCAAATCGCCTATTTCATCCATAAAAAGCGTTCCTTTATTCGCTTGATGAAACAAGCCCTTTTTCGTTTCCAATGCGCCGGAAAACGCACCTTTGACGTGCCCGAAAAGCTCACTTTGGAATAATTCACGCGGTATATTCGGAATATCAACCGTTACAAACGGATATTTACCGCGCCTGCTTACACTGTGAAGCGCTTGCGCCACAAGTTTTTTTCCCGTTCCGGTTTCACCTGTTACCAAAACGTTCAGGTCGGTTTTGCCGTAGCGTAAAATTTTATCGGCTACTGCCATCATAGCCTTACTTTTACCGACAATGCCTTGACTTTCGATAATGCGGTAAATTTCTTGATTGTCCGATTTTATCTGAACGCGCTCTATGGCACTTATCAGCACTTCTTTTAGTCGGGCATGGCTCAACAAGCTTTTCTCGATAAAATTCACCGCGCCGAGCTTCGTGGCTTTCACGGCATTTTCAATCGTTCCTTTGCCGGAAATCATAATAACCGGTATAGCGGGATAAGCGCGCCCAACGTGTGCCAAAACGTCTATGCCGCTTAACGACGAGGTGGTAAATTCAATGTCGAGAAGCATCATCGAAACTGCGCGAAAATGTTGTTCCAAATAGGAAAGTGCATCTTCGGGAGAATAACATTGATGCGACTGCCAGCCCAAATCACCGATAATATCGGCAATGGTAGCGCAAAAGTCAACATTATCGTCGACCACGAGTAATTTAATCGGAGAAGCCAAAGCGTAATTTCTGATTGTCCGTAATTATTTATATGAAAAAGGGTTGCGGCCGACAGTTGAAATTTTATTGGTTTTGTCGGCGTTCTTTTTCGGGAACAAGTGCCGTCAGCGAATCATAAAAAGCGCGAAACTCTTTGCTACCGTAAGTTTGATATTTCGGATTCCAAACTGCGCGAACAGTAGTTTTTGCAGTTGAGTATTCCACGTATCGCGCCTCGTCGCCGGGCGCGTTCAGCGTTTGAATCTTCTCGAATATACTGACGGTTTTTTCTAACCATTTACAAAAAACTTCGCCTTCAATCTTGTCAAAATCATTGATTTCCGGCTGTTCGCCGAAAGATTCGCGCTCGACAGTAGACATTTTTAGCGAACCGCTGAATTGATATGCCCGCATTTTACCGCTTTTAACGTCGTAATCGCCCCAACGAATAGTCGTTTGCCGCGCACGTTCGCTTAAACACGACACTTTACCGGCATCGGAAGTAGAACAACTTGCGCCGAAGCAAAGTATCGAGATACAAAATACGACAAAAACCGATAAAGTTTTCTTATGCATTGTTTCTGTTTCGCGCTGTTTTAATCGGGAATTTGCGCTTTGATTCTTTGGACGCATTTTTCGCACCCGAGCAATTCCATTGTTTCAAACAATCCTGCGCCAACAGATTTTCCGGTAATTGCATGGCGTAAAGGATGAATTATGTTTTTAAGCGCAAGACCTTTTTCTTCAAGGTACTTATGCGCATAGCCGCGTATATTTTGCAATGTCCATTCTTGCGGTAAATGCAAGACGAAATCGGATAGCAACGACGATGTATCGGCAACTCTATGCTTGGTGCGATAAGCCGCGTCAAATTCGGCCGGCTCGGCAAACATATAATCGCCGAACTCCGGAATTTCATTTAATAATGTAACGCGCTCGCGCAGTAAAACGGCAACCTTGCCGGCATAATCTGCGGAAATTCCGGTAATTCCGCGTTCTTCAAGCATTGGTAAAAGAATCGCGCCAAGCTCGTCGGACGATTTAGAGCGTAAATAGGTCGCGTTCATCCACTCTAATTTTTTTACGTCGAAAACCGCGCCCGCTTTGTTTACTTTCTTTAAGTCGAACATGGCAATCATTTCGTCTATCGAGAAAATTTCACGGTCGGCGGTCGGATTCCAGCCCAATAAAGCAAGAAAATTGACTAATGCGTCGTTGAAAAAACCTTTTGCGCGATAGTCTTCTACGGCTACATCGCCTTGGCGTTTGCTTAGTTTCGATTTGTCCGGATTCAAAAGCAACGGCAAATGCGCAAACTCCGGCGGTTGCCAGCCGAAACCTTGATACAGCAATACGTGTTTCGGTGTGGAAGGCAACCATTCTTCACCGCGAATAACATGCGTAATTCCCATTAAATGGTCGTCGACCACGTTCGCCAAATGATACGTAGGGAAGCCGTCCGATTTAAGCAATACCGAATCGTCAACATCACGCGCCGGAACGATAATATCGCCGCGTACAATATCGCCGAAACGTATTTCGCCGCTCAAAGGCATTTTCAGGCGTATTACTTTGGGGCAACCCTCTGCAATTAACTTTCGGGTTTCTTCTTCGCCGAGAGTAAATTGATTGCGCATTATTGAGCGGTCGTATTTTGCCGCAACTCCGGCTTTGTTCATACGCTCGCGCATTGCCTCCAATTCCTCGGCCGTATCGAAAGCATAATATGCCGCGCCGCTGTCAAGTAATTTTTGCGCATGCCCGCGATAAATTTCCGTGCGCTCGGACTGCACATAAGGCCCGAATGGGCCGCCTTTTTCGGGACTTTCGTCAAATTCAATGCCTGCCCAGCGGCAAACTTCGATAAAATTCTGCGCCGCGCCTTCCACAAGGCGCGTTTGGTCTGTATCTTCAATGCGCAATACATTAACGCCGCCATGATGACGCGCAAATAAAAAATTATACAGAGCGGTGCGCAAACCGCCTACGTGAAGGTAGCCGGTGGGCGACGGAGCGAATCGAACTCTAACGGACATAAAAAACAGAGTTTTTTTGACTTAATTAAAAAAATATTTTCAAAAATATCTTCAAAGATAAAAGACGGGAAAATATCGTTGAAAAAATGCTGAAAAGCATATTTTGTTTATATCAAAATATGCTTGATGAAACTTCGGCAAATGTGGCTTCTGTTTCGCAGATGCGCACGGTCAGTACTTCTACGCGCTTGTTATTTATTTTTGAAAATTCTTTTTTCAGATATTCAAGGATATATTGCGCGATATTTTCGGCTGTCGTAGAGAACGGAACAAATACGGTTTTCATTGGATTTGCCCGAAAAAAAGCACACATGACCGTATCGCTCTCGTCGCATATAAAAGAATGGTCAAGCATATCAACAAGTGGTTGCACGATTGTTTTCAGGTCGAAATAATCCAATAACATTCCGTTTGTATCGGGTTCACCGGAAATTTCTACGCGCAGGCGATACGAATGTCCATGTATATTCTGACAACCGCCGTCGTGAAACGGCAGACGATGTCCCATTTCCCAGCGGAAATCTTTTGCTATTCGGGTTTTCATTCGGGTTTCTTGTATTCGGCCGTAATTGTCGAGGTCATTCCGCCGCGAGTTCCCCATTCGGTTGTTACGGTCATTTCGAGAGGACTGCACGCGGCCACGAAATCATCGAGTATTTTATTTGTAACTGCTTCGTAAAAAATGCCTTTGCTTCTGTATTCGAGATAATAGTACTTCATTGATTTAAGCTCGAGGCAAAGCGCGTCGGGAATGTATCGCACGGTAATAACGCCGAAATCGGGTAGACCGGTTTTCGGGCAAACAGACGTAAATTCATGGTTAACGTGAGTAATTGAATAGCGTCGTCCAGGGCGCGGATTTGGAAAAGTTTCGAGAGTAAAATCGGTCATTCTTGGCAATAATGGGTAAGTTTGCGGATTGTCGGCGTATTAAACCGCCAAATTTACGGCTTTTTAAGCAATTATTCTATGAATGACAAAGACCGCCTGCACACGGCAGATAATGCCGACAACATTACTAACGATTCGTATATATACGGCCGTAATGCCGTTGCGGAAGCTTTGAGAGCCGGACAATCCATTGAAAAAATTTATATAGCTTACGGCGCGGAAGGTCGAGGTTTGGAGGATATTAAATCTCTTGCCCGCAAATCGGGGGTGCGCTGTGCCGAAACAGACCGCCGAAAATTTATGGAATTAGAGCGTCGTGCGGGCGCAATGCGCGGCGAAGCACAAAGCGTAGTCGCGCTTTCGTCAATTGTTAAATCGCTTGACGTTCAAACGCTTATCGAACAAGCGTATTACGCCTCCGATACGCCGCTGTTAGTCGCGCTCGACGGCATTTCTGACCCGCATAATATAGGCGCGATTGCGCGTTCGGCCGAGTGTGCCGGTGCGCAAGGCTTGATTCTTTCGCTTGAAAAATCAGCCCCCGTTTCGCCGGCCGCCATGAAAGCCTCCGCCGGAGCACTTGCGTATTTGCCTGCGGCAAAGGCCGGAACTTTGGAGCCCGCGCTGAAAGACTGCAAAGCGGCCGGTTTCCGCATAGTTGGTACAGACGCTTCTGCACGTAAAGATTATTTCGCTCTTGAAGCCGACGCGCCGCTCGTTGTCGTTATCGGTGCCGAAGGCGCGGGAATGTCGCCATCCGTCCGGCGATTATGCGACGAGCTTATAACAATTCCGATGCTCGGAAAAATATCGTCGCTGAACGCTTCGGTAGCGGCCGGAGTGATTCTGTTTCGATTGGCCGAAAAGAAAAATGCCTCGAAAACAGAGGTATAACGGCAGTTTACTTGTAAATAAAGTTGCTATCCATGCTGCTTCGTTCAATTATTCTTGAAAATTTACGAAATCACGAACACACTTCCATTGAGTTCGGCACAGGAGTTAATGTATTCTACGGGCTTAACGGTACGGGAAAAACCACCGTATTGGAGGCTGTGGCCATTGCCGGATTATCCAAAACTTTTTTACCTACTTCGGACGCAGGATTGATTAGGCGCGGTGCGGATTTCTACCGAATTTCCATATCGGCCGTTTCCGACGTTGATGCGCCGTATAAAGTTGTGGTGCAATATCGCATGGGCGGCAGAAAAATCATCGGTTCGTCGTTTGGCGATAATCTTGCACCCAAAGATATTATCGGCGAATTGCCGATAGTTGTACTTTCGCCCGATTTCAAAGATATTACATTCGGTGCACCGCAAGACCGCAGGCGCTTTATTGACGCGCTTCTGGCGCAAGCAAGCAAACGCTATGCGGAAGAGGCTGTAAACTTGAAAAAAATATTGCGTCAGCGTAATGCACTTTTGGCGCAAGCAAAAATGCGCACATATTTCGACACGGGGCTTTTTGCCGTACTTACTGAATATTTGGCACAAACGGGAGCCGAAATAATATCGCGCCGTGCAGCCTTTTTGCAGGAATTTGCACCTGTATTTCGTGAAGCGTACCGGACTATTGCCGAAGGCGGGGAAGAGGTAAATATAATTTACCAACCCGATTCGATTAACAATGCCGAATTAGACAAAGGAAATATAGCGCAACGACTTGCCGAAACAGCCGAGAAACTTCGCGGTGAGGAATTGCGCCGCGGCGTTACATTATTCGGGCCGCAAAAAGACGATGCGTCTATTATTATCGGCGGTGCGCCCGCTCGCGACGCGGCTTCGCAAGGCCAACACAAATCATTGCTTATCGGACTTAAAGCCGCTGAATTTATGTATTTGCGCGATATACGCAGTGAAACGCCTATGGCATTGTTCGATGATATTTTCAGCGAACTCGACGCACGACGCTCCGCTAATGTTCTCGAAATGATTCGGGATTCAAAGGCGCAAACCTTTATTACTACTACCGACAAAGACAAGGCGATTTTTCCGGCCGGAGCAGCCTATTTTTATGCAACGGGAGGAACGATTACGCAAACGGAATAATCGTGGAAAATTACCTTACCATTCCAATATATTGATATTTGCACCCAACATAAAATAAGCCTTTCTTTTTTGTGCCGTTAATTGCTCGGCACGGCTATGGTCAATGGGTGAAATTGTCGAGGCTGTATTTTCTTGCGGGCGTGAAGTAAACAGCATAGAACCTGCAATATCGAGAAAGCCGAATAAGCGAAGTCCCGCGCCAAGCGAATAATGCTCAAGCAATTGATTACTTCGAGTGAATGCAAGTCCTGCCTGCAAACTTAAACGACTAAAAAAATCCTTGTAAAATGTCGACTTCCAGAAAGCGGCCGAATAAGAGCGAAAAGGGTCGCGTCCCGGAAATAAATTTACACTTAGCAGTCCGTTTCCGCTTAATTCCGACTCCGTAGACGGTAAAACTGCTACGTTATCGCCGCGGAATTGAAGATTGGCTTTATCTTGAACAATAAATCCGCCGCCTACACCTACGCCTGCATATTTTCGCGGTAATGACATTCCGGGCAATGCCGCTACATCAATGCGGATTTTGCAAGGTGTTTTGATGCGATAATATTCAACCGAAACTACATAATACGGAATGTTCGGCGGCGGCTCGAAAGCCAATGGAATGAATTTTCTGCGGTCGGCACCGGAGAATAAAGAAGTAGATCTTTCCGCCGTGCGCCATTCTTCACTATGGTTTAGGCTGTATTGCACGTCAAGTCTGTAACGTTCTTCTGCATTATCGTCAAGAATTACAATGCATAGAACGGCACCTTGCCCAATTTCGGTAATTTCTTGATTGGTCTTGGGTTCTGCAATGCAATACTCTTGGTGTTGGCGTGCGCCGTCGAAGAATAGAACGGCATCGGGAGGGCGTTCTATTGCTGAGGATATTTGCAGTACGCGATTTAATGCGCCCGACTGTGCAAATATCGAATAAATGGAGAATGGGGGACTGTCTGTTTCCACAAGACGGTGCAATGCCGAAAGTGAGGGTGCGTCCATAGGCTCAATTTCGGGCGTTTGCGCCGTAGTAAAATATATGGAAAATATAAATGTTGTAAGGAAAGCGGCGCGGAATCGCATTTCGGATAAATCCTGATTGTTTTATTTGAAAATTACGGATTTTATCCGAGAATCCGGCGTATATCATAACTTAGGCATTTTTGCTTTTCTCGAAACCCAGTAAGGACTGGATGTTGCCGGTAAGATAATACCGATGCTATCGTGTTTCGCACAGAACCCAATACAAAAAGATGTAAGCTACACAAAAATATAGATTTGCTTCTTCAAAATGCTTTAATTCAAACATATTTTTGTTGCATTATTTGAAAGAAACCCTAAATAGGTTTTATGCTTCAACAAGTCTAACAATCCCGATTTCAGATAAATGACAAAAATTTAATTGGAAGATTCGTTTTTTCTCTTTAATTCGACTTTGCGATTGCAAATAAGTTTATCTTAACTTTTTCGATGGATTGCAGTTATGGTTACATCTATTTTGTACCCGAATTGTATGATATTTAATCGGAATATAAAATATAATTCTATACAATCACATATATTTATTGAATTGGTTGCTTCATAGAGTTTTAATAACTTAACAGTTGATTTATATGCTCGGCTCAATTGTCCGGTTCTATATATTCTGTTGTATTGTATTCGTATGCTTTGAGGCTTACGGTCAGCCGTTATCATTACCTGCCCCGGTGTCTTATTGTGATACAAGCGTTTGTGATACGCTAAATATGATAGGCCCGCTTACTTATACCACATCTATAAGCCCGAGTGGAGGGGATAGTGTATGTTATGTAACGATAACCTATTGGAAACGTCGTTGTAATGCTTATTATGATGTAATTATAGATAATTTTAGTTATCACGGTGCAAATTGTAGCACATTGGGTTTTGGTACCATAATATCTCGTGTTTCAGCAATGTTACTGATGAATCAGTTAGGTGATATACCGCTTCCTTTTCCACCTTACGATTCCATCGGTAGTCGAACTTGGCGTGTGATAAAGCCGTCTTGTTGGCAAACACAACCTATACCTGAACACGGCTATACTAAGATAGAGCCTTGTATTCCATATAGATGTTGTGTCAGCTATTATCGTGCAAGCCGCTCAATGGTAGATTGCTATCTACAACTTACATATATACCTACCTTTACAATGAGCCCAGAATGTGTAGAAGTGAGCGACCCTCGTAGTTTTCAAAATGGATGTTTGTTTCATTGCGAAGAAAATGTGTTAAACTCTTTTCAAGATGCCCGTTGATTTTTAAGCTGGAAAAATGATGGTAAAATATTATGCTTATATTTGTTCGGCGTCGGTATTGTACGCGATATTCTTTGTGATAATTTCTCTGCAACTTTTTGCCCAAACAGATACGAATTTGGTTCGTGGCAATGCATTAGCCGGCAGAGAGAGTGTTGCGTTTATTGGCACTTTAAATCCGGACTCCACCCCCGACACGTTGCTCATCTGTCAGTTGCCGGACTTCTCCTATCTTCCATCCGCAATAAATTGGGGGCACCACGACACTAACGAAACATTTAGGCAAACGATTTTGTATTATCCGAAGTTGTCGGCTCTATCGGGTTCGTTTGCTTTAGATGATTTCAATAATGACAGCATTACAGATATTACGTTGTTCATTCGCGGAATAACTATTGATTCATCGGGTTGCAAGAATAAGTATGTTCGTCGTTATGTATTGTATGGTAGCAATAATATGAGGTCGGATTCAATAGTTGATTTTGCTGTAAAAGATAGCGTATTGTTTGCTACGCTATGTTACATTCGTCCATATCCTATTACTTCGGCTCATCAGACTTCGCAAATTCGTCATATAGGAGGGAATAAAATCATACCTATCGGGCGTGGTACTTTCAATAATTGTAAAGTTGAAGGAAACGAACATCAGCAACCTCATCACAACGAGGTTTCAGGAGTTAAAGACCAAACAATAACGATAGGTCAGTATTCTTTGAATATTTATCCGATTCCGGTATTAGAGCAGGTAAATATAGAAATCTACTCGGGGGGAATAGGGTGGAGTGCAGCTATAATTAATGAATTTGGCAGAGAATGTATGGCCTGGCGTATTGATATGTTCAATCAGAAGTTTGAATTTTCGGTAGCGGAACTTTCTAGTGGCTGGTACTGTGCTATCTTATTCGACGCGGTCGGTAATATGATAAAGTGTTCCCCTTTTATTATTTCACGATAATTATACACGTCTAACTATGAGCATTAAGAATATGTTGCAAATTAATTTGCTTTTAGTAAGAAGAATATTTGAATGTATTATCATCTTCGGTAGTCCGATTTATGCCATTTCACAGGGTTTTTCGCCTGAAGATCAAATGAAGTTGCGCAAGTCAAGTGGGCTATTCGGTGAGCAGGGATACTCTAATACTATTCATATGCAAGTGGATGGAAAATTAAGTACATCAAGTTCAAATGGAAATGTTATGTATACATACCCAATATCAAGCCGGACAATCAAGGGCTTCTCTATGGACTGTTCATTGAATTATTGTGGCTCGGTTGGCTTTACAGCATTTGCTTCATACGGCATAAATCAAACGGCTGAAAATCTTTTTTGGAATTCTTTATCAACAAACCGTCCGGCTTGGATATTATCATTTAACAACTTTGCAATTCAGGTTATTGGCTTTAATAATATGCTATGTGTAAATCCGTATTTTTATGTGGGGCCTGATACTTCGCAGACGGAATATGATAGGCATATCAATTGGTGCATAGACGGCTACGACTTTTGCAATAGAATGTTCGATTTTGTGCGAACAAGTGATGGAAACGGCGATGTAATTAAGTTATTGCGTGGCGATGGTTCTGTGCTCGAATTATTTAATCCGTATGTTAGAGGTGATTTTAGTAGCAACGATGTTGATGCTGAACCACGTTATTTTACCGGTTTCTATTATGAAAGGGGTGTAAATACTCATGGATATGCTAAAGTTGAGTATGATGACGCATATTTTCAAGATTTTTACAAAAACATACTTAATAGCAGGGAGCTAAATGATAAACACTCGGCTTATCGGCCAAGGATAGTTAGGTATTATCCTGGCGATGGGTTGGAATATTTATTTCGCGAATGGGTAACTCCATTTGGCTCTTATATGTTTAGCCCTATAACTAGCGGAAATTCCGCACATTATTTTGGCGGGGTTAGTGCATCAGCTACAATATTCTATCTCGAAGAAGTTCGGAATGGCAATTCTATCCTAACCAAGTTCCTCAGATCGCGCCATTTTCCCAAATTTACTGTTAATGGATCTCATGAAGATTCAACAAAAGGTAGGGCACCGGTTTTTCAATTTGATGGTCATTCTTTGGATTATGGTATAAATACCCTAACAATACAAGCATTAGGTAGAACGATTAAGGTACAATACGATTCAGTAATCAAAGAAGGGGTCTCAGCTAACGACTTGGAATTAGGGATTCCTTGGGGTGTTTATGGAAGTAGGGAGCAAGCCGATAACTTAGCTACCGAACCAATGACCAGTATTTCAAATCAGTATAAATCATACTATGGATATATTACTCGTATTACCGACCCAGAAAATAGGGTAACTACATTTGACTACGAAGTATTTAATCGCCATTATATTGATTTTAAGTTTCCAAATTCAATGAAGAAGATAGCGCATAATATAGTGCCTATTTTACGTCTGACTAATATAAGCGAGCCATCGCAAACAGAATATGATATTGAGTACTATCACGATATCATTAATGGATATAATATAGATTACAACGGAATGGGAGGCAATGGAATCTATTCTCCTGGTGGCATCAGCTATAAAATGAATAATGTAGCCCATTATGTTTATAAGCGAAGAGCTAGCGATAAGTCATTGCTATCCACGTCTGAGTATAGATTTAATATTAATAATAGTATTGAACCTGGTCCGAATTTTTCGCCTGACTTTTCACTTGCAAGTGAGATAATAAACACGGATAAGGTTGACAATACTCATACAAGCATATTAACAGAGTTTAAGCGTATTGAAGTGGAGAGTCCCCGAGTCACAAATATAAACTTCTATAATCCCGTTACTTATGTTTACTCGCCGTCAATAGTTCAGACAACGACCGACGAATCCATTATTACTCGAACAGAGGAAAAAGATAGCGTTGCAGGTAATTCCAAATATGTCTATGCTCCTATATGGAAATCGGTACAGTATTTGAAATCCGGAGGTGATACCGTTCTAAAATCTTATCAAACATATCGCTATGATTATGATCAAGTAAGAACTTATGGTGACAATACCACTCTGGCAAACAAAATCGGATGGGAGAAAACAGCCGACACAACATTCATCTATCGACCAGATAGCATAAACGCTCAACCGCTATTATATATTGCGAACCGATATCGTCATTTCTCAAGTACGGTAGATACGCTGACCTATATTGACTCTATTTGGCAAAAAAACGCTTCGATTCAAGAGTATCTGCGGCTCAAGGCGGAAGGCGACCCAGATGTTGTTGGTAAGAGATGGGAAGATGTAATGTGCCTTGGTAAAATTGCTATTTTCAAGTACGATACACTTGAAAATAGCCCTATTGATTTTGCACCAATCTATAATTTACCTACATTTTCCGGTGTTTTTGACAAGTTTGGGAATTACCTCAGTGGGAAATCATATTCATATTATGAGCATGCGTCTTTATCTGGGAAACCGACATTCGCACGTGGCAAAATATGCTCAGACTCAATAATATCACGTGGTGGAAATGCACGCTTTTGTTCCGGTACTTATAGTTATGATGGTAACTTTTATGGTTATACTAAATTTTTAATGGAGTAAATTTACAGGGAGAAAGTTGGAAATGGAATTTATAGATTTTCTACGTGAGATGTTAGGCATTACCGAAGATTTTGCCATTACTCGAATAGATAAA
>JADZAA010000067.1 GCA_020852855.1 Bacteroidota bacterium
GAACGGGAAAATACAATCGGTAATATCTAAAGCAAGAGGATTTTTAAATTTCGAGCGATTTAGAATTAACGCCCTATTCTACTTCGGAAAACTTAACTTTGCTCCATTAAAATTTTAGTAATGCCTTAAAATTTAGATTACACAAGTACAGATGCTTTAACCCAAACATTTATTTGCTATATTTTTACCGGCGTGAAAATCACAAATAAGTTTTGCAATAAAAAAATAATTTTATCGCAGATATTTTTTTTCTCCGGCAAGTATAGAGATGGAAAGTCTGTTTTCGGTCGGTGGACGCGGGCAGGTATATTTGTCGCTGTAAGCGCAATAAGGATTATAGGCAAGATTAAAATCTAATATATATTCATTTGCATCTGGTTCTTCTTCTACGTCTAAATAACGTCCGGCTTCATAAGTTTTCGAGCCGTTAGTTGCATCGCTGAAAGGTACGAATAAATTATGCTCGCCGGTTTCGAGCGATTTGTACGCAAATAAATTATGAGACGAATCACTTATTATAAATGTAAATTTTCCGTACTTCAGCATTTTCCTATTATCACTAACAGAATTAGTACGAATTAAGATAGTATCCGGATTATCGAACGGTTCAAATGCAGCAGGTAAAAAGTATTTTTCGTCGGGTGGAAAATACGATAATGATTTAAATGAAGATCGTTCCGTCGCAGTAATGGGCGAATCCTCATCTGTACGGAACATTTTATCTTTTTCACGCCTTAGCTCAATGATTTTTTCTGCATTAAACTCCGGAATAAAGTCAGTATCATCGGTTTCGTCATCATCATTGCAACAGATAAGAAGCGATGCAAGCAATATAATAATACCAACTTTATAAATTCCGTAATTTACAAGCAGTTTCATAATATTATGTTCAAAGATTTATGGGAAAATTTTTCCACATCATAGATTCCATCGGTAAGGCACGTTGTTCATTGTATTTAGCCGAACCTTTGCGATTATACGGCATAAGCACATTCCCTTTAACCTCAAAGTAAATCAACTGACCTATAGGCATTCCGGCATATATTCTGACCGGTTGCTTTACGGATATTTCAAGCGTCCAATAATTACAAAATCCAACATCGCCTTTTCCGGCTGTGGCGTGAATATCAATGCCTAATCGCCC
This sequence comes from Bacteroidota bacterium, assembly GCA_020852855.1. Lineage (GTDB taxonomy): Bacteria > Bacteroidota > Ignavibacteria > Kapaibacteriales > UBA961 > JADZAA01. The sequence continues at coordinate 1,145 of JADZAA010000067.1, forward strand.
GACGCTCGATTTCCCTTCCAGAAACGGAACATGGTCATGCGTTTCCGTGTATTCCTCCGTTACCCCCAAATATAATTTTTCGGGCATAAGAACGAATCCGTCCTCCGGAATTTCGAACATTTGTATATGATTATGGTTTTTCGCATCTAAAATTTCGTCCAAATAGACTGCCAAAGTTTTACCGAGATGCACATCGTAACTATTCGAGCCAAGTCGCTCTCGGCGAAACGGACGTATTACTATGCGTCCGCGCTCTATATTGTCGAGTATTTCCGCGTCTGAAAGTATCATAAACTTCTTTTTTATTGCTTGTAAAATCAAATATGCCCCGGCGGGTGGTGCGAACTTTCAAGATGACTGATAACGTCGGACTTTACCGATACGGACTTTGCTACGGATTCTTCGGCGGCCGTAGCTATGGCATGTGCTTTTTCAATCGGCGTTCCGTCGGGGAATTGCAGATGAAAGTCCACGTAAATTTTGCCGGCGGATTCGCGCAGTCTTAGTCGATGATAGGTTATCCCATGCGTTTCACAATATACGGTCAGAGTTTGGGCAATCAATTGTTCATGCAACGGATTAACGCCATCCATCAAACCATAGACGGAGTTACGCATCAGTTTTACGCCCTCAAATATAATATTTCCGCCGAAAATCAGTGCAACTATCGGGTCAATAATCATATAGCCGGAAAGTTTTGCGGCAACAAGTCCGACTATCGCACCGGCACTTGTCCAGGCATCTGTCAGTATATGCTTGCCGTTTGCTTCGATAATAATCGAACCTCGTTGCTTTCCTCTTCGTAATAAATATACTCCCAGAATTGTATTAACGCCGCCGGTAAACAAAGTCAGTGCAGTTCCGATTCCTACCTTTTCGAGTTCTATGCCGTACAGAATTTTATCGGTTGCCTGATAAATTATTACAATCGCGGCAAGAATTATCAGTCCGCCTTCCATTCCGGCCGACAGATAGGAGATTTTTTCATGACCGAAATGATGATTGTAATCGGGCGGGCGGTAAGTCAGCCTTACGCTGTAAGAAGCAAATCCGACGGCTGCAATATGCACAATGGTTTCTATTGCGTCCGAGAAAACAGCCGCCGAACCGGTCAATATATATGCCGTCCATTTTACGGCCAGCATCATAACGCCGACTACCAGCGAAATGTTCATCGCTCGACGCTCCGGCGCGGGAACGCCGAACGATGATTCTTTCTGCATTTTATCGTTTTCGAGAGTTTTCAACCTGAAATACCGAAAAACGGCTTTATTTCTTACTGCTGTCGGTAGTCGCGATTTGCTCCGGTGCGATTTTTGTTTGATATTGCAAAGCACGCAATTGGAACTGATTGGCAAGCTGTCCGCCTTCGGGTATGGCACGATACTTATTTGCGAGTTCGGTTGCTTTTGCCGCAGCTTCCGCATATTTGCGGGCATGCTCTAGCTCTTGCAATTCGAGCTCGTCAATTTCAAACTGCACTTGCGGGTCCGAGCCGCCGGATTGCGCCAACATTTTCTGCAATTCGGCCTTTGCGCCGGCATAATTCCCCATTACCACATAAGAGCGTGAAATTGCTATTTCGGGCGAGAAAACATCGGCATAGCGGTCTATTTTTCGCAGATACGGCGCGTCAACAATCGGTTGCGCCAAGTCAATAGCCATTTGCGCATATTCGTTTGCTTGCTTTTGTGCACCGGCGCGTTGGTACATATCCGCCATTTGATAGCAGAGCGCGTAAGGCATAGGGAATTGTTTGGGCGAAATATTGCCGTTCATAGCATCGAGTATCGCTACCGTTTTCTTGTTGTCTTGCAATGTGTTCAGCGTATTGAGTGCCCATTCTAAATACACCATACGATAGCTGTCCATAAATCGCCGCGCAACTTCGTCGTAGTAGACCTCCATGTTGTTGAGATTGCGGAACTTAAAGCCATAATGCGGCTCTGTATGAACTTCGTCGAAAGGCAACGGATTCAGCAGGCATTTAGCCATAACCTCTTCGTTGAACGTCTTGCCGCGAGAGCCGCCTTGCTCCACAGGACATACTTTATACGACAGACCTTCCCACCGCAAAAAATTATCCAAGCCGATATAACTTTCGGATCCGGGCGTAAAATACACCGGACGCTCGAAATGGTTTTGCTCTATAATATCACGCACCAGTTGATTTTGAACTCCGTTGAAATAAATAGGCCGTCCATTGTTTTCGTCCACTTTATTGCCAGAGGCGATGAAAGTAAACGACATTACGCCGGAATTTATAATTGCCGGGTTGGAAGTGTACTTGCGCAATATATCCGGTGATACTTTCACCGTAACCTGTTCAGAGGGCGAGTACGTGGGAGATATGGCATTCTTAGCTGTCTCATCGGCCAGCAGAGATTCGTTTGTGAACGAAAGTTTTATTTTCTTTGCGCCCCACGGCTCGCGGTTTGCAAGCTCGTAAATATACCAGCCGGTTTGCCCTAAACTAAGGTTTACCACGCGCACATCGCGCCGCACTCCCGCCACGTCCTGCATATACCACAGCGGAAAAGTATCATTATCGCCGTAAGTAAATACGATAGCGTCTTTTTCCAAACTTTGGAGCACATTATACGAGTAATCGAAAGGAAGGAAATTGCCGGCACGGCTATGCGACCGCCAGCCTCCCATAGCCATATTAGCCGGAACAAGCAAGAACCCTGCGACTAATGCCACTACCGACAAGCTCGAGTTTTTCTTGCCCAATTGTTCGGCTATAGAATATACGCCAAGCCCTATCCACATACACCACACCATAAAAGAGCCTACGTAGAAATAATCACGCTCACGAGGCTGCGGGCTTTGTTGGTTCTGTGCAAAAGCCGCCAGCACGCCCATCATCAAAAATAGTGTGGTAAAAGCAAAGGCACGCTTTGGGTCGCGCTGATAGTGATAGAACATTCCGATAAGCCCGGCAAGGAACGGCAATGCGAAGAAGCGTATCGGGAAGTCGTTCTTATAGCCCGAAGCGTAATTATAGGCGTTATACTCCTGACTTTTTTTGTTGCCTATAAATTCCCAAGGTGCATCTTGTACATCGCCCGTTTTTCCCACAAAATTCCAAAGGAAATAGCGGACATACATATCATAAATTTGATATGAGAACAAATATCGCATTTCTCCGGCAAAATCCACTTTCATTCTGGAATAGTCCGGTGCACCTATTGCTGTTTCGTCGCGGCGTTCCACACGCTTTGTAGGCGGCGGAGTCCATTTCTTGGCTTTTGAATCGTAACGATGATGATGCGTTTCGTAAGGTTCGTTCTGCTGATAGCGGCGCGGCCAACTCGGGGCATCGCCATATTGCTCGCGATTAACATACGACGTAAGCCTTTCGAAGCTGTTCGGTGTATTTTCGTTCATCGGCGGATTGGCGTTCGAGCGCAACAAGATATGCGTATATGAACTGTAGCCAAGAATCACGAATAAAAATGCCGAGCAAAATAGTTTCAATACGGGCTTTTGTTTTTGGAATCCGTACCATACGCCGCCAACCGCACCAAGAAGTATGGCAACGGCTATCATTCGTATAAACGTGCTGTTTTCAAACAAATATTCATGCGCCTCGGTGCGGCCGAAATCGCCGCCGAGCATTGACGGCAGAACTTTAACAATGCCGGGATAAATTATGCCGAATGCGACTACGCTGATTGCACCAGTAAGCAGAAAAGTGGAAATTTTAAACGTATAGCGGCGGAAATACACAATAAGTGCAACGGTAAAAAGCGTCAAAATACTAAAAAGATGCACACCCGTAGAGAGCCCTACCAAGTATATGATCAGCATCAAGTAACGTTCGTTTCCGGGTGTGTCGGCACGTTCGTTCCAGCGCATTATCAGCCAAATAATCAATGCCACGAACAAGGTTGACATCGCATATACTTCCGATTCTACGGCATTGAACCAGAAGGTATCGCTGAAAGTATAGGCAGTAGCACCTACAAAGGCCGAGCCATATACTGAAAGTGCTTCGCCGAAAGAACCTATTTCTTTTTCGCGCAAGGCGGTAATCATTTTTACAATTATCAGATATGTAAGCAATACGGTAAAGGCACTGCTGACCACCGACGTTAAATTGACACGCCAGCCGGGATCGCCGCCAATCGGCAACATATCAAAAATCTTTGCTATTAAAAGAAAAAGCGGTGCGCCGGGCGGATGCGGCACTTGCTGCCATATTGCGGCGGCGGTAAACTCGCCGCAGTCCCAGAATGGAACAGACGGCTGTACCGTCATATAATAGGTAATTAACGCTATGGCAAAAGCCAATACGGCAAATCCTCGATGCAATACTTTTGTATCCATGCTCTCCGACATATTTGAGTAATCAATACTATTGATATGAAAAGCGAAAATTACGAGAAAAATCCCGAATAGCGTTGTCTTGTTTGATATTTGCCCGTATTTTCAATGCAAATCTTCGCCCATTATTTTTATTGAAAAAACCGCGTTCCCTTACGTTTGTAACATTTTGGACAGCAAATGCACAAAGCAAGGCGTTTGACCGTCTTTTGTCGGTGTTTACTATATCGCCCGCTATTTTTCACATATTCAGAACAGAAATGAAAAGATTAGCCGCTTTAATTGCCGTATTCTGTGCATTGCTCGACTCGTCCGGCATTCTTGCCGGCGAACTCCGTTTTTCTCCCGAGCATCCGCAAATAGGCGGTGAATTGCGAGCAAGTTATTCCGCAGGCAAAACCTCTTGGAACAGCGGAAGCATAAAACTAATAGTCTATGCCTTTGCTGCCGACAAATCGCAACCTACGGCATATCAATACGATTTTACCGCTAATGGCAGCAGTGAGCATACGACATCATTTACAATTCCCAAAAACGCCGTTTTCTTGTTATTTAAAGTTGGTGACGGACGAAAATTCGACAATAACAGCGAAAAATTCTGGGAACAAATAATATACGGTAAAGACGGCAAGCCCTTGGAGTACGCTTATTTAAGGGCCGGAGTATCGCTATTCGGCAATTTAATGGAAAACTGCCGCAGAACAGCCGACATCAATCGCGCACTCGATTATTTAGAACGCGAAACAGCGTTATACCCCGACAACTCCCACGCTGAAATCGGAGTATTACAAGCAAAACTCGAAACAAAAAAAATCTCGAAAGAAGATTTTGATGCTCAACTTCGCGCCGTCGTTACCGCGCCTTTCGATACGACACGCGAAAACCTTACGCGCTCTTTTACCCGTGCAATGAAAATATTGAATATGACCAAGCAAGCAGATGCAATTCAAAATCGCTATATAGCCGCGCATCCAAAAAGTGAATTAGCAGAGGAAGTGATGATTGCCGATATATCGTCGGCGCGAACGAAAGAGGAGTTTATGCCGGCGACTAAAAAGTTTATCGCCGATTTTCCTTCGTCGCAATATGCCGAGCGCATCGCCGATGCAGTAATATCAAATTATTTGCAAGAAGATAATATAAACGGAGCTACGGAGTTTTTTGCGCCGCCGTTAAAAGCTCCGGCAATAGTAATGGCAAAAATTTCAGGCTATTATTCCGAAAAAGGCGATATCGAACAAGCCAAATTGTGGATAGACCGTGCAATCGTAGCATTAAATGACAGTACCGTCAATACTCGCCCCGTTTTTTTAGCACCCTGCGAATGGGAAATTGACCGCAGAAATACGGCGGCTACGGTAATAGGTGCGAAAGCATTTATTGAAAAAGCTAATCATAATTACGAACAAGCATTAGGACTTTATCGGCAAGCAGTAAATCTTGCAGATGACGATGCTCCGGATGATTTTTTTGCTCATATCGTAGAATTATTGAGTGCGGCCGGGCGCAATAAAGAGGCTCTCGATACAGCCGCAACATATATAGCCGCCGCACGGCAATCACCGGAAATTATAGGAAGTTTCAACCGCATATATATCGCCGTTCACGGCTCGCCAAAAGGTTACGACTCTACTCTTGCAGCCCTCAAAGAACGTTCCGCCGACGCAAGACGCGCTCGTTTAGCAGCCGGTATGCTCAATATTCCGCTGACGAACGGCTCGCTGACAACATTGGACGGCAAAACAATAAAAATAGCCGACCTGAAAGGCAAGGTGGTTGTTATGGACTTCTGGGCTACATGGTGCGGACCATGCCGCGCTTCATTTCCGGCTATGCAAAAACTGTACGACAAATATAAAAATAATCCTAACGTGGCTTTTGTAATAGTTAACGTGTGGGAACGGGTGGAAGACCGCAAAAAACAAGTAGCAGACTTTCTTGCAAAAAACACATATACCTTTCCCGTATATTTTGACTTGAAAGACGAGATTGTTCGTTCACTCGGCGTAACGGGTATTCCGGCTAAATTCTACATAGATAAAAACGGCTCGGCACAATTTCGAGATGTAGGTTTTGAAGGTGAAGAAAAATTCCTTGAGGCAGCCATAGATAAAATTTCTGTGTTGCTTCAAAATAACTGATACATCGAAATTGGCGGCCGTAATATGCAAACAGCAATATCCGAAATATTCCGTCGGGTATTGCTGTTAAAGCGTTTACGAATATTTGTTTCGCTTTATGCCAAGGTTTAAATTTGAAGATTGTTGCCATTGCAAAGCGATGCTTAGATTTATATGGAACACTTTCGCCGCCAATCTCCAACAGCGGAATCTTTCCCAAACTTAGGTCGTAAGATACTGTTTTTCTTCAAATCTTATACGTAAATTTACTTAGAAACGACAGAAGCCCGACGGGACACCGCCGGGCTTCTCTTTTTTAAGTGAATCACACAAAGGCTATTAATTATGCCGAGTATTCGAGCGATTCCTTGATGTAGGGGTCATTAACCGCAACCGCGCTATACTTGCGGAAGCCCGAAGCAACAAAGAACAAAAACAACCCCATCATCAAAGAAAACGTACAAATCTCTTGGTAGCCAAAGCGCAGATGCTTGCTGAAAACCGGCAGAACTACCCAGGAAAGGTCTATAAAATGCGCTGTGAGAATTATTAAGCCACCGACAATAATGAATCCTGTTTTACGCTTAACATCTTGACGCAGCAAAAGAAAAAACGGCACTACAAAATGGAAGAACACGGTGAAATATCCGAAATATTCCCAGCCGCCGTTAATACGTTTCAGGAAGTATTCCGTTTCTTCGGGTATATTAGAGTACCATATCAGCATATATTGACTAAATGCAATGTAGGCAAAGAATATACTGAAAGCGAACATAAGCCTGCCGATATCGTGAAAATGCTCACCGCGCAAGTAATTTTTCAGATATCCGCCGCGTTGCAATGCCGCAAGTATAATTCCAACCAAAGAAAGCGTTGCTACAAAGTTTCCGGAGAAGAAATATACGCCGAACATAGTGCTGAACCATGTTGTTTCGAGCGACATAAGCAGGTCAAAACCGGCAAATGTAGTGCTAAGTGCATAGAGGATAATAAATGGCGCCGAGCGTTTGAGATTGATGCGTGTGCCGCGAAAATCATTAGGCAGATTATCTTGTTTAATCGAATTGCGAACAATAACGAAGTACATCGCAACCCAAATCAGAATATACAGTACAACTCTTACATAGAAAAACTCCGGATTAAGGAAATCCTGCTGTTTTTCGTGTATAAGATGCAGGCTGTGACCGTGATAACCTTCGCCGCCTCCCGTCCATTGTGCAGGATTTTCCCATGCCCAAGGGAATAATTGTTTCATACCAAAAATTATTGGCAGAAATCCGACTATAATAAGCCAGATAGATTCAGCGAATAATTCGGCTATGCGCCGGACGGCCGCACTCCAGCCGGCACGGACGGCGTATTGCAACGCCGAAAAGAACATTCCCGTAACGCCAAGTCCGAATACGTATGAAAAAGCAACGACATATCCGGCGAGTGCGCGCTGAGCATCTGTAAAGAAAGCTACGGCTGTACCAATCGCGCCGATACCAATCAGCGCGAAACTAAACATCTGAAGTTTTTTAAGAAAAGGCGTATCGGTAAGTTTAACCGGATTCATATAGCCTCTGACAAATATCGTTTGTTCGGAGAATTATTGATAGCGTCCGTTCAAGAACGTCGGTCTTACTCGACCGGTTTGCTTTCCTGCATTGAACGAATGTATTGCACAATCGTCCAACGATCATTTACAGGTAATTTTTCTGCATAGCCCGGCATAAGGTTTTGCCCGGCACTGATAATATGAAATAAATGTGCGTCCGTAAGTCCGCGTGAGTTTTCTGCCAATAGGCTCGGCGGCTGTTGGAATCCTTTTTTGACCACAGTTCCTTCGCCGTGCATATCATTTCCATGGCATGGCGCACACATTGTTTCGAAGCGGTTTTGTCCGCGATTCAATACAAAATCGGTACGTTGCAATGGATTTGCACCGATAATCGAGTCTACAAATTCAAAGTCGGATTTATCGAGCGGATACAGAACACCATTGCGCGGGAACGTATTAGGCACAAGTTCGCGGCTTGCCATTCTGTCTGCGTAAAAGGTAGAACCGACTTGCGGTTTAACCTTAAATTGGTCATCCATATCGTTCAGAATCTCAATCGGCGGAGTGTCGGAGAACCAAGGTATTTCGCCCCCGAAAATTAAACCCAATAGAACCGCCAAAGCCAGCCCGGCAAGGACGCGCAATAGCGGGAAACGCTTCTTTTTCACGGTAGATTGTTGTTCCATGAGTGTATTTTTCTTGTCGTTGTCGTTACGAATCTGGATTTGCCGTTAAATAGCTCCGGAATTGACAGAGCGAACATCGTCCGCTCCTATTTCCGATAGAAATTTGCGAGTATTTTCAGTAGAGAAACGCTGGTCGGTCGAGAAAATAGCCATAACGAATTGGTCATCTGTAGCACGTTGAAACCCGGCATCGTGTTGCAATTCATTATACCAACGCGGCAGTTTGCACAATCCCCACAGCGCAAAGAAAGTAGCTAATGCCGTGAGCAAAATGGTAAGTTCGAACATTACAGGCATACCGAATTCTACAGCAAAAAACGGCTTGCCGCCGATACTGAGTTTATAGTCCACCGCGCCCGTCCACCACATTAGCAATACGGCCGATATCAATCCGACAATTCCGCCCCAAAAAGAAATATGCGGCAGAATCGTTCGCTTAACTCCCATAGCCTTATCGAGGCCGTGAACGGGATACGGCGTATAAATATCGAAGTCTTGGTAACCGGCGTCGCGGGTTTTTTCGGCAGCGTGAAATAGAACGTTCACGTCGGTAAAATTGCCAAGTATCGCAAAAGGTTGATTATTGCTCATTGTTATTGTTGTTGGAATTGCAATAATTAATGATTTTCTTCATGATGATGCGGCTGCGCATTGGGCATAACGCCTTTCACTTCAGCAATAGCAATCATCGGCATGAATTTGGCAAATAACAGGAACAGCGTCAGGAATATACCGAAAGTACCTATGAAAATAGAAATTTCCACCCATGTAGGCGAGTAATATCCCCAACTTGCAGGCAGGTAATCGTGGTGAAGCGAAGTAGAAATAATCGTAAATCGCTCGAACCACATACCGATATTGACAAAAATCGAAATAATGAACATTACGGGAATATTGCGACGCAGTTTTTTGAACCAATATATCTGCGGCGAGATTACATTGCAGGATACCATAGTCCAATAAGCCCATGCATAATCGCCCGTCAAACGATTGTAAAACGTAGCCCATTCATAAGGATTTTTGCTGTACCACGCAACAAATAATTCCATCGAATAGGCATATCCTACCATCATTCCCGTAGCGAGAATGATTTTGTTCATATTGTCAAGATGCTTCAGCGTAATAAAGTCTTTTAATCCGAGTATTTCTCGTGCAATCACCAAAAGCGTCATAACCATTGCGAAGCCCGAAAAGATAGCTCCGGCAACGAAATACGGCGGGAATATGGTAGTATGCCAACCCGGAATAACGCTCGTGGCAAAGTCGAACGACACAACGCTATGCACCGAAAGAACCAACGGTGTGGATATTGCGGCAAATATCATATATGCAACTTCATACACGTGCCAATGCCGCGTTGAGCCTGTCCACCCCAAGCTGAAAAAGTGGTAAATTTTCTTGGCTACAACACTTTTGACCATATTGCGAGCGGTGGCAAAGTCCGGCACCAGTCCCGTAAACCAGAACAGCAACGAAACGGTGAAATATGTATTAACGGCAAAAACGTCCCAAACCAATGGCGAGCGGAAATTTATCCACATCAACATTTGATTTGGGTACGGGAACAGCCAATAAGCGAACCATGGCCGTCCCGTGTGAATAACCACCATCGTCAATGCACAAATAACGGCAAAAATCGTCATGGCCTCAGCCGAACGATTGATAGCCGTGCGCCATTTTTGACGGAACAGGAACAGAATGGCAGAAATAAGCGTACCGGCGTGCCCGATACCTATCCAGAACACAAAGTTGGTAATATCCCAACCCCATGCTACCGGATTATTCAATCCCCAAACGCCGATTCCGGTTGCTATAGTATAGCCGATACAGAAAATCCCCCAAACTGCAAGCGTAGCCGTAATAGCAAGCGTAGCAAGATATTTAAAGGTAACTTCACTTTCGATTATCCCGATAATCTTTCGGGAAATATCGTGCATTGTGGGGTTGCCGAGTATCAACGGCTCGCGAAACGGCTCCTCATTCGGCGACATTGATGCCGCCGAATATCCGTCCGCATGACGCATATCGTCCGAAATTGCTGCTGTTGTAGCACTCATCAGTTGCCTTCTCCCTGACTTTGATATTTTCTATTAAATCTCTGAAAATATATTAACCATGATGCGCGGCGGATTCCGCTTTTGCTTCGCGGTTACGGACTTTTTCCAAATACGTTACCGAAGGACGAACGTTCAATTCTTCAAGAACGCGATAGCCGCGCACGGTTTTTCGCGATTCGACAACCTTGCTCGTTTTATCGTTAACATCGCCGAATATAATTGCTCCGGCCGGGCATGCCTGCTGGCATGCGGTGGTAACTTCCCCGTCTTTTACACGCGAACGCCCTTGGTCTTTCGCATGATATTTGCCGTGATTGATACGCTGAACGCAGAACGTACATTTCTCCATAACACCGCGCATACGCATGGTTACATCAGGATTATAGAGCATATTCGCCGGCTCAACATGTTTTTTGTGATAATTAAACCAATTGAAACGACGCACTTTGTACGGGCAGTTGTTCAAACAATACTTCGTACCAACGCAACGATTATACGTCATTTCGTTCAACCCCTCCGGACTGTGGGTGGTAGCGGCTACCGGGCAAACATTCTCGCAAGGTGCGTTTTCGCAATGTTGGCAGAACATAGGCTGGAACGATACTTCTACATTTTCGTCGCCTTCTGCCGTGCGCGAAAAATATCTGTCTATTCGCAGCCAATGCATTCCTCGCCCGTTTGACGTATCTTGCTTGCCTACGTTTGGAATATTATTCTCCGACTGACAGGCTATAACGCATGAATTGCAACCGGTACAAGCAGAAAGGTCTATCGTCATTGCCCATCGATGACCTTTATAAGTGTAGTCATCAACTAAACTTATAGGCAATTTAACGGTACCGTTACCGCCGGCTTTATTTGCCGCCAATTCGGCCAGTGTCGTTTCTTTAACAACTTCGCGTTCATCATCTATAGTATGATGGTTTTGTGTTGTGGCAAGAACAGAAGTTTTACCTGTTTTTTCAATAGAAACGGCATAATATCCTACCGATTCGCCCGCGCCAAAAAACTTGTACGCGCTATCTCCCACTCCGTTTGCAACCTGGCCGGCTGCTGTACGCCCGTATCCGAGCGCAACCGCAACAACTCCGTCTGCCACACCGGGTTGAATAAATGCCGGTACTTCAACGGCACCTTGTTTGCCGGATACAATAACTACTTCACCTTTCTTTACCCCGATTTTAGCGGCGGTCGTCGCATTCATCAATGCGACATTGTCCCACGTCATTTTAGTTATTGGGTCGGCAAGTTCCAACAGCCAACTGTTATTGGCATAAGTTCCGTCACCCAAAGAGTACGAAGGGGTTACAAAGCATACGATATCGCTCGGCGTATTTTTATCTTTCATGCCGAGTGCTTGTGCCATACCGGGCGCACTATACGCAATTGCAACGGGCGTAGCCGCCGGTGCTGCCGAAATCATACCGTCGGACAAAGCCTTTTCCCAAGTCTGTTGATTAGGGAAATAGGAAGTATAGCCGGCTCGAAGATAATCGTAATAAGAAGTAAAATCAGGCAGGAAAGAAGTATCTAATAACTGAGTGAATTTTAGTACGAGGTCGGCAGTTGGAACAGAAGCAGAATTAACGGGTGCTATAATCGGCTGCTGTATAGTTATCACACCGCCTGGTGCAATTGCATCGCCCCAAGATTCAATAAAGTGTGCAGTCGGTATATTAACAGATGCAGTCAAAGCCGTTTCGTCTTTGTACAGCGACCATGAAAAACGCTTGTGTACCTTTGTAAGCAAGGCTTTTAATTCGCGGTCAGCTGTGTATTCCGGATTGACTCCGGCATAAATCACAACGTCAACGTTACCCTCTTTTAATTCATCGCGCAAAGTGGCGATACCCGGTCTTTTACTCATACTGTTCGGTATTGCCATAACCGGATCTATAATTTTCCCGGCACCAACACAGCCCAATGCCATATTGATTGCAAAACCGGCTGCATTGGCAGCGACTGAACGATGCGGGCCTACCATAACGACAGCTTTTTCTCCCGCTTTGAGCAACTCTTCTGCCGCAAGTTTTGCATTATGCGAAGATTTTGCAACGGCGATATGGCTTTGCACCTCGGCACCTACAGCATCCGCACCTTTTACAGCCAATACTTCTTTTAATACACCGAATATAAAATCGTCTGTTTCATTAGGTTTAAGTAATATGCGCTTATCGGCATTAGAGCCGGTCAACGACAGAGCGGATTCTGCTGCCAGCAATTTACTCATAGTCGGTTTGTCGGCTTCGGGCTTCCGGTTTCGCGCAAAATTTACGGTATGATAAACAGCAAATTTATCGGTACCGAGGAAATCGGAGTCCACCGACAGTATTACGTCGGCGGCAGAAAGATTGGGCAGTATTTCACCGTCGAACCCCGTAGATTTCATCATTGCTTCGGCAGTTCCGTCTGCATAAATCGAAGGCAAAACAACGAATTTTATCTTGGGAAACTTTGTTTCTACTTCCGATATCAGCTTTGCGAACGTGGGCGAGCAATGTTCGTCAATCAAAATTCTGACCGACTTATCGGCTTGTATTGCCGCCTGAGCCGCATCTTTGATATGCGTAAGTGCATTTTCCAACGTACTGTCGCCGTTATTGACGGTGGCACGACGCATACGGTCCGGGTCGTAAAGATTCATCAGCGTTGCTTGTGCAAATGCCGAAACCTTACCATTGGACATTGGATGCAAGTCATTGCCGTCTATTTTGGTGGGGTGCCCGTCGGAGGATTTCACCAATAATCCGTAAGCAGCGTTTTTATGCTGGAACACCGTCGTATAATAATTCGGAATACCCGGAATTTGATATTCCACCGATTTAACATAAGGCACGAGCTTATGGTCGGGCCGGCGGCAACCGGCAGCGGCAAAAGCCATTGCACCGGAAAGTACCGCCATAAATGAACGACGCGAAACGGCACTTTCAAACAGCGGTTTATCGTCTTGCAAGGGTGGCGAATCAAATTCTCCCGTATTACTCGCAACTGCGGTTTCGGGCGAGAGAAATGTTTCCGAACTCTTGAAATATTTTTTCCGAGATGGTACAGATGAGGACATCGTATTCTGTTGCTCGAATGTTATACTTTTTTCTTCGTTCAGGTTTTAATGTGCATCAATAATGACAAGCGGAGCAGTTCTCCGGCCCGTGGCCGGGTTTTTTCGGCATGGGAATGCCGGCTACTTCTTGTTTTGGCACATCTGTTGGTACATAGCCGAAACTTGGCTCTGTGATTGGAGCGGGCGTTCCTAATTCTGCTTTTGCATTAGGCTGATAGGCGGCAGCCTTTACGCCGGTAAATATGCCGGAAATAGGGCGGGCGGGAACAATAAACTGCTCAGGATTGCGATGGCAATCCAAGCACCAACCCATAGTCAGCATTTTTGCTTGCGATACGACGCCCATTTCCTCAACTTTTCCATGACAAGACGAACAATCTATCATGGCTCGAATATGACGGCTATGGTCAAAATTGACGTAATCCGGCAATTTATGTACGCGCCGCCATTCTATCGGGATATTCTTTTCATAACTATCGCGTACTAGCTGTAGGCGTGGGCTTTCGGTTTTTATGGCGATATGGCAGTTCATGCAGGTACTTGTGGGGGGAACGGGCGAATGAGCAGAAACTTCTGCCGTCGTATGACAATACATACACTTGATTCCAAGTCCGCCGTTCGTAGTGTCGCCCGCATGCAATTTATGCGAGAACGGCACCGGCTGCGTCGGGCGATAACCTACATCGGTTACGCGATTATGAAAACCGAAGTAACCTATATGAAATACTACCGCAATCACGGCTACAAGCCAAATGGCCGCCTTCTTTATGAGTTTGTCCGTCGCCTTTGTATACATTGTTTAGTCGCCTTTGCGTGAAACTTGTATGTGTCGGTTCAAGAAGTAATTGTTCGCTTTATTTTTTCTAAGATAGCAAGAAATTCTTCAAAGTTCTGAAATTTTTCAATGCTTCGTTTCGATAATTCGCCGCAGTAGAAATTCTCTGACTATTTCAATTTGGCCTAAACCATTGATACAGCATAAAATATGTCAAAATACCAGTGAGCGATACATATAACCATACGGGTAAAGTGATTCTTGCAATACGGCGATGCTTATCAGTTTTCATAGACACCCCAAGCCAAAGCGTAACGGAAGCTAACAGCGGAACAACTGCCGCAAGCGACACATGAGTTATCAAAATCACAAAATAAAGAACTCGCCAACCGCCCGTTCCGGTAAAATGTGTATTATATGAGCCGAAAACCGACCACAAATACCATTTATGCATCAAATATACTAAAAGAAACGCAATAGAAACGCAGAACGCGCTTATCATTAAACTGCGATGCAATGGTATGTTTTTTCTGCGTATCGCACGATAAGCAAACAACAAAAGAACGGCGGCAACAGCATTAAGCGTAGCATTGACCGCAGGTAAATGTTCCAATATCATTGCGTCGCTTCTTTTAACAATACGGCCAACGCATTTACGGCCGACGAGTCAACACCGTCGTAATATCCTCTGATTATTCCTTTTTCATCCACTACAATCAGGCGCGAGCTATGCTCGATAGGATTCTCGTAATTTCCGACCGCAAAACCTTTTACAGATGTTTCTCTAACACTGTCCAGAGGCATTGATATAAAGTGCCACCATTTATTCCCGCCGGCATACTTGGCCGCATATTCGCGCAATATCGGCAACGAGTCGTATTCAGGATCTACTGTAATTGAAACCACCGGAATTTTCCCGTCGGTCATCTGTATCAATCGTGCAGTATTATCGCTCATTTTTGGGCAGATTTCGGCACAAGTCGTAAAAATAAAATCTGCTATCCAAATTTTTCCGTTCAATTCCGACGAATGGAAAGGTTGCCCGTCATAATTAATCCCCGAAAATACGGGTGCTTTTCTCAGATTCGGCAAAGTGTCGAATTCGCGTTTTGCTTCACAGCCGAAAATCAGAACGGCGATAGCAACGCAAAATACAGTACGATATACGGCCGAATTACGGACACCAAGCATCAAATCTTAATTTTAACAATTAAAAAAAAGAACCGATTTTTCGGTTAATTATGTTTTATCTACAAGCATAAGTATCACAATGCCCATCAAATACACATAGGACATAAGCAATACTTGGCGCGCCGCAGTATGAGATGCTTCAGCCAGAAACTTCCTGCAGGTAATCACAAGTATACCGCCCAATACAACAGAGCCGACTGCATACAGCAAGCCTACTGTTCCAACAGCAAATAAACCGGCGGCCGACAATACCAATAATACTGTGTATATAAGCGACTGCCAAGCAACTCTTTTTCCGTTTTCGTCGCGCACAGCCAACATTTTGTAGCCGCCTCGCGTATAATCTGTCTTGTACATCCACGACAAAGACAAAAAATGCGGTAATTGCCAGAAAAAGAGTATTGCAAACAAGAGCATTCCCTCGGTGCCGACGTTCCCCGTGGCGGCCACCCAACCTCCAAGCGGGGGCAATGCACCCGGAATTGCACCAATCAGCAACGAAGTTTCGCTTTTCCGCTTTAACGGCGTGTAAATCAATACATAGCTGATTATCGCAGCAACCGATAACAACACGACTGTGAAATCAACGAATGACAACAGAAAAATCCCTGCTGTTGCAAGCAATGATGCGAAAATCACACCGGCTGCCGGCGATATTTCACCGCTTGGCAAAGCACGCTTAAATGTACGCTTCATCAATTTGTCGTAGCCGCGTTCGATAACATTATTGAACGCACAGCTTGCCGCACAAGTCAATGCCGTACCGATTACTGTCAGGAAAAACCTGATTACGTTCGATATATCGCCGAAATATTCGAAAGCGTTTGATATTCCGAGTAAATATCCTGCTATCGTAGTAAAAACCACCATCCAAGTTATTCCGGGCTTGGCAAGCTGATAATACGACTTTAATATTGCTAATTGCTTAACGCTTTCTGCTGCCTGCTCGGTATCGGCAGAGATGACGTGCGTTGCTGTTTTGGGCATAATCTATTTATATTCGAGCACTTGGCAGAGTAAAATTCTTCATTGCGGCACACATTTGCCGCTTGTTCAGTACAAAATTGCAAAGATAGGCGCATCACATTTTTCATATATCCAGGCAACACGAATGCCTGACAACTTGCGCATCAGCCGAACACTACGGCTAACGTTAAAGTTGTTGTTTGCAATTGAATGCCATAATTGCAACGGCAAATCAGAGTTCGGATTCGGCCATCGGTTTAGAATGTCCCGCAGTAGCGTCCCGAACACCTTTTACCTCGCTTGCGGTAACTGCTCCGGCCGTATTGCCGAACGACGAGCGAACAAATGTAAGCACATCGGCTATATCCTGGTCCGACAATGCCGCGCCCCACCCAGTCATAACGCCGTTATAGGTCTGTCCTTCGCGCTCAATTTTCCCGCTAAAACCGTGGAGAACGATTTTAATTGGTTTGGCAGCGTCCCCTTGCATTAATGCGGAACCGGCAAGCGGCGGATAAATTCCGGCCATACCTTTGCCACTTTCTCCGTGGCAAGCATTGCATATACGCTTATAGACTTTCGCCCCCGGGCTGTTCATATCAACCGAAGCCTCGCCCTCTGCGGAAGCGGCCGGCTTGCCCGGTTCCACCCACACAGGGTCGTCGCTTGATTTTATAAAGAAGCCTTTGATATTACAGCCGGCAAGAAAAATCGCGCTGAAAAAAGCGAGAGATAAGATTAATTGATGGGAGTAGAATCGCTTCATGCTGATTTACTTAGATTAAAAACTAACGCCTCTATTGCGATACGATAGTCGGATAACGCTCAAAATTACGGTATTTCTGCATTTTTACAAATACTTTTTATGTTTTCAAAATAAATTCACGGCTTAATCCGGCACAACTTTTATCGTGCTACGCTTAAATATCCAAGTGCGTTCGCCGATTATTGCATTGTCTTGTTTTTGCAACTTAATGTAACAGAACGGATATGCGGTATTCTAAAAAATATGTGCATCAGACAAACCCGTGCCTGTCTATAAATTTCAGGTTATACTAAATTTTTAATGGAGTAAATTTACAGGGAGAAAGTTGGAAATGGAATTTATAGATTTTCTACGTGAGATGTTGGGCATTACCGAAGATTTTGCCATTACTCGAATAGATAAAGATGA
>JADZAA010000068.1 GCA_020852855.1 Bacteroidota bacterium
AACGGGAAAATACAATCGGTAATATCTAAAGCAAGAGGATTTTTAAATTTCGAGCGATTTAGAATTAACGCCCTATTCTACTTCGGAAAACTTAACTTTGCTCCATTAAAATTTTAGTAATGCCACATATAGTGCATACATTGTAAATAAAGGAGTTCCCGATGCAGTTTTTTCATCTAAGAAATGAACTATTTTCGAATTGTTTGTAATTATGTCGTAATTATCGCTTCCTTTGCGGCTTCACTTGCGAATCTTTTAGCGCAAGGCAATGCGGGCGACAGCGCACCAATAGAGTCGCGCTTCATTGTGGACATGCCTACGGCCGGAGTATTACCCAAAGGTGCGCTAGGAGTATACGTCAATTCATTTCCCGACGGCGGATTATTGGCTGATGCCTCATACGGATTATCATCTTGGTTGAACGTAGGAGTTTCGTTTGGCGTAAATAACCTTGTAGGAAGCGGAAAAATAGTATTGCAAGATTATCCGGCTGTCCATCTGCGGGCACGAATATTCAACGAAACGCTTGCTATACCTGCAATTATGCTGGGAGTCAATACGCAAGGACGCGGCGGTTTTATCGGCAACAGATTCCAAACACAGCCGGCCGGAATTTTTGCCGCAGCCAGCAAAACGCTCAAATGGCCGCTCGGAACAGTGTCGGGGCATTTAGGCCTGTGCTATTCGCTAAGCCCCGACCATCCGGCAAAGCAAATTCCGAATATTTTTCTCGGAGCGGAACATTCCATCGGGCCTTTTTTGTCTGCCGCCGCAGAATATAATCCTACGCTTGACGAGCGTTTCCCGTCGGCCGTTTACTTGCGCGAAGGAGGTATGCTCAATGTGGCAGTCCGTTGCTCGGTAATGGCCGGTACAACCTTGGAAATACAATTCCGCGATATATTGCAAAATCTGACGAATATGCAGGGAATCAGCCGAACCCTAGGCATAGAATTTATCCGCTCATTTTAAACGGCGCACTGCGCTTTTTCGCTCAACTTGGTACAATAAAACCAACTTATCAGACAAATAAACTACTCGGAAATAAAACGAATGTCGGACGAAAAGAGCAAAATACATACAGAATCAAAACGAAAACGCTCGGCGGCCGAGCTGTTCTTGATAATGTTTCGACGCTCGTTTTATGTCGTGCTGACTACTGTTCTTCTGCTGTGTTTTCTGATTATTTCGGTAACGCAAATTCCTGCATTCCGGCAATGGGCTTTGGGATTTGCACAAGAGGCAGTCAATGCCGAACTTAACGGGCGCATAGAAATAGGCGACATAGAATTTCATTGGTTGGACGGAATACATATCTATAACACAAAGGTTTTTGCGGCAAACGACACTATTGCCTCTATATCGCAAATCAGTTTAGGCTACGATGCCGCAGCAATATTGGATAAATCGCTGAAAATTGATTTTCTGACCATTGAATCGGCAAGAATAAAACTATTGCGCGGACGCGACGGTGAATGGAATTTCAACAAACTTGCCCTCCCGAAAGCCGACAGCACACCTTCGCAACCTTTTGATTGGCCGATAGTCCTGCACGCACTTGAGTTGCGCCGATCATCACTGAGCATATACGATTCCGTTGCGCCCACAGGCCGAGCCGATGCAATAGACTTTGCACATACCGATATTGACAATCTTCATTTACGAATGTCCGCCGGCGCGAATATTGCCGACCCTGCATTTAACATTCGTATTCTTGATGCCGGATTTACCGAACGCCGAACAATGTTTGCCGTGAAATCGCTGAAAATATTCGCGGCCGCCGATTCCCATGGCGTTAAACTCCGTAAATTCTCACTTGAAACTCCGGTTACAAAATTCGCTCTGACGGCCCGAATGGACGGCAATATTTTTGCCGGAATTACCGATTCTTCGCTTGCAACCGCGCATATAGCGGTATCGCTTGATGCAGATTCGATAGCAACCAACGATTTACGGCTGTTTCTACCCGATATGGGCGTTACGGGAACTTATAGGCTAAGTTTAGATGCAGCAGGAACTTTGCCGGAAATTGATGTAAAAGAGTTAAGCCTGGAATCGCCTTTGTCCTATTTTAATGTCAGGCGAGCGCAAATATTCAACCTGAACCGCAGCGAAAAGTTGCGCGTACTGGCCGATATTCGGGAATCAGTTGTGAATTACGACGAGTTGCGGCGCGTTACTCCTGTTTTAAGCCTCCCTATCCTCGATTTTTTGGGCAATGCACAACTGAAAGCCGTAAAAGCCGAAATCGTGCCGTCCGATTCATTGTCTTTCGATTTTTCCGCAGCTACAAAATCCGGCAATGCAAACGGACATTTGACGCTGTTTCCTACACGCGACACGCTTGCATACAGATTATATGCCGACATAAGAAACCTGAATTTGGGAACTATCACGCATAGTACCGACCTGTCCGGTTCTCTGAACGGTCGTGCTGTTATGCAAGGTCGCGGAGTAACGTTGAACGAATTGAACAGTTTTGCCCGTATAGAACTTAGCGGTTCGCGATTGGGTTCGCGGCACATCAGCTCTTTGCTGTTTGCAGGCTCGGCAAATAACGGAGGAATTATTTCGATAGACACTCTCGACATTGGAATTACCGACACTGCATCGAATTACATTACACCCGAACACAGCGGGAAGGCCGCAATTCACGGTGTTCTCGATTTTCGCTCTTTTTCGCATCCGATTTACGATATAGCTGCTGTTTGCCGTATGTTTCCGGTGCATCGTGCCGCAGGATTTTCATACCCTCTTACGCTCGACGGCGATTTACGAGTATTTGGCAAAGGGTTTCACCCCGATTCGCTTGATGCCGCACTCGAAGCCAATTTCCGAGGCATACACCTTGATGACCGCTCACTGCTTAATCTGCCTGTTTATACTTCCGTGCGCACCGCGGCTAACGGTAACAGACGTGTTTTGCTTACTTCACGCCTGCTCGACCTTGAACTTGACGGTAAATTCACTTTCGCATCTCTTATTCGCGCCGTAGAGCGGCAGGCAACTACGGCTGTAAACTTCGTAACGAAAAAAATAGAAACTGTTACACCGCATACAAATCCGTCGCTTATGCAACAAGCGGACACGCCCGTAACCGACACATTACAACTTCGACTACAGGCCGACGTTCGCGACCTTTCACCGATTACTTTATATTTCAAAACAGGCTCTATAATTTCTTCGGGCTGGTTGCGCGGCGGCATAAATATAACCGGAAACAACGCCGATATTACGCTTGATACAATTGTTGTTTCATCGCTCGATGTAAGCAGTTCGGCTGCACGAATACTATCGGATACTATATCAGGTTCGTTGCAATTAAAAACTTCGCGCCCAGACTCGATAACAAAAGTGGATTTCCTGAAATTTAATGCCGCTTGTGATTCCTCGCTTACGTTTAACGGCACACAGATAATAAGGCCGCGTGTTGAAATTCGTTACGAAAATCACGGTATTCTATACAATATTGCAGGAGAATCAGGCGGTATTTTCCGTGCTTCTCTCATCGGCAATGCAATCGACCGAGACTCCGCTCTTGATTTTTATATTTCTAATCTTGAAACGGTTTATCGCGGCATGACATGGCGTGCGTCGACTACTGCCAAATGTGTTCTTTCTCCTGCCGGGCTACACGTCGACTCGCTTGCAATGGTGCGAAAAAACGCAGAAACTATTACGATACGGGGTAATTTCGATGGCAAAATAATTTCGGGCGGACAAATCGGAATCAGTAATTTTCCTTTGACAGACATTCAAACTTTTCCGGATATTCCGCTCGACATCAAAGACGCTATTCGGTCTTTGCAGGGCAATCTTGCATCTCTTACGCTTGCAGCAGAAGGCAGTATTTCCAATCCGTCGCTTACGCTTGCAGCAGATTTTCGCGATATTTCCTACAACAACGTACTTATCGGCAATCAAACCGTTGAACTTCGTCATGCAGATTCCACCATATCGGGCAATATTGACATTATTTATCCAAAATTTGCCACAGACAACAAAACCCTGCAAATTAAAATTGAGCAACTGCCGCTGAATCTTGCATTTACGCCCGTGAAGCATAGGCTCGGCAAAACCAGACCTATAATAATTTACGCAAATGCTAAACGACTTTCCGTAGCCACATTCGGGCCGTTTACGCCCGGAGTCAAGAAATTGCAAGGGCTTGCCGACGCTGAAATTTACGTAAAAGGAACGTCGGGCGCGGTCAGTTACGGCGGACGCGCCAAAGTATACGGTGCGTCCATGACAACTTTAAGCACAAATCTTTCTTACTCGGCAGATGCAATGTTTTCGCTTAGGAACAATACGGTTACAGTTGATACTTTCCGTTTGCGCAATCAGCCCGGCGATTTACGAGGCGGCATTGCGAACGTAAACGGCCGAATTTTGCTCAACGGATTTTCCATTGATTCGCTCGATTTGAACATTACATCGCCCGGAATAATGCTTATGAGTGATGCCTCGGCAGCCACGATGCCGATTATGTACGGTAGGTTTATAGCCTCCACACCCGACACATCAATACGCTTTTACGGCAAGCTTGACAGACCTTATCTGCATGGCGGGCTTAGTGTTACGGCGGCTGACATTGTAATGCCGCCGGATAAAAAGATACAAGCCGGAGTATCGCGTTTCAGGTATGTTATAGACGAATCGCATAAAAAAATTTTGATTGAAGAGCGACAACCCTTCAGCAGTAAAATACAATCCGAAACTTCGATTACGGAAGTAGAAGCCGCAAACGAACAAAATACGGCATCGGAACGAAAAGAGCGCATTTCGCTTTCTATTATAGACAAAACAGATTTTGACCTTACAATCAAAGCAACGCATCGCATGACTTTGCGTATGATTTTGGCCGAATTTGAAGAGATTCGCGCCGAGATACTTCCTTTGAACGCTCGTAAATCACTTCGCTATCTATACAATCCGAACGACGGTAAACGGCAATTATACGGCGACTTGACGCTAAGTCCAAATTCGGAATATCAATTCCTGAAAGTGTTCGGTGCGGCGGGAAACCTAAGTTTTATTGACGGAGAAATCAGCAATCCGACTTTAAATCTCGACGCATCGTATTCGGGGCGTTTGTCAGGTGCAGACAATCGGCCGTTCAAGGTTATGCTTAAAATAACCGGCACAAAAAAAATTCCTCATGTAGCGATAAGTTACGATATTGACGGCATTGAAGCGACGGGTGATTCCGCTAAAATCCGCGGCGACGCACTCACATTACTTATGACGGGACGTACTCAAGACCAATTATTTTCCAAATCGGCCGGCGGCGGATTTAACGCTGCAAACGAGCTTTCCACATCTCTATCGGCTGCGGCATCGCAACTTTTTTCCGGCCTGCTCGAAGGCACAGGCTTCATTCAAAGTGCAAGCATCAATTTCGACGGCGGAGTGCAGGACGTATCGCAAGCACGCCTGAACCTTAGCGGGCAATTATTCGGCGACGTGGCATGGCGCGTGGGCGGAACGCTGAACGATATTGCCAACAATACGGAATTCAGCATTGATGTGCCGCTTAGTTCTATTACGGACCTGAATATTCTGCGGAATATTATGTTGCAATTAACACGCTCGGCAAATCCGAACGCCGCAGCTTCACTTATTCGCCGTCCCAAAGAATGGGAAATAAAACTCGGGTTCAGATATTTGTTTTAGCATATTTTCATTCTTATTTTTTAACAATTTTCACTCAATATGCTGCTTGCTTTCAACAAGCCTTACGGCGTATTATCGCAATTTACGCCAGATGGACGGCACCGCTCTCTTTCGGAGTTTTCTTTTCCTGAAAATATTTATCCGCTCGGACGTTTAGATGCAGATTCCGAAGGCTTGCTGCTACTGTCGGACGAAGCCGATTTAAATAATCTTTTGCTTAATCCGAAATATGCTCATTGGAGAACATATATTGTTCAAGTGGAACGACTCCCTTCGCCGGAGGCATTGATTACCCTAAGTCAAGGCGTTATTATTGAAGGTCGCACCACTCTTCCATGCCGGATTCGCCAAATAGATACACCAGATATTCCCGAACGAGTACCTCCTGTTCGATTTCGTAAGAACGTCCCGACTGCATGGCTGGAATTGGCATTGCGCGAAGGGAAAAACAGGCAGGTACGACGAATGACGGCAGCGGTTGGTCATCCTACATTACGACTGATACGCACAGCCGTAGGAAAATATAAATTGGAAAAATTAGAAGTAGGTCAATGGTGCGAACTTTCATTCTCCGAAAGAAAACGTATTTTTATGCACAAATAATCTTGCATTGCATTTTTATAGGAAATAACGGTATGAAAATTGAATTTTGCGGTGCGGCGCAAACCGTAACGGGCTCGCAACATTTATTGAGCGTAGGCGATAAACGAGTACTTCTCGACTGCGGATTATTTCAGGGGCGACGTGAAGAAGCCAATCGCATAAATCGTGAATTTATCTTTGACCCGGCCTCTGTTGATTCGGTAATCCTTTCACATGCGCATATTGACCATTCCGGCAATCTTCCAAGCCTTGTAAAAAGAGGATTTAAGGGCATGATATTCGCAACACCCCCAACGCGCGATTTATGCGCAATAATGCTGGCCGACAGCGCCTCGATACAGTTCAAAGATGCTACGCATTTAGCCAAACACAAAGGGCAAAATATTGAGCCGCTTTATACGGCAGAAGACGTGGCCGAAACTATGTCGAGATTCGTAACCATACCTTATCATTATGAGTTCGAGCCGGTTGAAGGTGTAAACGCAACGTTTTACGATGCCGGTCATCTTCTGGGCTCGGCAATTACATCTGTGCATGCAACGCATCGCGGAAAAACCTCAAGAATTTGCTTTACGGGCGACGTAGGGCGATATAACCGTCCGGTACTTGCAGACCCGGAATGCCCGCCCGATGAATTTGACGTAATTCTGACGGAATCAACATACGGCGGGCGTTCCCATGAAACCGAGCATGATCTTGAAGGGAAGCTTTTGGAAATTATCAATCATACTATCGAACGGCACGGCAAATTGATAATTCCAGCGTTCAGCGTTGGGCGAACACAAGAAATCGTGTATTACTTAAACAACCTTGCAAATAAAGAACGCTTGCCCAATATCCCGATTTATGTAGACAGTCCGCTCGCAATAAGTGCGACTCATGTATTCAGGCTTCACCCTGAATGTTACGACTCCGAAACACGTCTTCTTATGCTTTCCGACCCTATCCCTTTCGATTTCAAGGGCTTGCACTATGTTCGCGAAGTAGCGGAATCAAAGCGGATTAACGCGATGAAGCGGCCTTGCGTGATTATCGCAGGCAGCGGTATGTGCGAATCGGGCAGAGTTTTGCACCATTTGATGCATAATGTCGGGAAAAGAAATACTACTGTATTATTTTTGGGATTCAACGCTGAGCATACGCTCGGCCGCCGCCTTGCCGATGGTATGAAAAAGGTAAGAATTATGGGCGATGAATATATTGTGCGCGCTCATATCGAAAAATTATCCGGACTTAGCGCACATGCGGATCATGGCGAACTATTGGCATTTCTCGATAAATTCAAAAGAACTGCCGACCAAAGAATATTTCTCGTGCATGGCGAGCTTTCGGCACAGGAAGCATTTAAATCAGCTTTAAAAGATACGGGACGACCTTTTGTGGAAAATCCGGCAAAAGGAACCGTTGTGGAATTGTAATCTGAAAATTTCCGGTAATACTACAAAACAAGAATTACAAAGTTCTTGTAATTTGCAAGCTATTGCATATTTTTACGGAAACGGTCAATTTGAAAATAATAAGACGTTTTTCTGCTTTTAACTCATAATGCGTATACATAAACTTCCGATTATATAAAAGGCATTACTAAAATTTCAATGACTTGTAATGAAACTCTACATCTGCTTTTATTTGAAATAAATACTTGAAGTTCGCTCGTATTTGCCAAGCTTTTGCTGTAAGCAGATTGTCTGCAAGCATTTTATCAAAGCTATTTTGTTGTTGATCC
>JADZAA010000069.1 GCA_020852855.1 Bacteroidota bacterium
GGCAATACGAACGACATCGGTGCCGCAACGCACGCAACAGTAGGCGGCGGAAATGACAATAACATTGCTTCCGGCGGCAATTATTCCTCGATATTGGGCGGTAATACGAACGACATCGGTACCGCAACGCACGCAACAGTAGGCGGCGGAAATGACAATAACATCGCTTCCGGCGCAAATTACGGAGCCGTAACCGGCGGTGCTTCGAATAATATAAACGGCGGAACTCACAACTTCATCGGCGGCGGCGAAAGCAATACAATCACAACCGGTAATTGGAACGCCGTTCTGGGCGGGAAAAGCAATACCGTAGTATCCGGCAATTACAGCGGCATACTCGGCGGTTTAAACAATACAGCAACCGGCGACCTTGCATTCGCTTTGGGAACGGGAAATACAGCTGCAGCTAATGGTTTTGCACTTGGTAACACTTCAACCGCCGTTGCAAATGAATTCAGCGCAACATATTCAGCCGGTTTTAAATTTGTTGGTGAAGGTACTGCCAATAAGAACTTCACAGCTACATTCATAAATCGCAGCACAAATACCCAAGCTACACCACTACAAGGCGACTATAGTGGTGACGCAACGCCTACCGGTCCTGCCAATGGTATTGCAATACAACTTATGCCTACGGCTACCAATATCAGCAATGATTATATACGCTTCATCAATGGTTCTAACGCAGTAGTTGGTCGTATAGAAGGTCAATCAGTTGCAGATTTGCTGAGCGACAGCGAACACTTACATTTCCTGCGCGAGCTCGACTACGCAATAGACAATGCAGAGGGAGAAATTGTTTCGGCCGGTATAGCACTTGGCTTTGCCATTGCCGACGGCGTTATCGGCTCGGCTGAAATTATTCAATCAAGTTTGGACGAAGGCGGGCGCATAGTTTGCGGCGGCGCGACTTTGGGCGGTTGCGCTTCGATAGCTGCGACCGGCGCGGTTGATGTCATATTGAAAGTTGCCAACGTTGTAATGTATGCCGCCAATATAGCAGTAGCAGCGGTTGACTTGAACGATGCCATAGAAGGCAAAAAAGATGCAGAGCAATTAAAGTGTAGTTATGATACGATGGTGGCAAATAATATCGGCGTAACTTACGAATCGGGTTCTGCCGACTATGCAGAGTGGTTGCCCAAATCAAATTTATCGGAGAAGTTCGGTATTTCCGATATTGTAGGCGTTCGCGGCGGCAAAATCAGCAAGAATACGGATGGAGCCGAGCAATTTATGGTAGTATCCATGAAGCCGATTGTTTTGGGTAATACTCCTGCCGAAGGCAAAGCCCAAGATTACGAGAAAGTTGCGTTTATGGGGCAAGTTCCCGTTCGCGTTCTTGGTCCGGTTAAACTTGGCGACTACATATTGCCAAGCGACGGCGGTAATGGCCTTGGTATTGCGGTTGCTCCGTCCAATATGCGAGTTGAAGACTATAAAAAAATAGTCGGCGTTGCTTGGTCTGCCGGTTCCAACCCTGACCTTAATACCGTCAGAGTAGCTGTGGGATTAAATACAAATTCATTGGCGACCATGATTGAAAAGCAAAATTCCGAAATGCTTGCCATGAAAGAATCCATGTCGCAGATGAATTCGGCTCTTGCATCTTTAGTTCCTGGATATAGCAAAATGATGAATGTTCCGGCATCGTCGCCTGTGCAAAATTCGGCTGATTATTTAGACAAAATTTTTAGCAGTCTTAATGCCGGTCAATCGCTTCCTCCGGTTACAAACACTTCGATTACTTCCGTAGCGGACGGCAAACCTATCAGCGATATATCGGTTCCGAGTACATTTTTCAATGATGACGTAATGAGCAAAGCATTCGCTGACGCTCAGGCTGCATTTGTCAAAGGCGGCGGCGACGTATCTACGCACCCGTTCTTCAGCAAAGTGGCATACGACCCTGCTTTCCGTGAAATAGCCATGAGAAAAATCCAGAACCAACTTAATAAGGCGGCTTTTGACCAGATGATCCAAAATGCTTCGGCAAATGCGGTCAAAAAATAAGCTCTAAACAAAATTTGTCACACAATTCAATCTAATATCATGAAAACCAAGTTTTTGCTTAGAACAGCCGCACTCATTTGCTTCTTTACGATGATTTACGGCTCTGCATTTTCCGAAGACTTTTTATTTAAAACTGTACTTGTCAAGCAAGTTAATAAAACTATAACTCCGACGGCTGCAACTGATTGCAACGGCGACCCGGTTTCTTCGATTACACCCTATAATTACACCATTACGGAAGTAATGAAAACTCCTGACGATTTTTCGCTTGTATCGTTCAGAGTGTATTATTCGGACGATTTGTCGACAGCTTTGTATAGTTTTCTTAGTAAAACGTCTACGGAGGTTAGCTTTAACTCTACTACCGGTCAGATAGCCTATACCATGACAGGTATAGCCAAGACACGTAAGAAGTTGACAGTTCGCGTTTATTTAAATGACGGTAGCGGTGCGGTTTATGAAACAAAGGATTTCTTTACGAGTCAGGCCAGCAATTTGCCGCCGGTAGGAACAATAATACCATATTACGGCGTAGACGATAATGGTACAATAGAAGCGGAGTTAAATTTGGGCGGCTGGTTTTTCTGCGATGGTTCCAGTATTGGCGCGGTAAGCGATAATATACTTTATCCGGACGAAAAAACAGCTTTGCAGAGTATAATAGGCGGGTCAAATTTTCCGGACTTGCGCGGTTTATTTCTCCGTGGTGCTGGAACAAACAGTTATGACCCGAGTTCTCCACGCGGAATAGGAAGTATTCAGACAGAGCAGACAGGCTTTACTGCTCATAACTATGATCGGTCAGTTTCTCCGACGGGTGGGACCGATGTTGGCTTGAATGTCGGTACGGCTTCTGTTCAGAGCGGTAGCGGCATTACGGTTGTAACGAACGTTTCATTATCGAATGCCAATCATACTCATACAGTTTCTACGACGACTGCATCTACGATGAATCCTGGCGGCGGCATCGAGACTCGTCCGGACAATGCTGCGGTGATGTATCTCATCAAGGCACGCAAGTAAAATATACGCGCCCTATATAAGCAAGCGTCGGGATTTCCTTCGGGCAAATCTCGGCGCTTTTCGTTTGTATCAGTCGGTAAGAAAAAACAAATGGTGTTTATATTACATAATTGAATGTGATATGCGGTATTTACAATAAAACCGTCCTATTTTCCGTAAATTTGCGTTTTTACAAGCCGTTCCGTGCAAGAAAACCGGCAGAAGTCCGTTTTGCGCCGGAATAATCGGATAATTTTTAGGAACTCGATGGAACAATTTCGCAATTTCTGCATCATAGCGCATATAGACCACGGAAAATCAACACTTGCCGACCGTTTGCTCGAACGCACCGGACGAGTTACGGCGCGTGAAATGGTTACAAATCAAATACTTGATAATAATCCGCTGGAGCAGGAACGCGGCATAACAATCAAACTCCACGCTATTCAAATGGAGTACTCGGCGCATAACGGGCAAAACTATACGCTGAACCTGATAGACACACCCGGCCACGTTGATTTTGCTTATGAAGTATCGCGCTCGTTGGCAGCCTGCGAAGGCGCATTGTTGGTTGTAGATGCCACGCAAGGAGTGGAAGCGCAAACCATCAGCAATTTGTTTATGGCGATTGATGCCGGATTGGAAATTATTCCCGTTATCAACAAAATTGATTTGCCGAGCGCGGCCACAACGCTCGAATCGGTAAAAAGTCAGGTTATTGACCTGATAGGTTGCAAAGAAAGCGATATTATTCTTGCTTCCGCAAAGGCCGGCATAGGCATAGACGAAATTCTTGAAGCGGTTGTGGAACGTATTCCGCCGCCCAAAGGCGACCCAAATGCACCACTACGAGCATTAATTTACGATTCGGTATTCGATTCGTATCGAGGTGTAATCGTCTATTTGCGTGTTTTCGACGGAACCATACGCGAAAAAGACAAAGTCTTGTTTATGGCTACCGGTCAAGCTTACGACGTGGAAGAGCTTGGCGTTATGCACATGAAACGCCAGCGTATCGGAACGCTTTCGGCCGGCAATGTAGGTTATTTAACGGCAAGCATACGTCGTGTGCAAGATACTAAAGTAGGCGATACGGTAACTCGTTTCGGGAAATCCTGCGATGAGCCTATATCGGGCTTCCGCGAGGTAAAACCTATGGTTTTCAGCGGAATCTATCCGGCCGACAGCGACGACTTCGAGGCTCTGCGCGAAGCATTGGGGAAATTATCGCTAAACGACTCGGCTATTTCTTATGAACCCGAAAGCAGTACCGCACTCGGCTTCGGCTTCCGTTGCGGTTTCCTCGGTTTATTGCACATGGAAATTGTGCAAGAGCGATTGGATCGCGAGTTTAATCAGGTAATCGTAACAACGGTGCCCAACGTACAGTATAAAGTGATAAAAACCGACGGCGAAGAAATTTGGGTGGATAATCCCGCACAGATGCCCTCGCCCGGGATTATAGAGGAAATTCAAGAGCCTTATATAAAAGCGCAGATAATTCTGCCTACGGAATATGTAGGCGCAATAATGAAACTATGCCTTGACAGGCGCGGCGAAATACTCGGGCAACATTACCTTACGCAAACCCGCGTGGATATGACGTTTTCGTTGCCGCTTTCGGAGGTAGTGTTCGATTTTTACGACAAACTGAAATCGGTTTCACGCGGATACGCATCGTTGGACTACGAACTTACTGATTATCGTGCCGGCGATTTGGTCAGATTGGATATTATGCTGAACGGCGAACCGGTAGATGCTCTAAGCTCTATCGTCCACCGGCAAAAGGCCTATGAATGGGGCAAAAAACTATGTGCCAAATTAAAAGAACTTATCCCGCGTCAAATGTTTGAAGTTGCGATTCAAGCCGCCATAGGCGCGAAAATCATAGCGCGCGACACAATTTCGGCTATGCGGAAAAACGTGCTGGCCAAATGCTACGGCGGCGATATAAGCCGTAAGCGTAAACTCTTGGAAAAACAAAAAGAAGGCAAAAAACGAATGAAACAGGTAGGCAGTGTGGAAATTCCGCAAGAAGCGTTTTTGGCAGTTTTAAGCATTGATTAAAATACCGATAAAAATCACGAAAAACATTTCGAAAATAGGAACGCCAATGGCAGAACAATCGCCGCAATACGGAAAAACTCAAGAAGAACCTGCTCAGATCGCTTCGAAACGCGGCCTGTTCGGAATAAGCAAAAAAGCACGTAAACAACCCGAAACATTTCAGGAACACGTGGTTTCATGGCTTAAAACCATTGTTTGGGCAGTTGTAGTCGTAATGATTGTCAACGGCGTGTTGTTCGCATCTTTCGTTGTACCCACAGGTTCTATGGAAAATACCGTGGCCACGGGTGATTTTTTATTTGTCAATCGCTTGATTTTCGCACCTTCTACGCCGCAGGTTATTCCGTTCATCAATAAGCCTTTACCTTATTATTCCTTTCCCGGACTGCGCGACCCCGGGCAAGGCGACGTAATAGTATTCGTTTTCCCCGGGAATAGAGACCAAATAGAGCCCGAAAGATTCGAATATTATCTGAAACGTTGTATCGCTGCCGCAGGGGATACTTTGCGTATAGTAAATAGGCGCGTTTATGTGAATGGCAAGGAGTTTGTGCTGCCGCCGGACGGAAAATTCGATGAAAACGGATATTACGATGTCCAATACGATATGAATTCGACTTTTCCGCCCGGAAAAAACTATACACGCGATAATTACGGACCTATTCGTATTCCCAAAAAAGGTGATATAATCCGAATTACGGCGGAAAACCGCATTGAATGGGAAACATTTATTCGCCGCGAAGGCCATAGCGTTGGCTACGACGGCACAAGCATTACCATTGACGGCAAACTTACCGCAAATTATACTGTTGAACGCGATTATCTATTCGGAATGGGAGATAATCGCAATAATAGTTTAGACAGTCGCTATTGGGGCTTTATTCCGAAAGAAAGTGTTATAGGTACACCCGTCATTGTGTATTGGTCACTGGATACAGATATGGATTGGGGACAATTTTTCAAAAAACTCGGCACTATACGCTGGTCGAGATTGGGGACGCTGATAAATTGAAAAAACGTTTTATATATTCGTTGCCGCTACCGGTTATAGTATCTGTACTGCTGATGATTTCCGGCGGATGCAATCAGAAAATGCCCGATGCGGCAAATACGTTACTTTCCGACACTATAACTATACACGGATTTAAGACTTCGCCCATAGCAGTAGGAACTTCGTACAGACGTTTTGCGCAATTTAACGACGGCACAGTGTTCTTGGGAAAATACGGAACAATTGAAGCGGTTTCGTTTGCGCGGTTTTCCGATATTCCCGATTCATTGGGTGCGATAACGGAGGCTGATATAGAGTCGGCTGTGTTAAGTCTGCAACCATTACGCTACGCGCTGGGCGATACTGTTCAAAACAGGTTGAAAATAAACGTTGTAGAGTTGCTAAAGCCGTATTCCGACACAACCAAAGCCGACCAAATAACACCCGATTATTTCGATGCGAAAGTTATTGCCTCGATTGACGTGCAAATTCCTCTGCAAGACACTATTGCAGCCGTTGCCGTTCCGTTCGATAAAAGCGTTGCTGTAAAATGGTTGCAACGCAAGCAACAATTCAAAAACGATACGCTTACGTGGGGAATAGCGTTCCGCGATAACGGTTCCACGGCAATTCGCAGATTTTCCACACCGACCGTAATAAATCCCGATGTACCGCAAACAACGCTTCGCATTGTATATCGCAAATCGGGCGGCATGCTTGACACTATGACTTGGAAGTCGGGCAACAATGCAACTTTTACGTATGCACCGCTCGGCGAGTCAGGTTCAATTACCGTACATGGCTCGGTTGCGGTGGACGGTATTATGTCTTTCGACCTAAGTGCATTGCCGGCCGGCTCGGCAGTGCATATGGCAAAACTGACGCTTACGCTTGACCCTTCGCGCTCTATTGTCGGAAATTTCGGAACCGACTCGATTGTAGGAGCCAGATTTATAGACTCGTCAAATTCCAAGAATCTTGCGCATGATTATTTCGGCTATCGCGTTCAAGGCTCGCAAAAATATGTATTTCCGTTGCTCAATTCGGCCGTAGACGGAATGTTGCGCCGTAGCGGTAAAGGCACTGTCGTATTGCGCCCCGAGTCCAAGTTCGATATGCATCAATGCAATCGCTTGGTATTTTTCGGCCACGAAGCGGCCGATTCGACGGCTCGCCCTATTTTGGAGGCAATTTATTCCACACGGCCAAAAATGCAGCCGTAACTCATTGATAAATATATGCTTCGTTCTGTCTGCACAATAATTTTCACAATAGCGGCTTCTTATGCGGCATTGGCGCAGGGCGGCTCGAACTATTCAATGTTCGGCGTTGGCGATATCCGCCGTAGCGCAAGCGCGGCTTACGACGGCTTGGGAGGAACGCAAATCGCCGTTGCTTCGCCTTATGCGGTAAATCTGCTCAATCCGGCGGCTTGGAGTGCGTTGCAAACTTCGCGATTGCAAATAGGATTTCGCTTTAATCAGCAAACTATTTCGGACGGCTCTACATCGGCCGACCAAAATAACGGAAAACTCGACGGATTTTGTCTTGCTTTTTCTGTGGATACTTCGCTCGGAGCCGGTGCGACATTCGGCTTGCGCCCGTTCAGCTCGGTAAATTACTCACTTGCAACGCATTTCAGCGACTCGCTTCTCGGCAAGCGAATTGAAGGCTCGGTCGAGTCAACCGGCAACGGCGGACTTACCTCCGTATTTCTCGGCGGTGCAATACGTCCGTTCGAAGGTTTACGCATCGGTGCGGCTGTGGAGGGATTGTTCGGAACTATTATTTCGACCGTTCGAACCACGATATTCGATGCCAATGCCTATACATCGCTAAATCAGCGAAACGACGGCTTCAAAGGAATAGGAGGGCGTTTCGGATTGATGTACTCACCGATGACTAATTTTACCGTTGGAATTTCCGCTTCGGCTTATTCGGATATAAATATCAATTCTCAAACGCGATTCAGTACGGTAAGCTCCAACGAAATTACCGGTGATACGTTGTTTGGTTCGGAAACGCAAACGCAATTACCTGCATCATTAGGCATAGGATTGTCGTATATTTCAGGTAAATTTTTATTTGCCGCAGATGCCGAAGCGCAGGATTTTTCGGTTATGACATATCGAAAAGGGCGTGCGGACTTCAAACGAATGACGCGCTTCTCCGCAGGAGTTTCGCGGCTTGCAGAACATTCACCCGGTTCTTCTTTTGAAAATCGTATCGGATTTAACTTCGGTATAGGCTATCAACAGCTTTACTATTCCGTGTTCGAGAAAGAGGTTGATGAAATATACGGCTCGTTCGGAATGCAATTACCGATTTCGCAGTCTGCAATGTTTGATGTGGCACTTACCGGCGGTTCGCGAGGATCCGCCGCAAACGGTGCCGTCCGCGAGATGTTTCTGCGATTCGGATTCTCGGCAAGTATCGGCGAAATATGGTTTCAGCCGTTTGTGCGGGAATAATGCAGCTTTTGTTTTTTTGTTTTTCGCTTGTTTTTTGTTCGGGAGAATCAATATGGAATCTACTCTGTCGGTATTTTTTGGAACAGACAGAACGTATGTTACCCTGCTTGAACAAGGAAAAAAAGGTGCGGAGATAACTTATATAAACTCTATACCTTCGACTGTGAAAGACGAGAACGATTACCTTGACGTTTTGATGGAACTTGAATCGTTTTTGCCGCCCATAGCTGCCGGTGCGAAGCAATTGCGAATGTGTATCCCGGCCGAAAATGCTCTTATTCATCAGTTTCCGGCGGTGAGCAGAGCAAATATCGACCAGATTAAGTCGCTGTTGCAATTAGAGATAAAGCAGGCTTATCCGCTAATGACGCTCGACGATTTTTCTACTGTGGCGTATCCTATTGCCACGAGTACCGGCGGGCGTGAAATGATGATTGCGATAATGCTCAACAAAAAATACCTGATGGCTTGCGAATTTGTGCTCGGCGTAACCGCTCTTCCGCTTGAGCGAACCGTGGTCAGCCAATTTGCAGCTCATGCATCTTTGCTTTATAATTATCCGGAACAAAGAGAAAACACAGCTGTAATATTTGCCGCGCAAGAGTCGTTTATTGATGTAAGTATATTAAAAAAAGGACGCTTGGCATACTATAATCTGATTCCTCTGCAAAGAAACGCAAATATTGGCAAGGTATGCAGCGACGAAATAGAAAAGATACTTAACGGCAAAATAGTTTCGTTTGTAGATGGCGCTTTTTTATTAGGCCCGGGACTTACAAAATCCGGATTTGAATCCGCCGTAAAAGCACTGTCAATACCGGTGCGCCGTCTGAACGCTTTCAGAATGATGACTACAAGCCTTTCGGAGCGCGAGCGCGAATATTGTATTCGTACCGCACATCTGTATTCGCCGTGCATCGGCACATCACTGCCGGATATTCATGCAGGCGATGAAATAAGATTGGATTAACCCGTTTGCTTTTTCAACGCATATTCGCCGGACGCGCTCTATGCGATTGCTTCTGCTTCTCATATTTTCCCTGACCGTCGGCAATGCAACAACTATGCTTTCGGCGCAGGATTCCACGCTGTTTCTGCTCGGTTCTTTCCTCGGCGGCGCAAGCCAAGACCGCGTAGTAGGAACCGCACGCGATGCCAAAGGCGATATATTCATTGTCGGAACAACGGAGTCGGCAAATTTTCCAGTAACCGCCGGCACATTCCAAACCGAATACTCAGGCAACAGAGATGTTTTTTTGGCCAAATTTTCGGCCGAAGGTACCCTTTTATTTGCTTCATTATTGGGCGGCTCGGAACTCGACGAAGTACGCTCGATAACTATTGACGCATTAGGCTTTCCAATCATAGCCGGCATTACGTACTCGCCCGATTTTCCCGCTACGTCTGCTTTTTCAAATGGGCCCGCAAGCGAAGTATTCAACGGCGGCGCAGCATTCGTGGCACGGTGTGCGCCGGACGGCTCGCAGATGCTTTTTGCGGCTTTGTTGGGCGGCGCAAGTCGCGATGAAGCAAACGATGTTATTGCCTCGCCCGACGGCATTATTTGGGTGGCCGGCACTACCGAATCAGTTGATTTTCCTGTTACGCTGTTCGCACAGCAGAAAAATTCTGGCGGAAAAAGCGACGGATTTTTGGCGGAGTTGCATCCGTCGGGAGATCTACTCGCATATTCCACATATATCGGAGGTAAGGCTGACGATGAAATTTCTGCCATTGCGTTGGATATTGCAGGAAATGTTTATTGCGGCGGCTCTACTGCATCGCCCGATTTTCCGGGTGCAGTCGCGCCCGAACGCTCCGGCAACGACTTGTTCGCAGCGCAGTATCTCGGCGGAACAATGCCCGGATTTATGAATATTTTTTCTGTTCAAGGCTATAATTCTCTAAGCGATATAGTATTTTCACCTGCAAACGGCGGACGTATCTATTGTGCCGGAAGTGCGTCTTGGACTTCGCTTGTGGGGATTAGGCGCGGCGGCTATCGCGAACTTGCAACAGGCAAAACAGATGCATTCGTTATCGGAATGACTACTTCGGGAATTGTGGAGTCTGCAACATTTTTCGGCGGCTCGGCAGATGATTTTTGTACATCAATAGCCACCGACGGCAACGATGTTGTCATTGCCGGAACTACGTATTCTGACGTGCTTCCCGCTACGCCCGATGCTTTCTCGCTAAAAAAATATGGAGGGCGCGAATGCTTTGTCGCTTCGTTCGATGCCGCATTGCAAAATCTGAAATACTGCTCTTTTGCCGGCGGCACTGACGATGATGAAGCCGCCGAAGTCGCAATTTTCAAAGGAACGATTTGCCTTGCCGGAACTACGTCGTCGCGTGATTTTCCGGTAACTTCCGGCGGATTCACCACTGAATACGGGGGCGGCGCGAGCGATGGATTTGTGCAAATATTCAATCCTATCCCGCTTCTTACCATTACGCCGAATCCGGTACGCTTCGGTGCCGTTGATTTAGGCGAATCCGCAACCATTGACACACTTACCGTAAAAAATATCTCGCTGATAAGAGCCACTCGCGTCGACTCGGTGCTTCTCGAAAATGATGCGTCCGGCGCATTTGTTCTCGATAAATTCGGCTTTTTTCCAAGTTTTCCTTCCGGTGCATCAGGGCGGCTCCGTGTTACTTTTAAGGCGCGCACAGAGGGCAATGCAAAGGGTAGCCTTGCAATTTGGGCTAACGGCATTCGCTATGCCGTCGAATTGCTTGGACAAGGAATCACGCCGCCTCCGCAATTTACTGCGGACGATGTTGTTTTCGATACAACAGAAGTAAATGCACAGACTTACGACTCCATGCGTATTGTCAATCTTTCCAATCGTACTTTTACGGTGGACAGCATCATAGCAGAAGGAATAAACGCCGGACGCTTCGCCGCACTCGAAAAAACGCCGTTTGATGTTCCGCCTTCAGGCATCCGATTTGTCAAAGTCATGTTCTTTCCGTCCGAGCAGGGGCGATTTGCGCAAATATTCCGCATTTTTGCACGCGGAGTATCGGTTCAGGCAGAATTGGAAGGTTTCGCAAAATCCGGTATGCCGCCACCGTCCGATTCTGTTTTTATTACGGATACGGACTTTGGCAACGTTGAATTGTTTTCAAATGCAAACAGAACGGTTGCAATAAAAAATGCCGTTTCACGCGCTGTAATACTCGACAGTTTAGTTGTAGAATCAGATGCGGAAACTACATTCACAATATTGC
The DNA here is from genome assembly GCA_020852855.1 of Bacteroidota bacterium. Classification (GTDB taxonomy): domain Bacteria; phylum Bacteroidota; class Ignavibacteria; order Kapaibacteriales; family UBA961; genus JADZAA01. The sequence goes on from JADZAA010000069.1 coordinate 11,785, forward strand.
CGGCGGCATGGCCTATTATAATTTTTCCCGACGATTCGCTTGTTTCGGCGGTATCTGCTTCACCCAAAGTTTTGGGTAAAAAGACCGCGAAAATATCTGCATATATCGGTGGCCGGCGTTTTTCGGGTAATGTATCGGCTAACGGCACGTTGCCGCCCGTACCCGAAATTTCGGTAAATGACGTTAACTTTCAAACTGTTATAGTCAATCAATTCCGAATTGATTCTGCTTATATCAAAAATTCCGGCTCGGCACCGGCCGATATTATAGAAGTATCTGTTTCCGATGATTTAGATGGTGATTTTTATATAACAGATTTTGCTCCGCGCAGTCTGGCCGGCGGCGATTCTATGACCATTCACCTGAAATTTGCCCCGAAATCATCGGGAAATAAATCGGCAAAATTGGTAATTAATACGTTGGACGGCATACATAAAGCCATGCTTTCAGGTATTGCCTTGCCGCCCGATTCTGCCGCAATCAGCATTGCACATCTTGTCTTCCGCCCTACTTTTATTGATACTTATCGCGATTCGTCAATTGTTCTGCTTTCCGTATGCCCGATTGCGGCGCGAATAGATTCCGCTCGGCTTGACGGCGACGATGCTTTTACTTTCGGAATTGCAACACAGTTTCCCGTTTCTGTTGCGCCCGGTGATAAGATTGAATTACCCGTTCGTTTTGCACCGAAAAATGCAAGGATTTACGGTTCGCGGCTTACGATTTGGCACAGAGACGGCATGATGCACGGAACAATATCGGGCGAAGGAATTTTGCCGCCGGACACATTATTTACGCCGCGTATTTCGGCAACTTTGCCGACGCACTCGGTTGCAATAGGCCAAAAGGTTGATTTTCCGCTAATTATATCGGGCGACCGCCGTTCGCTCGATTCGTTGCACGGCAAGCAATTCATTGCACATATAAGATTTAATGCCAATGTTCTTGCTCCGGCCGACGGACGCGGAACTGTAGAAAACGCACAGCATACGATAACGCTTTCCGGCATTGCAAAGAGCGATGTTCTCGGCATATTTCACGGTGTGGCCGCGCTTGGCGATGCCGATTCTACGCCGTTGCAACTGCTCGATTGCTATTTTGTTGCAGCAGATACTACAGTTCGCGCCGAAGTCTCGCTTTCCGACGGTCTGCTTCGTATAACCGATATTTGGAAATACGGCGGCCCGCGGCTTGTGGAAAGCGTCGCACCGGCTCCGGTTATAGTAATTCATCCCAATCCAATAGGCGAAGAAGCGAATATTTTACTTTATCGTGTCCAACCGGGTTGCATTTTGCAGATTTTCGATGGAACCGGTCGAGAATCTGCAAGATTTTTGCCCGATGTAAACCCTCAAACCGGCGAAGCAATTGTACGCTTTACCCACGAAATGGCGCGAGGCATTTATTTCTGTCGCGTTATTTCTGGCTTGCAAACCGTAGCTAAAGCCCTGTTTTCGGAGTGAAAATGCGCATATCGCCATTTTTTACACTCACGATTCTTTTGTACTTCTCTGCTGTTTCCGCATTTTCTCAAATTGAATCTTTTTTCCGTTTCGGTATAGGTGCGGAAGTCGGTCTGAACAGTCATTCTTCACAATTTGCTCAAATTCCTGGATTTGCCGCCATACCCGTTGATTTAAGCGGCGGATCCGGATTTGGTTATAGTTTCGGCATAAGTTCGGACGTACTGCTCGGTCATGCCTTTCGTGCAGGATTATATGCCGGCTACGATGCTGGCGGAGCAACTCTGTCGGGCGACGAATCAACCGTTTTTACCGTAAACGGAATTGCCGTAGCCGGAACCATAAGGCATTTTCTGTCGGCTAAACTTCCGGCCGCCATTGTTCGTCCGTCGCTGATATTCGGCATTGGAAATTGCGAAATTTCCGGCGGATTAACCGTTATGCAGGCAATAGAACCTGATTTCGAGATAAGGCAAGAAGTTGTAGAACCGCAAGGAATAACGCTTACATCAAAGCCTTTCGGCGGCTCTTTGCCAAGCGGCGGCATTACCGTTGCCCCATTCTTTTCGGCAGGACTGCGCTATTCTTGGGGAAATTTCATAATGCTTCCGGCTATTCGCGCGGAGTTCGGTGTGTCGGATATTGCAGGTTTGCCTTGGCGAAGTTTTGCAATTCGCACGGGAATATCGGCTTTGTTCGCACCTGTGCCGCCAAATATAGCCGAGCCCGTAATTGTACCGCCCGACACGATTTACAGGCGCGATACAATCGCAGTTGAAATTCGCGGTATTCCTAGCGAGCGTATTATCCCTGCATCGAAAAACTTAAAGCACGAAACGTTCGGCGGCCAAGCCGTAGTTATAGTTTCCGAATCATATCGCCGTGAAATTCCGCGTGCCGTACCTTTATTGCGAGCGCAAGCGAGAGTGGCATTTATTCGCGCCGACGGTACGCAATCCGAACGGCTGCATATAGAAACACGGCGCATCATAACCAAACGATTTTTTCCCGTTTTGCCTATTGTTTTTTTTGAAACTGGTTCGGCCGATATTCCGTTGCGCTATTTTGAATCTACGCCCGAAAATCCGCTTGCGCGTTATTATCGCAGCCTCGATACAATTGCCGCACGACTTGCCGCAATGCCAAATGAAACGCTTGTGCTTACCGCATTGTTGCGCGGCGACTCCCTTGACTCCATGCGTAAAATGAGGGCGGAACGACTGCGAAAAATATTGCTGAAACAAGCTGAAATACGAAATGAACAAATCCGGATCCGTACCGAAGCTGCGCGCCCCGTAAGCGGATTACCATTAGACGAAACCGAATGTGTAAATATGACCGCGAGCGAGGCGGCTATTCTGGCGCCGCAAATTTTCTATGACACGACAACATCGGCAGACCCGCCGGAAGCAAGGTTTTTCCCGAATATAGTCAGCGATGAAGGTGTTGCATCATGGCGGCTGCAAATAAGCGCGGATGGGAAAACGGTAAAGGAATTCTCCGGTAATGACGAACCGCCGCTTGCCATTGCTTGGCGGTTAGCCGACGAGAAAACAGTTCTGCGCATACGCAAGCCATTGTCTTATCGGCTTACGGCGACGAATTATTCGGGTGATACAGTTGTTTCGCCCGCAGGTGAAATTCACTTTATAGCAGATACCGCCACAAACTTTACAGATGTCGAAATGTTCGATGCCATTGAATATTCCATCGTATTTTTTGATTACAATTCGTCCGATATATCTGCCCGCGACCGTATCGCACTCGAACACCTGACGCCTTATTGCATCGCGGATAAAACCGAAGTATTCGGCATGACAGATTCATCGGGTAATGCGCAATACAATAGGCGATTATCTCGAAAACGCGCCGAATCTGCCGCAAAAATACTCGGGTTAAGCAGTGCCGCCGCACGAGGTATCGGTGCAGAGAGTTCGGAATTTCCCGATAATCTGCCCGAAGGCCGAATGTTTAATCGCCGTGTTAAAGTGTCGGCACAACGTTGACGCACGCTAATATTTCCGGTCAAAGACGCGGCGTGTAACGTATTTTTGCGTCATGATATCCAAATTTCATCGAAAATTCCGACAAGCATTATCGTTGCCGCCTCATATTGCGATGCGCAAGGCCGTTGAAATATTTACGCGCTCTGTGCGCAGCAGGCTGGAACGTCGCCGCGACGCGAAAAAAACTACGTATTCAGATTTTACTCCTGCTGTCCTCTCGCAATACATTCGTGCAGTACCGTTGCCCGAAAGTGCAGACCGTCGTGACGCTGTTTGCCGCATATCGAATCTTGCTCTCGAGCATCGCTTTGATACGCTCGGTTCGGGAGCCATAAAAATAGAGTACGGTATGGATTGTGCCGGAGTTGAGGGAAGCCGTTATGCGTCGCAGGTTTTTGCGCCGCAGATTAACGAAAAAAATCAAGCCGAGTCTGAGCGTATAGCGTCACTTCTTCCGTCAAATTACAGCCGTATTGATTGGCAACGCGACTTCAAATCCGGCTGGCGTTGGTCGGAAAACGTTTGGCATAAAGATATTCGATACGGAAATATGCCCGGTGCCGACGTGAAAGTTCCGTGGGAACTTGCCCGAATGTTGCATTTGACGACGATGGCACAAGCCGCTGCATTTGCAGCAAGCGGTTGCGAAGGATTTGCGTCACCGAAGCGATACGCGGAAGAATTTGCTGCGCAAATTACCGATTTTATAGCCGCGAATCCGCCTCGTTTCGGGGTGAATTGGGTTACGGGTATGGACGTGGCAATTCGCATTACAAATTGGCTTGTTGCTTATGATATGTTTCGTGCGGGCGGTGCCGAATTTCCCGAAGAATGGGAGCAGGTTTTCCGTCGAAGCATATATGAGCATGGCTTGCATATTGCCGCAAATCTCGAATGGTCGTCAGGACTTCGCGGCAATCATTACTTAGCTGATATAGTAGGACTTCTATTCTGCGCCGCTTGGTTGCCGCGCACGCCGGAAGCAGATGTATGGCTTGCATTTGCCGTGCAAGAACTGACAGTAGAAATTAATTTGCAGTTTTTGTCCGACGGAGGAAATTTTGAGGCTTCGGTTCCTTATCACCGTCTTTCGGGAGAAATGGTCGTATATGCCGCCGCGCTTATTATTGGTTTGCCCGACGAAAAGCGTGCCGCATTGAAAGAATACGACTGTCGTTTGTGGAAATTTAAGCCGCCGCTTAGTCCGGCCTCGAAAACTGTACCGGAAAGGTTGTTGTTATTATTGGAAAAATTACACTCAATATGCAGTTTTACGGCCGGAATATCTGGAATTTCACATGCACCGCAAATAGGCGATAACGACAGCGGCCGATTTATTGCGGCATCGCACGTTGCAGAAATTCTGTCTTGCGAAAATGGACGCGCCAAATTTCTTAATCTGGTTAAAGTTGATGACTTGCCGGCTGAGATTATTATTCCCGTAACCGATGATTATCTGCCCTTGCTTGCCGCTGCAGCCGCTTTGCCCGGATTCGAGAAATACGGACAATTCGCGCTTGATTATTCGGCCGAATACAAGTTGGCCGCCGGATTATGCGGTATATCGAGTGCAAAATATTTTACCGGGGAAAGAGAAGAAAGTTGTGCGCAAACGCCCGACAGAAACAAATCGGCGGCTTTTCCCGATTTCGGATTGTGGGTAATACGCGAAGGCGATTGGGAATTTGCGTTGAGATGCGGGACAATCGGCCAACGCGGCAAGGGCGGCCATGCGCATAATGACCAGCTCGCCATAACTTTGAATTGCGGCGGACGGAAGTTCTTCGTTGATACAGGAACTTACCTGTACACTCCGGCACCGGAAATGCGCAATCGTTTCCGTTCGACATCTATGCACAATACGCTTTGTATTGACGGAAAAGAGCAAAACGATTGGTTGCGTGGCGGTGGCGACGTATTATTTTGGATGTTGGGCGACCGAAGCCGAGGGCGTGTTACGGAATACTCGTCCGAGCGTTGGAGTGCCGAACATCGCGGCTACGGTATGCCTCATAAGCGTTCGGTTGAATGGAGTGCCGATAAAATTCGCGGTGCGGACGAATGTGAGGCAGACGGTAAGCAATATCTTATGTTCCACCTTGCACCCGAAACTTCCGTCGAGCGAAAAACGCAAAACTCGGTAATTATTTCAAACGGAGAAATCAAACTGCGTATTTCGTCCAACTATGCCATTGCCGTGGCAGACTCACTGTATTCACGCGGCTACGGTTGGTTGCAACCCGCAAAAGCATTGAAAATCAACGGCGAAAAATATTTTTCATGGATGATAGAGAAATTGTAATTGCTTAGGTTTTCAGGATGTTTGCACCGCAAGAACATTTTTTTTAAGATTTATCGCACCCGTATTATGCCTTTGATGCGTAAGACTATGACAGTAGGCGAATTGGCCGTCGCCATTAAATTGACTCTTGAGGAAGGTATCGGCTATGTAAGCGTAACCGGCGAAATTTCAAATTATACGCTTCATTCTTCCGGGCACAGATATTTTACTCTGAAAGATGCTTCGGGAGCGCAAATTTCTTGCGTAATGTGGCGCACGCGCCCGCCCGGATTCGATATGCGCAACGGCATGAGCGTTGTAGTGTCGGGGCGAGTTACCGTTTATCCTCCGCAGGGGCGTTATCAATTGGATTGTGCCTCAATCGCTCCTCTCGGTGCGGGCGAACTTTATCTTGCGTATGAGCGGTTGAAAGAAAAACTTAAAGAGCAGGGCTGGTTCGATGCGGAACGAAAACGGCCTTTGCCGCGTTTGCCCTTATGCGTAGGAGTAGCCACCTCGCCTACGGGTGCGGCTGTACGCGATATTTTCAGCACTTTGGAAAGGCGTATGCCCGCCTGCCGTGTAATATTCCGTCCGACTCTTGTGCAGGGCGACGGCGCGGCCGAAGATATAGCTGCCGCAATAGCCGAACTGAACAGCAGCGATTGTGAATTATTGATAGTAGGCCGCGGCGGAGGCTCCATAGAAGATTTATGGGCATTTAATACGGAAACAGTTGCCGCAGCTGTTTTTTATTCAAATAAACCGGTAGTTTCGGCCGTTGGGCATGAAACAGACTTTACCATTGCCGATTTTGTAGCCGACCGCCGTGCCGCCACGCCGACCGCCGCGGCCGAGCTTGTTACGCCTTACACAAGCGACGACTTAATCGAATATCTGATCGAAACACAAATGCGCTTGCGGCGTTCGCTTATGTCGGCACTTGAATCGCGTAAAAAGGAAGTTTCGACACTTGCCAAACATTCTGCATTCCGCAGAACAAGAGAATACATTCGTCAATTTCAGCAAAGAACAGACGAAACCGAAACACGGCTCGGGCTTACAATAAGGCGTTCTTTGGCTGTATCGGCAAAAGAATTGGAAATGTATGAAATGCGGTTGCAAGCATTGCATCCTTTGTCGCCGTTGCGCAAAGGTTTCGCATTGTTGCGCCGTGAAAACGGCTTGGCCGTCAGAGCAGAAGAAATGCTTACAGTAGGCGAAAAATTTATAATGCAGCGTGCAAATCAAACGGCTGCCGCACTTATTACCGAAGTTTCCGACAGAATTAAAATGGAGAAACAATGAAAAAATCAATAAAACAAGAGCAATTTTTTGAAAGCCGGCTTGCCCGTTTAGACGAGATTGTCGGAATATTGGACGCTGGCGAAGAGCCGCTCGACACTTTGCTTGTGCTTTATGAAGAAGGAGTGGAATTGACTAAATATTGCCGTCAATACCTCGAAAAGGCCGAGCAGAAAATCGAAGAAATTTCCGGCAAACAATAGAAATGTCCGAAAATATTGCGAAATAATATAATCCGAGCGGCAATTTACGGCGTATACTCTGCTCTGTTGCAATTTGTCTGCAACAGATTGCAAACAACTTTTTCGTATTTGAATAATACAGACAATTATTTAGTCAACCCTTAAATAGGGCATAATATATTGTTTATCAACATATTATGTATAAAAAGGGTTGTTAGAATTTGCAAATTTTTCTACTTTTGTCAGTAAAATCTTGCATATTATTATGAAACCCAC
>JADZAA010000070.1 GCA_020852855.1 Bacteroidota bacterium
CTCATAATAGATTTGTGAGAAGTTTAGAAGAAAGGAAGAAGGCATTTTGGACTATGTTTTCGCACTATCAGAAACCAAACAATGAATTGCAGAAGATTTGTGTAATAAATTATTGAACTCTATGTAAATGTAGTATCTATACTACCGTCGGGATTTATACGAGCCACAAATAATCTCTCATTTTCATTATATTTAGTAAAACTACCACCAATTATAATTTTCCCATCAGTTTGTATTGCAGTTGCATTAATGCTGCCATTTGCTCCATCTCCTCCCTTTCCATCATCATAAGGATTAAAAGTTGTATCTATTTTTCCTGATTGAGCATAAAGTGCTACGGTAAAAAGACATAAGAAACATAAAACAACTGTAAAAAAGAACTTTTTCATAACATTTCCTTTTTGGTTAATTATTTAGATTTTATTGTTGTTGGAAAATTCCGTTTTTACTTTGTAGTATTATTTTGTTCTTTCAAGAAGTTCTTAATAAAGAAACTTTACCTTATAGAGAAACTTTTTCTTATTACTTTAGCACCGTAAAGTGCATAAAAAATAGAGCCGATTGTAACTTTATTTCTCTGATTCGTTTTTTCTATGTAGTTTATACAAATTGTATCTTGTTCTCATACATCCAATGAACATCATTCGATTGCCTTTTGTCATTGCATTTGCATTTGTCTCCTTCTTTTTCTGTTCAATGGCTGGCGAACCCTTTATGCCTTACGGATTTCGTATCGGTGGCAATGGTATGCAGCGTGTAACTGATATTGCCATTGACCCGACAAACGGCGATATTATAGCGGTCGGCATTACCACATCTACCGATTTACCTTTCCGAAACGGTGCATATCAATCATCTGAATTAGGAAAAGAAAATGGTTTTGTAATGCGTTTTAACTCTGATTGTTCTGCTCTGAAATTCACTGTCGTTATCGGAGGCAACGAATTCGACGAAATTACAAGTACGGCAATCGCACCTACAGGCGAAATACTCATCACCGGCAATACAACATCAGGAGCCGAAATTGGAGGTTTTCCGATAACTACCAATGCTTTTGATTCCGTAGCCGAAAAGGGCGAAACAGATGCTTTCTTTGCGGTACTCGCCGACGACGGAAAAAAATTACTATATTCTTCTTTTATTGGCGGCGAGAAATCCGACCGTGCCAACGACATAATTGTTCTAAATAATAAAACCATTGTAATTGTTGGCGAAACAGAATCATCAAAATTCCCCGGTACAGGAACAGTTAATTCGGGTAAAAACTCACAAGCATTCGTGTCTGTTATTATTAATACTAAGATAGAGCCAAATAGTTCCCGAGAAATAATTTCATACTTGCTTGGCGGGGCAAATCGCGACTATTGCACGTCGGCAGTAAGATTAAGCGAAAGTAAATTTGCAGTAACAGGTTCTACAATGTCTTCCGATTTTCCGGTAACATCAGATTTATCTCCTGCATTAAAATTTAAAGGTAAATCCGATGCATTTGCGGCAGTTTTTGAAGCAAATCAACAATTAACACCTACTAAAATTTGGTGTTTGGGCGGAAGCGAAAATGAAGAAGGACGTGCCATTGCTTTTGACGGCAATAATTTATTGGCAATAGCAGGAGCAACAAGTTCTGCCGATTTTCCTTTAGAAGGAAAGGCTGTATTATCAAGATTATCCGGAAAAAGTGATGCTTTCGCCACGATTTGCTCTCCAACGGGTGCGATAATTTATTCTACGTATTTGGGCGGCTCCGATGCAGACTCGGCAACTTATGCCGTATTCGCAAAATACGGTGAGCTTGTAATTTCAGGGGCTTCTTGGTCTAAAGATTTTCTTTGGTCTGGGCTTACAACCGAATGGTTATCAAACGATTATGCAGGTCAAGCCGATGGATTTGTCTCTGTAATTGCACCGATTCGACAGCGACTTCTTTATTCTTCAATGTTTGGCGGCTCTAAAAACGATGTTCCGACAGCTCTGTTAATTAACGAACAAAACAACATAACGGTAGCCGGCCGAACAAATTCGCCCGGTATGTCGTTCAATCCGAAATTTGTAAATCCTGTGTTTCCGGCAGGTGCAGACGACGGTTTTATTGTTTTGCACTCATTGCCGCCAAATCTATTTTCGTTGCGGCAAACAGTTCAATTTACGGATACTTACGTGGGTGAAGCGCGGACAGACTCTGTAGAAGTAACAGCCACGGGGCTTGGCTCGGCCGAGTTTAACCCCCGAATTATGAACGACTCGGAAAATAACTTTCAGGTGCAATCTGCCGAATCCCGCAAATTACTTTCCCGCGGAACAGATACGATTGCCGTAATATTTTCGCCCAAGTCTGCCGGATTGAAAACTGCATTATTGGCATTTATTTCTGCTCGAGGCGATACTATGCGCCTGAAAATTGCCCTGAACGGTACGGGCAAAAGCGACATCGTATCTGCTAATCTGCCGATTATGTTCGGAAACACGGATATAGAATCCGTATCGCCGCCACACGATGTAATCGTAAAAAATTCGGGGCCAAACAAATGTATTATTAAGTCGGCCAATTTTTTAGGAAGCGATGCTGCCGCTTTTAAGGTTCTCGGCACGTTTCCGATCTCAATAGTAGCCGGTAGAACGGCTGTAATTCCCGTAATATTCTCACCCAAATCGCGCAGGCAATATCTATGCGATATGCGCATAGAAACCGATAAAGGCAATATTGTAGGCAAAGTCGGCGGCACCGGAATCGGTGCGGCACTTATATTCCATGACCAGCAGTTAATATTTGCTCGAACAGAAGTCGGCAACAGCCGTTCAGACTCGATTAATATAGGCAATGAGGGAGAACGTTCGGCTAGCTTTACGCTTCACATTGAAAGCGATGCTGAAGGTAATTTCAGCATAATTTATCCCGACAGCAGCTCGCTTGTTCCTAATGCCCGAACAACAGTCAAATTAAAGTTCAATCCTAAAAGCGAAGGTACAAAAAAAGCAATTTTGGCGGCATCTGGCGAAAAGTTTGAAACAGCTCGTATTACATTATTTGGCAATACCGTTCCGCCAAGTGAATTGTCGTTACAGCTGGCTATTGATACGATTACGGCGCATATAGGCGAATCTCTGACCATTCCTGTTCGCGTTTTATCGGCGGCAGGTTTTCCGCAAAACGCTCCGCCACGATACGAGGCTTCATTGCGCTACAACGGTTCAATTCTCGGTTTTGGCGACTCATCATATTCTACTTATGCAATTCCGCCATGGCGAGTAATTAAACTTACCGGCTTTTATTCGCGCTACGATGCCGACGCAAACACGCCGCTGTTTCAAGTCTATCTGACGGCGGCACTCGGTGATTCAAGTGCTACCGCCGTAATACTCGACTCGTTGCGCTGGTTCGATGACAAAAACGAAGAATTACGCTCAAATTTCATTGTGCGGAACGGGCAAGTCAAGATACAAGACGCAACAGAATTTCCCGGCGACGATATTCTTTCGTTGAAACCGCACCCTATTCCGGCAACGAATACATTATATTTGGACATAACCTCGCCCTTTGCCAACCCGATTTTGACTTTATATTCCGTTACGGGTGAGGCTGTTATGCGCAAGCGGCTCGACGTTACTCCCAACCAATCGCAGACCACATCTTTTTCGATTGCGCAATTAGGACGAGGCTGTTATATCGCCGTACTTTCTGCCGGCAAATTTACCGTTGCCGAATGTTGCTACATCTTAGCTCCATAAATTGGGGAACTCCGCATAATAAATCAAACGATTTCCACGCAAGTTAAAGCCGCATTTTCTAACGATTGTATCATCGGCTTCGACGAATTTTAGTATTTTTACGTTTCAGAAGTTCGCAATCAAATAAACCTTAACTTTAACCGTAAATCATAAGTATATGGAATATCAAACATTACTCGTAGAAAAGAAAGCTGGTTATACGATAATAACCCTGAATCGCCCCGACAAATTAAATGCCCTTAACGCATTGTTGCTGTTAGAGCTTGCCGAAGCGGCCGGCAGTGTTCGCAACGATGATTCCACGCACGCGCTTATAGTTACGGGCAGCGGCACAAAAGCATTTGCCGCCGGAGCCGATATAGCCGAATTACATGAACAAAATGCTGAAACCGGTGCTGAATTTGCACGACGAGGGCAACAAATTTTCAGTAATATAGAACATATCGGAAAGCCCGTGATAGCGGCTGTTAACGGATTTGCACTTGGCGGCGGTTGCGAGCTTGCGCTTGCCTGTCACGTCAGGTTTTGCTCGATGAATGCAAAATTCGGTCAGCCCGAAGTGAATCTCGGTATTATTCCCGGTTATGGCGGAACGCAACGCCTTACGCGATTAGTCGGTGCGGCAAAAGCCGCCGAATTAATATTGTCGGGCAATATTATAGATGCGCAAACCGCTGCATCTATAGGCTTGGTTAATTCAATTCATACTTCCGAAGAATTACTGCCGTTTGCCGAAAAATTTGCTCAAACCGTAGCAGGAAAAGCACCTATAGCCATTCGCGCCGCTTTGTCCGCAATTCTTGCGGCCGGACAAACCGCTGCCGATGCCGGCATGGAAACCGAAGCACGACATTTCGGTGTTGTATGCGGAACAGAAGATTTCGCCGAAGGCACGGCGGCTTTTTTAGAGAAACGCGCCGCTGTTTTTACAGGAAAATGATTGCAATTCTATTGCGTTCGGCGGCTTACACAGTCATTTTTTTGCTGTTGCCGCTATTATACCGCAGCACGGCTACGGCGCAAAAAAAAACAAATAAAAGTTCCGGTGCAAAACAAATCGAACTGCGCAATGTAGAACGGCAAATAGAGCAAACAAAAAAAAGTCTGCAAGCCCTGGAATATAGGGAAACACGTCAAACGAGAACTTTGGGAACGTATAAGAAGCAAAAGCAGGAAATAGAAAAGCGTTTAAGTTTGCTCAACGAACAGAAAACTACGTTAGAATCCAAGGTAGCCGGCCTGCAACGAAACGACTCCGTGCTAAAAACTACAATGAAAAGCACGCGCAGAAGTTTTGGCGATTATCTGCGTTTTTTTCACGCTTCATCACTTTCGGCAAATGCACCAAGCGGCGATATTGCAACTATATACGCCGACTGCATAGCAAGGGAAATGAAACGGCGGCTCCGCGATTTCGACAAGAAACGCGCCTCGCTTGCACGGAAACGCAACGAAGCCGTCCAAGCAACGGCAGAAACATCTACATTGCTTCGCCTGAGCGCAGACGCGGACAAAACGCTGGAAACTTCCATACAAAAAACGCAAGAATCTCTCGAAGATATTCGCGCAAACAAAGGGTTGGTACGTCGCGAATTATCCGCAAAAAAACGTTCCGCCGAACAGATCCGTTCGATGATAGCGCAGCTTATCGAAGATGAGCGCAAACGCGAAGAAGCATTAAAATCATCCGTACAAAAAAATAAAATCAGCCGCACGACGACAAACAAAGATAAAAATGCAAAAGCAATTGCTTTTCGCTGGCCTACGACTTCAAGAACAATTCTTCGCAAGTTCGGACAATACACCAATAAACAGACTAATACCGTAATGGACAATCCGGGCGTAGATATAGCCGCACCCGTCGGTTCCGCAGTTAAAGCTTCGGCCGCCGGCAAGGTTTCGTTGGTACATTGGTTGCCTGGTTTTAATTCGTTAGTAATTGTCGACCATGGAAACGGATACAGAACAGTATATGCCAACTTAGGCAACACCCTTGTTTCAAAGGGACAAACCGTGTCTGTCGGCACATTGATAGGTAAGGCAGGCGAATCGGTCGACGGTAAATTTCTGCATTTTGAAGTATGGCGCGGCACCGATCGCGTTAATCCGGCCGCAATGCTGAAATAATTTAGCAAAGTATTGCGGGCGTGCTACTTAAAGCAAAGTGCAATTTCCTTCGGGATAAAATTTCATTTTCAAAAAATCTACAAACTTTATATACATCTCTCGCAATGCTTTCTCAGTTCCTCATTCATCTTTTGTTTGCCGGTTCTATTATTATGACCGGTTCGTACTTTCTGGCGTTGCGCGGCCGAACCGATTTATTGGGGGCTGCACGGAACATATATCGCGGCGTTGCAATAGGCCTGGTCGTTGCAATGGCGTTATTAATGGCAAACGTCATAGGCCATAATTTCGACTACACCTATGTATGGCGATATTCTTCGCGCGATCTCGGCGCGTGGTTTCTTTTTGCATCGGGCTATGCAGGGCAGGAAGGCAGTATTTTGCTTTGGACTACTTGGGTTGGAGTGATAGGTATCGCACTTATGCCATACCTGCAACGGCGCAATCTCGAAGCCGAAGTTATGTGCGTTTATTCTTTGGCTTTGATATTCATGACGCTGTTGCTTGTGGTTAAAAATCCATTCGAATACTATTGGGACAGTTTTGCCGCCAACGGTTTGATTGCCGGAATGGTTCCGCCTGACGGACGCGGACTTAATCCGTTGCTGCAAAATATATGGATTACGATTCACCCTCCAATTCTTTTTACCGGATTTGCAGCAATGACCGTGCCATTCGCCTTTGCAATAGCGGCTCTTATACGCCGCGACTATCAGAGTTGGATTGCTGTCGCATTGCCTTGGACGCTGTACGCCACCGCGATTCTGGGTTTCGGCATTATGCTAGGTGGATTCTGGGCTTATGAAACGCTTGGCTGGGGCGGCTTTTGGGCGTGGGATCCAGTTGAAAATTCGTCGCTTATTCCATGGCTTACCGCTGTTGCCCTCGTTCACACAATGCTGGTTCAGAAACGCACGGGCGGCTTGGTAAAAACCAATGTGATTTTGGCAATGCTGTCGTTTATACTCGTGCTGTATTCTACGTTTTTAACTCGAAGCGGTGTTTTGGGCGACACTTCGGTTCATTCTTTCGTAGACCCCGGAATGTTTGCTTTTGTTTTGCTTATTGCGTTTATGGCTGCGTTTGCTGTACTCGGAATAGGTATGCTTATTTATCGTAGAAAAGATATAGCCGCAGCGGCCGGGAACTTCTCGCCCGCATCACGAGAATTTGCCATGGCCATCGGCTCGGCATTAGTGCTGGCAAGCGCGATTTTAGTATTTATTGGCACAAGTTGGCCGCTTATAGCCGAAATAGCAGGACTGCCAAAAGTTGCAATAGAATCGTCGTTTTACAACGATACACATTTGCCGCTTGTTATCGCGGTAATGCTGGTTAACGGTTTTTCGTTGCTGCTTCGCTGGAAGGCAAAAACTTTTGACGGAGTATGGAAATCTCTGATATTCCCCGGTTCACTTGCAGTTGTTGCAACGGCCGCAACAGCGTATATCGGTATGCGCGACATCGTATTTTTACTGCTTGGATTCAGTTCTTGGTTCGCGCTGTTTGCCAATGTAGAAATTGCACTCGGAATTATTCGCTCAAAATTCACTTCAACGGGAGCTTATGTTTCTCATGCAGGCGTAGCACTCCTTATGCTGGGAATTATGGCTACATCGCGCTACTCGATTATCGAACACGCAACGCTTACAAAAGGACATACAGCCGATATTTTGGGATATAAAATCACGTATCTAGGACGCGAACAAGTAGAAAAAGAGTATAAAGACCGCGAAAAATATCGCTTCTCCGTAAAAGTACAACGCAATAATACCGAAACTGTCGTGTATCCTATAATGTATTTCAGCGATTTTAATCAAAGACAATCGCCATTCTTGGAACCGGGTATTCATTGGGCGGCAACAAACGACGTGTATATTTCTCCAAAGACAGTGGAAGTATTGGATGGAACGCCGATGAGAACTGTGAAAAAGGGAGAAACTGCTGTTTTTCCTACCGATACGACTATGCGTCTTGAATTTATCTCTTTCGATATGTCGTCAATGCGGTCAGCCACAGGCAGCAACGGTACAATACGCCCGGCGGCCGTTGTGCGCATACTTCGCGGAAATAATGCCGATACAATGACGTTATATTCCACGCTCGATATGAAAACAATGGAAAGTATTCCGGACCCGATTACGGTTCCGGGAACATCGCAACAGATTTCTTTTCTTAAAATTCTGCCTAATCGCGAGAATTTAAGCGAATCTCAAGCAAATTTCGGATTTACGGATACTTCCAAGCCTATACCCGCACCGCTCGAGATATTCACGGTAGAGGTAATGATTAAGCCTTATATCAGTTTGGTTTGGGCAGGGGTTGTCGCTATGGTCGGCGGATTTTTTATTTCTATAGTTCGATACGCAATGCAATCGAAACGCGCCGCAATGCGCAGGCAAGAAACAGAAGCACTTATGATTAAAAACACGGCAACGGCTACGGCAGAATAACGTTAAAGTGCGAAGAATAATGCCATAAATCCCGATATTTTATACGTTTAATTATGAATGCACCGCACAGCATCATTGCGAAAAGCCCGCTCCGGAAATTGGTATATGTACTTGTAGCCGGACTATTTATCGTTGCAAATACTCCTGTTTTCGCACAATTATCTCATACACCCGTCGTTCAGCAGGGTACGGTAATGGCGCGTATCCGCCAAGGCTATTCGCCCGATGCTTTATTGCAAACATTACCGCAAGCAAAAATTCGGGCAATGCTCACGCCGGATCTATCATTAACGTTCAATCCGAAAGTTGCGGCGAGGCACATTGCCGCCACAATGCAACATCTTGATGCAATCAGACTTGCCGAAGAGCCTATTTTGCGTACATTTTCAATATATTACGAAAGCAAGGAATCACCTATAGCCGTGTGCAAGCGGCTAATGGATAATCCGGCGGTCGAAATAGCCGAGCCCAAATACATAGAGCATACATTTGGTCTGCCGAATGACCCTGAATTGAGCAAACAAGCTTATCTGAACGTTATTCGCGCCCTCGAAGCGTGGAATATATTTCCGGGTGATACAAATATAGTCATAGGGATATGCGATAACGGAGTATATAAAATACATGAAGATTTGACGGGAAATATAGCGCGGAACTGGTCGGAAATTCCCGGCAACGGCAAAGATGACGACGGGAACGGCTATGCTGACGATTATGACGGCGTAAATCTCGCCTCTTTTACCGACGACGGCACAAAACCGGGCGATACGTATGTGCTTGACTCGCATGGCACGGACGTAGCCGGCTTGGCCGGTGCAACCGTCAATAACTCTGTCGGTATAGCGGGTTCGGGCGGACGTTGCAGAATTTTCCCCATAAAAGCCGGAATGCGCTCAAAATCGGGCATATATTTCGGCTATGAAGGCATTATTTACGCGGCTACTCGCGGTTTTGCCGTAATTAATTGTAGCTGGGGAACAACCAACGCCTATTCTAAACTTAACGAATCCTTCATTAATTTTGCCGTAACAAGAGGAACGGCTGTAGTGGCGGCCGCAGGTAACGAACAAATTACGGCACCTATGTATCCGGCCGCATATCGGGGTGTTTTGGGCGTTGGCGCAACCGATGTCGGCGATAATATTGCGTCATACTCGGCAATTGGCTTTCATGTTCGCATTATGTCGCCCGGACACAATGCTTACACGACCAACAACTCGAACAGTTACGACGTTTTTTCCGGTACTTCGGCGGCTTCGCCTATCGCCGCAGCACACGTAGCATTGATTCGGGCGAAATATCCGGCACTCAACGCTTTGCAGGCAGTGGAATTTGCGCGGATTTGCGGAGACGACATAAGTTCAAGCAATGAATATTGGGCAAAAATGATTCCGCTACGGCTGAATATGCTCAAAGCAATGCAACACTATCCTTTATCAAAACCCGCAATTTCTCTGATAGAGCAGATTTACGAGGTTAACGGAACAACGCCGGCACGATTTTTTGCAGGCGATACAGTAAAAATGACGGCACGTGTAAAGAACTATTTAGGCGATGCGCAAAACGCCAGATTTGAGCTTTCGCAACCCGATATTTCACAGCCGCTTATTCTTCTCGACTCGGTTGTTGACAATGTTTCAATAGGCAGTGGCGCAACCGCAGATATAGGTCAATTTCGTTTTATTATAAACGAACGCGGCACTTCGCCCGTAATATTGCGAATGGACATTGAAGCAAATGATGATTACCAGGATTTCTTCCTCTTTCCGATTACGGCTACGAGCGATATAGAAACATTTCAAAACAATACAATTGCACTCGACGCAGCCGACAACGGTTCAATAGGTTTTGCAGGCGAAGGAAGTTCTTTACGCGGCGGAGGTTTACTGCTGAAGCCATATCAAAACGTTTTGCCGGCAACGGCGTATTCAGGCTATTCTACTGCACTTATTGCCACTGCAAACAATCAAAAAACTATGGTTGCTTTTCCGGCATGGTCGGATTTCGGCGCACGAAAACTACTTGTAGCACCCGACAGAAACATTTCCGTTCTTATAGATTCCGCCGGGGATTTTCCCGAAAAACGAATCGGGCTGTTACTTCAAGTGAAATACTTGCCCGACAGCAATTCTCTGCCGGCAATAAAAATCGCGCTGAAAGCAACAAACACTAACGATTCGGCTATTGATAATCTCGCGCTTGGCTATTATTTCGACTTCGATATCGGACGGTACGGTTTGGATAATCAAACGCGGCTTTATCCCGAAGGGCTTGAAGGAGTGAAAGGTACGGCCGTAGCAATGACGGCTTTCCGCACCGGCGATTACCCTTTCGTCGGAATTGCAGCACAATCCTATGAAACAGATGCTGTTCCGCAGGCGGCAGGACTGAATAGAAACGATATTTTCGAGTCTGACTATAGAAGCGATTTGTACAATACTATAAATAACGGAACCTTACTGCAATTCAACGGAACGAACGATATTGCGGCAGCTGTGGGCATGAAATTCGCCGGTGTCACTGCTCCGGGTGAATCAAGGGAATGTAATGTGTGCATAGCGGCTTCAATGAATGAATCGGATATGCGCAATGCTTTGCGGCGTTGTTTAGGCGCGGAAGTAGTCGGAATAGGAAACGATTGTATTCTCGAAAAATGCGGCGGTGCCGCTGAATTGTCGGTTGCTCCCCTGCCGGTAGAAGAAACTGCACGGTTCGAAGGTAAGTTTTCCGTTGCAAAACCGTCAAAAATTATGGCAAAATTATTCGATGGTTTAGGCCGCCTTATTCGCGTTTTCGATGTATTTTCCGACGATTCCGGGCATGTAACGGGAACGCTTGATGCAATAAACATACCGAACGGAATTTACAGGCTGGCGATTGCCTCGGGAACGGAAACAATGTCCGCAGCAATAATTATCTCTCGATAAATCATTTTCAAAAGCAAAGTTTTTTCTTTTATCCGGCAATAGTACGGCTGTGAATAAAATATAAAGCTATATTTTTCAACAGCACTCAATATTTTCGGTAACTTACAGAATATCGGAAGTTTACGTTAATCATACCGATTAATTCGCAATAATTCCCGTTCTTCGCCCAATCTTTGCAATATCGCTACCTTGCAACAATTGCCGCATTGCTCCGAAACTATTGCATAAGCGACGGAAAATACGACAGACTTGCCGTTTAATCTTGGCAAAATATCGTATTTTCGTCAAGTTTTTTTCGGAAATCATCTCTGTTTGTTGTTTTTTTATACAGTTTTACGGTAATACTTTTATGAGACGACTAATTATCGGTGCCGCCTGCATACTCGCCGTGCTGACCGCAACGAGCTCGCCGCAATCTCTCGCACAAATGAATCCTATCGTATTTGAAGAATACGACCTTCCGAACGGCCTGCATGTAATTCTCAGCGTGGATAAATCGGCCCCGGTGGCTGTAACCGTAGTGCATTATCGTGTGGGTAGCCGCGACGAAGACCCGCGCCGCACGGGATTTGCGCATTTTTTCGAGCATTTGATGTTCGAAGGTACTAAGGATATTTCACGCGGTGCTTTGTCAAAATATATTGAAAGTATCGGCGGGCGACTGAATGCCTATACGTCGGTAGATGAAACCGTATATCACAATGAAGTTCCGGCGAACGAAATACGACTGCCGCTTTGGATAGAAGCGCAACGTATGCGAGGTTTACTTGTTGATGCCATTGGCGTTGAAACACAACGCGGCGTAGTGAAGGAAGAACGCCGTGCCCGCTACGACAATAGTCCTTACGGTTCTTGGAACGAATTGACCACAAAATTTCTTTTTGCCGGAAGCAATTACGAATGGACTCCTATAGGTTCGTCGCAACATATTGATTCTGCATCAATTGACGAGTTCCGTCATTTTTATGATACTTATTATCAGCCGAGCAATGCCACGCTTACGGTTGTGGGCGATTTTTCCGTTCCCGAAGTAAAAAAATATATTCAGGATTATTTCGGCTGGATGGGCAAAGGTGCGGCAATACAGCGCAAAGAGTTCAATTTGCAACCGATGCAAGGTGTGGAACGCGAAACAATAGAAGATGCAAAAGCGCAACTTCCGGCCGTTTATATGTCTATGCGAGGCCCTAAAATCGGCAATCCCGACGCTTATGCCATGAATATGCTTATGGATTTGCTTGGTGCGGGCGAAAGCTCGCGTCTGTATCGTCGCTTGGTTGACAAGGATCAGGTCGCAGTGCAAACAGCAAGTTTTCTATGGGATATGGAATATGCCGGGCGCATTGCGTTTATCGGTATAGCCGCCCCGGGTAAATCAACCGGCGACGTAGAAAGACTAATAATTGAAGAAATCGAAAGAATAAAAAAAGACGGCATTACAGATGAAGAATTCCAAAAAGCCAAGAATATACAAGAGGCACGTTTTCTCTACGGAAAAAAAGATGTGCTGGAAAAAGCGCAGGCATTAAGCAAATACCACACGTACTTTGGCAAAGCGAACTTGATAAACAACGAATTAGAGCAATTTATGAAAGTAAGCAAGAATGATTTGCTTCGCGTGGCACGTCAGTATCTGACAACCGATAAATACGTCGTATTGTCTTATATTCCAAAAAGTTAATCATATTTTTACCACTATTTGCACGCAAAGTAAACCTATGAACAAGTTCCTAATAACTACTTCGTTAGCCGTGATATTTGCGGCTTTGCATATACAGGCACAGCCGGCTGATTTCTCGAAAAAGCCCGATGCGCTTCCGGCCTCAACGATGGCATTTCCAAAATATTCCGAAACAACGCTTTCTAACGGTATAAAACTTTACGTTATCGAAGATCATGAACAGCCGATAGTCAATTTCCGTATGACGCTGTGGGGCGGCGACTACTCCGACGATTTGAAAAGCGGCCTCGCCTCTTTGACGACCGATATGCTGACCAAAGGCGCGGGCAAACGTTCTGCGAACCAAATAGCCGATGCACTTGACGGCGTAGGCGCGTCGCTCTCGGCTTCAAGCGGCGGCGACCGCTTCAGCGTTTCGGGCGATGCACTAAAAAAACATTTGCCGATTTTAATGGAAATATTTGCCGACGTGGTAATGCGCCCTGCTTTTCCGCAAGAAGAATTCGACAAACTTGTAGCGCAAAACTTAGCCTCTGTGAAAAGTCAACGCGGCAATGCCGGACAACTGGCCGCAGCAATGGCACGCAAAGTTACCTACGGAATGCATCATCCCTACGGACGCAAAGCGACGGAAGAAAGTCTGAACTCCATTACGCTTGACGACGTAAAAAAAGTACACGCTTCGTTTTTCATTCCCAACAATGTAACAATGGCCGTAACGGGCAACATCAGTGCCGACGAAGCAAAGAAAATGCTTGAAAAAGCATTCGCAACTTGGAAAAAGGGAGTTCTTCCCACGATGAATATTCCTCCGGTAAAGCCTGAACCTATTGCCATATATTTTGTGCATCGCCCGTCATCGGTACAATCCTCCGTGCATACAAGCTCCTTGGCTATGCCCAATAACGACCCGCAGTACGAGGCTCTACAGCTTTGCAGCAATGTTATGGGAAACAGTTTCGGCGGGCGGCTCAATAAAACCTTGCGCGAAACTTATTCTTATACTTATTCTCCTTACGCTTATCTTACCAATGCACCGCTTGCTAATCGCTTTTCATGTGCTGCCGATGTTCGCAATGCCGTAACCGACTCTACAATTATAGTTATACGTCGCGAACTTGCAAAAATCGCCGGCGAGCCGATACCGAATGAAGAGCTGAACGATATGAAACGCTACGTAGTCGGCAATTACCTGCTTAATTTTGAAAGCTCCGAAACCGTAGCCAATATTATCTTGAATGCGGTTAATTCCGGCAAACCTATTTCATGGGTTAAGGAATATCCCACGCGCTACATGGCAATAAATTCGCAGCAAGTCCTTGACGTAGCCGCCAAATATGTGAAGCCCGAACAAACTTCCGTCGTAGTTGTGGGTAATCCAGATGTAATTCCGGCATTAAAAAAACTCGGAACCGTTTATGAATTCGACCTTGACTTAAAACCTGTGAAAGCGGCCGAAAAAACTTCTATGAACATAGGCGAACTCCTTTCAAAGCACATAGAAGCACTTGGCGGAAAAGAAAAAATAGGAGCTGTTAAAACGATGACATATAAAGGTAAAGCTTCGATAGAAATGGGAGCAAATCAAATGACCGGAACCGTGATTCGTAAGAATAAAGAAGGCGGTAAAGCGACATTTACCTTAGATTTAGGAATGATGAAGCAGCAGGTTTGGATCAGCGGCCAAAAAGTATGGGCATCAATGATGGGACAACCCGCCAAAGAATTGACCGGAGAAGAAGCCGAAGATTATATGGACGAAGCATATATTTTTCCTTCAGCTCATCTGACCGATAATCCGCATATAAAACAGATGAATCTTTTGGGGTTGAAAGACGGAATGTATATTCTCGAAACCGTCTATGATTCAGGCATTAAAAAACATCTGTATTTCGATGCCGGAACGTTTTTGCTGACCAAAGAAGACGCTCCCCGTAAAACTCCTCGCGGTGAAGTAATTACCACACAGAAATATTCTAATTACAAAGAAGTGTCGGGCGTAATGTTGCCCGGTATAATCGAGTCCGAATTAGGCGGCCCCGTTCTGAAAGCCGAAGTTGGTTACGAAATCAATAAACCAATCGAAGACAAAGAGTTTACGCCATAATTCAGAATTATCAATTCAAAGACCTGGCTTACGCTGCTTCGCGCGAGTCAGGTCTTTTTTTCAAACCGATACAAAATCGCGCATAAAATATGAGAAAGCTCACATTGAAAACAATATATGCCGCTTTGTTTGTTTTTGCAGCCATGTTATCGGCTTGCGGCGGCAAAAGCGGTCAAGACACAGCCGATACCATTACTTTCTGGCATTTTTGGAGCGAACCCGCACAAGAAAAAGCATTAAAAGAAATAATAGCCGAATTTGAAAAAAAAGAGAATTGCACGGTTAATGCCACAGCTCTTAGCTGGGGCGACGGCAAGACTAAACTTTTGGCGGCTTTCAATGCGGGAAAAGCTCCCGACATACTGGAACTCGGCTCTGATTGGGTGGCGCAATTCTCATCTGCCGGAGTGTTGCGCGAATGGAACGGCACAAACGACCGTAATAGATTTGCCGATTTTTCCATTGCTCCCGCAATGTTTTCCGGCAAACAATATGCACTTCCCTGGGTAGTGGATACGAGAGTTTTATTCTATAACAAAGACCTTTTGAAAAAAGCCGGACTGCCCGATACACCGCCCGCCACAATGAGCGAAATGCTGAATGCTGCCGAGAAAATACAACAATTCGAAGGTGTGGACGGCTTCGGTGCAAACGGCTCTGACCCGCATCGCCTTTACAAAAAATTCCTTCCTCTCGTTTGGAGTAACGGCGGCTATATATTCGACTCGACAGGTGCTCCGGCCATTAATTCCGCTGCAAATATCGAGGCACTAAATATGTATATTGCGCTTTCTCGCGCCGGGCGCATTGAAACACAACGCGAACTCGACGCAGCATTTACGCAGGGAAAAATCGGTTTTTGGTTCTCCGGAAGTTGGCTGACGAAAAAAATCGAAAACGGTAACCCGACACTTGATTACGGCGTAGCACTTATACCCGACATGAAACACACGGGTATGTCTTTTGCCGGCGGCGAATATCTTGCCGTAAATGCAAAGTCCGATAAGGCTAAACTTGCAGAAAAATTTATTCGTTATCTGACCGACGGTGCAACTGCACTGAATTTCTGCAAGAAGGTTGCCGATGCAGGCTTTCCGGCCGATAAATCAAAATTTAGCGATATTTATTTCTCCACGGCTAAAAATCGTTCAGTTTTCGCAAAACAGTTGGAACGCTCAAAGATGACACCCGTTCACCCTCGTTGGCTCGATATTGAAGCTGCCATCGAAAATGCCGTAGTTGCCGCGCTTTACGGACAGAAATCAGCCGCACAGGCGTTAAATGATGCACAAACCGATATCGCCGCCATGGTAAAATAACGGAGTAATATTGTGCAATCGGCAAGTTCATTCATATTTTTTATATGTTCCGCGCTTTTTATTTTAAGCTCAAGCATCTGCGCATTACGGGCACAAACTACCGGAAATGAAACAATTTATTTGAAATATGCCGATTCGCTTATCGGCCGAACAGAATCGGCCGGAATGATTCGCGAACTTAACGGACGGGTGAATCTTACTCAAGGCGATGTTATTTTATATTGCGATCGTGCAATTCAGTATCTTGACCTTAATAAAGTAGAACTTATCGGTTCCGTAAGAATTATTCAAGGAACTGTAACCCTTACTGCACCGCGAGCCGATTACGATGGAAATCAAAGACTTGCTTGGGGACACAAAGGCGTTAAAATAGTAGACCGACAAATAACTCTCGATGCTGATTCAGGTTATTATTCCACCTCAACGGCAATTGCAAATTTCAACGGAACTGTAAAAATTCTCGATGATTCGGTAAAAATTCTTGCCGACAGCGTCGAATACAGTCGCCGAAGCCAAAACAGCTCGGCTTTTGGCCGCGTTGCCGTAAGCGGACGATATTCAAATGTAGTTTTAACCGGCGATTCAGCTTGGAATTTTCCCGCAACAAGATAGTCCCGAATTGCAGGCAACTCAATACTTCGGCAAATCGACTCAACTTTTACTGCCGATTCATCCAATTTCACTTCGGATACTGTAACAACAATAAAATCATCTCATTACGACACTTTGACAATTTCTGCAAAGGTTATGGAAGCATTCCGTAATGACGGCGAACTTTACGTCGCTTACGGAACAGCCGAAATAGTTCGTGCATCGCTTGCAGCACGTACCGATACGATAATTTATCAAAAACGAGATGATATTTTAAGGCTTCGTGGCGCATCGCCCGCACTATGGTATGACTCCACACAGCTTCGCGCCGACTCTATTTCGGTATTTATTCCCCAAAAAAAATTAAGACGGATTGAGGCTTCAGGCAATGCTTTTAGTGCCGTGCGTGATGATACTGCAAACACAGAACGCACACAGCAACTTTCCGGTGCATTTATCAGGATTGATGTTGAAAATGACACATTAAGGCAAATATTTGTTCGCGGTGATGCCAAAAGTTTATATTTTATGCAAACCGATGGCGAGCCGGACGGTGCGGCGCGAAATTCTGCCGACAGTATTCGCATTGAAACGCTTGACGGCAAACCGGAAATTATTCGTTGGTTAGGCGGAGTAAATGGCGAATTTTTCCCTGAAATATTCATTTTAAAAAAAACCTCGGATTATTATCTGCCAAATTTTTTATGGCTGACTGACCGCCCAAAAAGGAAAATTCCGCTAATAAGATAAAAAACTTGAAGTTTTAAAATAATTTACGGTACGCCCAAACAATACGGCAAAATTTTTGCTTACCACAATTAGAATAAAGTCTGTAAATCTCTCGAAAACAATAAATTCAAACGCTTATGAAATCGCATCTGCTTACGGTAATTTGTTTTTTTATAGCGGTTGCTATGTGCAGTGCCGATAATGGCAACATAAGTTCGCCGACAGAATTTCGCCCGCAGAAATTTGATGTGTTGCGATACGAGGCTACGCTCGATTTCACAAAAGCACCCTCAGCCGAAATGCGAGGAGAATGTACGACTTCTTTACGTTGGTTAGACAGCACTAATTTGATATATCGTTTTCACTTGCGAGGCTTGACCATCGACTCGGCGTTTATGGACGGTATTCGCGTAAGTCCGCAATTTGCAGCAGATTCGCTTAATGCAATATCACATTACGAAGTTATCCGAACACTTCCGATTAAGGCAGGCGATACTTCACGCCTCTTGATTTATTATCACGGAGTTATGACGGCTGAACCGGGCGGAGCTTATGCATGGGGCGGTGTTCTTTCACGGCAAGGAACTCTGTACGCTATGGGCGTTGGTTTTACCGCGCCTTATGTTTCTACCACGCAACATTGGCTGCCATGTTACGACCATCCATCTGATAAAGCGACTTTTCATGCCTCATTTCTTGTACCCAAAGACTATTTTGCTGCCTCAAACGGGATTCTCACGCGCTTAGTAGAAGGCGATACTGCAATTTACGAATGGGAACACGATATTCCTTGTGCTACATATTTATTGACTTTTGCAGTGGATAAATACGTTCCGCTTAATTTTTCTGCATCAGTTCCTGCCGTTGTTTATTCAAAGCCTGCAGATACAAATTCTACACGAATATCATTTTCAAGATTGCCGGAAATGATTGCATGTTTTGAAAATCGTTTTATTCCCTATCCTTTTGAAAAGGTAGGCTATGTGAATACTCCCACCGGTGCAATGGAGCATCAAACAATGATTTCTTTCAATACTTCATTGTCACAGTCTAAAAATACGGTTAATTCTGTGGCTGCACATGAGTTGGCTCATCAATGGTTTGGCGACTTGGTTTCACCGTTAGATTTTCGGCAT
Source organism: Bacteroidota bacterium (assembly GCA_020852855.1). Lineage (GTDB taxonomy): Bacteria > Bacteroidota > Ignavibacteria > Kapaibacteriales > UBA961 > JADZAA01. Next base: position 18,797 of record JADZAA010000070.1, read on the forward strand.
GTATGGCTTACAGAGAGTTTTGCCACCTTCTGCGAAGCACTTTGGGCAGATTGTGCAGGCGTTTCGGGCGGCTATTTAAAAGATATGAGCGATAAATTGTCTCGTTATCTAAATTCAGTTGCCAAATCCGAAGGTGTAATTCCGATTTTCGATTTTCCCCGTAAATCGCCTTCTTCCAATTATCCGGAAACTATCTACTTGAAGGGTGCTGTCGTGCTTGGTATGCTGCGCTATGAATTGGGCGACAGCCTGTTTTTCGGCGGCTTGCGTGAATATCTTACACGTCATAAATATTCGATTGCCGCCACTTCCGACATGAAATTAGTATTAGAGCAAATATCGGGAAAAGACCTCAGTCAATTTTTCAAACAATGGATAGAAATGCCCGGTTGGCCTATTTTAACTATTGATACTGCAAGCACATCAATCGGAAATAATCTTAAAAACCTGAAAATTCATATAAAACAAACGCAGCCTGCTTCTTACGGAATTTATGAAAATGTTCCGATAGAATTCGGATTTAAACAGCAAAAAGATGGCAATTATATTTATAGAATGGTCACTCTTTCCGGTACGGAGCAAACTTTTACTTTGGATTCTTTACCTAATTTTACGGCTGTTACCATAAACGAAGGTCCTACTGTACGGGCTTTATTGCAGGTAACTCGCATCACCGATGTGGAAGAACAAAATTCACCGTCCAAACAGGCGCAGTTACACGTATTGCCAAATCCATTTTCAGGCTCTATAACGGTTATCTTCTCTACATATTCACCGAATACAGCAATTAGCGTAATATCGCCGGAAGGCAAAACTGTATTCAGCGAACATTACGAAACAGATTTAGGAGAAAACTCTATTGCCGTACCTCTCCCCAATCTTGCAAACGGCACATATTTCGTTCGTGTAGAAACTGGGAATGAAAGATATTCCTCGCCGATAATTTTGCAAAGATAGTAAAATTCCCAAATTTATTTCTAAGACAAGAGATACAACTACAAGACAAATCAAATACTGTATTTTGAAAAAAAAGAGGCTGAACTCTTATTTTGAGACAGCCTTTTTTTTACATATATTTTTATGAAGATAATTTACCTTGAAGCGACATCCAGCCGCCGCCATTATAGACTTCGTTGTAACCATTTGAACGCAGAAACGAAGCCGCTGTCGCACTTCTCATTCCGCTTGCGCAGCAGGTGATAACGGGCGTGCTTTTGCTGATTTTGGATAATTCTTTCGATAAATTCGGCAAAGGTATATTGCGAGAACCTTTAACGTGTCCGCTTTGAAATTCACCCGGCGAGCGCACATCTATAATTTGCGCACCATTAGCCACAAGTTCCGAAAAATTAGGCGATTTACCCATACCGATAAGGCTTTTTATGACATCAAACATTGGTTTGCTCCGTTATTTGCTGTTCAACCATAGGTTTGTTCGTAAACACAAGTTCATCATTATAGAAAACATCCCAAGTTACGGGCATAATTTTCTTGAACATGCTGCTTACACCGCAAAGCTTTTCTTGTGAGGTTGTTACGGCATCGAGTGCCGCTTGCTTTAATTCCGGCTTGCCCGTAAAATTATAAATCAGATGCGCTGCTACATATTCGATAGGATGGCGTTTACTGATTTCACCTTCTACCCGTAAGGAAAATATATCTGGCAAAGAGCCTGCTTTACGCAACAAAGCCGCCACATCCATGCCTGTACAGCCCGATAATGCAGTCAGCATAAAAGGCTTAGGAATCGAACCTCGGTCTTCTCCCCCTACTCTTTCGGGTGCGTCCATTATGTATGTATGCCCGTTTACCGAAGCGTTAAACTGCATTTTTCCCATCCATTGGGTTTCAACCGAATGTGTCATAGATTTTCTTTCTTTCTTAAAGTGTTTAATCCAAAAGGCAAATAAAGAGGACAAAAACTCATAAACGACGTTGTAATAAATATTGCTGCAAATACAAGCAATATTACGGTTAATATTCCATTTATTACGCCGCCTAAATAAAGAGCTATGATAAGCACTGCAAGCAACATACGAATAATTCTGTCTGTGCTGCCCATGTTCTTTTTCATGGCAATTCTCCGTTTATTTTGCCGTTTTAAATGTTATTTACAGCGCAAAATTACGTAAAGTGAGATATGAAAGTTTGCAACAAAAGTTACAAATCGCTTAAAATCTTGATTTGATTACGATATAATAAGATTTTTCCGTTGTTTTCGAGTTTTTTCAGCAATCTGGAAATTACTACGCGCGAGGTTGCAAGGTCATTTGCAATTTGCTCATGCGATATATTCAACAAAGCATTCCCCGTAGCCTTGGATTTATCTTTCAGATATGAGATAAGACGTTCGTCAAGATTTTGAAAAGCGATTTGGTCTATCGCTCTGAGCATTTCCAGGAATCTGTCGCGAATTGTCTGTAGTGCAAAACTTTTCCAAGTCGGATATTTTACAATCCAATCATCCGTAACCGAAGTCGGCAGCATAAGCAGTTCAGAATCGTCTTCGGCAACAGCCTTAATTTCACTTGGAAATTGCCTCATACAGCAAGTAAAAGTCATGGCGCAACTGTCGCCCGGCGTAAGATAATAGAGCAATAATTCTTTTCCGTCGTCATCGGGGCGCGTTACTTTTACGGCACCGGAAATTACAATAGGAATATAGCGAACCAATGAGCCTGCGTCAAAAATAGTTTCGCCTGCACGAACCTTTATTATTTTGCCGGCAGATTCAATTTCTTCAAGCAGTCCGCGCTCGAAATCATATTTAAGCGATTCGGAATTAAGCATATAGACACCATAAGTTTATCATATTTGTCCATTCAGCGTTACGCGACAGCCGGCAATTTTTGCACGACGCGAATTAATTGCAAAATTATAAGCCGCATCAACTTGTGCCAATGCAGCCTTAATAGTATGATGTGTACGCACCCAGACCTTGGCGGCTTCTCCACGTAATTTGCGCAGTTCCGGCTGTGCCGTAAACGAGGCAATCGCCTCGGCAAGCGCATCGGTATTGCGGGGCGGTATTAAAATTCCGCGCAATCCGTGCCCCGCAGGATCCTTTCCGATTTGCTCTGTCGTTCCGCCGGCATCTGTTCCTATAATTGCCGCGCCGCACGACATTGCCTCAATCACGGCAAGAGAATACATCTCGCCGTAGCTTGCCAAAACAAAAATATCGGCTGCGGCCAAAAGCGACATATATTCACTTTGATTAGGCAATAAAGTACATGTATTTTCAAGATTATTTTCCCGCAAAAATAATTGCAACCACGATTGCAACGCAACAGCATCTTTTTCATAAACCGGTACGCCGTCGAAAGATACATCGGACTGTGTAGGACTGCCAACAATTCCGAAACGAATGTCAGGCACATTATGCAAATTCAATATCCGCATTGCTCGAACAAATTCCTCAATGCCTTTTTGTTTGTCTATACGGCTAAGCGACAGCACGAAAATTTCATCATCGGCAATAGCAAGCCGTCTGCGCCCTTCTGCTCGTAATTTACGCAATTCTTCGTCCGATGGCAGATTTCTGCCGTATTTCAATGAAAATACAGATTCGGGACTTGCACCGAAATGCCGGATAATATCACAATTAATTTGCTCGGACGATGAGCCGAAAGCGTCAATTCGTCTATACATAACACGATGCAACAAATCGTGCTTGGGTGCGACGTTCATATACGCGCTGTATACCAGCGCACTGCGAGTTCCGAAACAGACCTCGGCACCGAGCCATACATCTTTTCCTGTATGAATATGCACGACTGCGGCTTTTTCATCATGCAATGTATTGCGAACCCGCATTATATTTACAAGTGAAAAATATTTTCCGACACTTAAAGGAAATAGTTTAACATTGCTATTTTCCAACACATTCCACGCCGGACTTCGAGGTATTGCACCCACTAACACCTGATAACCGGCCCGATATTGTTCGCCAATCATAGCCGCAACGTAATGCTCCATACCGCCATTTGCAGCAGACGTAAAGATATGCACAACGGGTTCGATTACGGCCATACAGCCAATCCGATAAATTAAAAAAAATGCCTGAACGACCGAGCGTTACAGGCATTATGGCTAAAATTCTATATAATTCATCCGAGATACGACCGCAGTGCTTTTGAGCGTGAAGCGTGGCGCAAACGGCGTATTGCTTTTTCTTTGATTTGCCGAACTCGCTCGCGTGTCAGGCTGAATTTTTCGCCTATTTCTTCCAATGTCAAGCAGATACCGTCAAGCCCGAAATATAATTTTATTACTTCGGATTCTCGTTGCGACAGTGTGCTTAGGACTTGCTGTACCTCCACTCGCAGCGATTCGAGCATAAGTTCGGAATCCGGCGGCGGTTGCTGTTCATTCGGCAGAATATCAAGGAGTCGATTATCTTCGCCTTGCGAGAACGGCGAATCAACCGAAACGTGCCGTCCCGATATTTTCATTGTTTCGGCTACTTCTGCAACGCTTAATTCCAATTGGTCGGCAAGTTCTGCGGCTGTGGGCTCGCGCTCGAATTCCTGCTCCAACTCGCTGAATTTCTTGCTGATTTTATTCAATGCGCCCACACGGTTCAGCGGCAAACGAACAATGCGCGACTGCTCGGCAAGAGCCTGCAAAATTGATTGGCGAATCCACCACACCGCGTATGAAATAAATTTGAATCCCCGCGTTTCGTCGAAGCGTTTAGCGGCTTTAATCAAACCGAGGTTTCCCTCATTGATAAGGTCGCCCAGCGAAAGCCCCTGATTTTGATATTGTTTTGCAACGCTTACCACAAAACGAAGATTTGCCTTTACCAATCGTTCCAACGCTCTGTCGCCTTCCATCCCGCCGCGCTTAATACTTTGTGCCAGATGCACCTCGTCGTCGCCGTGCAAGAGCTCCACGCGCCCAATTTCTTGCAGGTACTTATCCAGCGATTGGCTCTCGCGATTTGTATATTGTTTCGTAATTCTCATGCATTTCCTAATCAATATGGAACAAATGTGAAACGACTAAGCACCGCTCTAAGCGTTAGAACGGCACTATGACGCAAGAATTGCACAAGTTATTTTCTATAAGCCGGATATTTTTAATTTACGGCATTTTTCTGTACGGCCGAACGATAAACCGGCAAAATTTACACGCTCTGTTTACGAGCGTTGCAATTCTTCTTCAAGGCGTTGAATTTCCCAGAGTTCAGAATAAATTCCATCAGGTATTTTTAATAATTCTTCATGCGAACCGTATTCTGCTATACGCCCTTCGTCCAATACAACTACCGCATCGCAATTTTGCGTTGCCGATAGGCGGTGCGACACTATAAGCGCGGCACAATTCTTCACAGCCTCGTGCAAATACTTTAAAATTTCATGCTCTGTAGCCGTATCTACCGCCGAGAGTGCATCGTCAAGTATCAGTATGGCAGGATTACGAAGCAATGCGCGCGCTATTGCCGTTCTTTGCTTTTGTCCGCCCGACAAGGTTACTCCACGCTCGCCTACTACCGTTTTGTATCCGTCGGGAAACGTAACAATATCGTCGTGCAGACGTGCCGCCTTTGCCGCTGCGATTATGTCGGCTTCGGTTGCGGCAGGATTTCCGGCGCGAATATTATCCTCTATGGATTCGGAGAATAAAAAAGGCTCTTGAGTTACAATACCAATACCGCGGCGCAATGTATCCAACGGAATCTCTGCGGATTGTTTTCCGTCAATCAAAATATTGCCCGATGTCGGGTCGAACATTCTCGGAATAAGATTTACCAACGTGGTTTTGCCGCTGCCCGTAGCACCTACAATACCCAAAGAACAGCCCACGGGAATTTTCAGAAAAATATCGCTAAGTGCGTTATGTCGCGCTCCTTGATAACGGAAAGAAACATTGCGAAATTCAATGTCTCCATGAATCTTGGTATCTTTTACGACAGATTTATCGTCGCGAATATTTGGAATCGTATCGAAAATAGCGGCTATACGCCCCATTGATGCAGACGCGCGTTGCACTAAATTTGTTACCCAACCTATTGCGGCCACCGGCCACATAAGCTGATTTAGATATATGAAAAATTGAGTAATTACACCGACGGTTGCATTGCCTTGTATTGCTTGCAGCCCGCCGAATCCCAGCACAAGCATATTCGACAGCCCTATCAGAAACATCATAGAGGGCATCATAAAGGATTGATAACGCGCCAATTTCAAACTGCGTACTGCGTATTCCTTGCTTGCCGAAGCAAACTGCTCGGCCTCGCGGTCGGTACTGTTATATGCTTTCGAAACGCGGATGCCCGAAAAAGACTCTTGCGCTATTGCAGTAACCTCACCGAATTGCTCCTGAACATTGCGAAATGCTATATGTACGCGCTTCCCTATTCGGTAAGTAGCATAAGCCATTATCGGCAACGGCGCAAGTGAAACCAACGTAATTATCGGACTTAGAAAAATCATATTGACAACGGCAAATATAAATGTGGTAGCACTGTTGGCCGAATACATTATTGCCGGACCCAGGAACTCACGCGCCGCACTAATATCGTTTGTGGTGTGCGCCATAAGCGAGCCGGTCGAGTATTTATGAAAGAAACTCGTATCTTGACGCTCGACGGCCATAAGCAAATCATTGCGCAAATCATACTCTATAAGACGCGAAGCCACTATAACTGTTTGGCGCGTAAGGAACATAAAAAAACCACTGCCCGCCGTAAGCAATAGAATATAAACAATATTCCCGACAACGTGATCCATACCGAAATTCGGATTGTTGAATCCGTCAATCGTAGAACCGACAAATCGCGGCACAGTCGTAGAGCATATATTCGAAATTGTAACGAACAACAACCCTGAAATCAAACGGATTTTATGCTGTTTCAGGTAGGGAAATAATCGCGTAAGAGAGCGCATAAAGCGGCTTTAATGCAAAATAATACGTGGTATAACGAGCAAATATACGTGATTTAACGCGAGCAATTACCGATTAATTCATAATTTTGTTACCGTAACTTCGCTCTTTTTAATTTTTATAGAGGTCTAATTATGGCTTCCGTTTCCGTAGGGCAAAAAGCCCCCGATTTCTCGTTGTACGATCAAAGCAACAAATTGCGCTCTTTGAGTGAATTTGCCGGAAAAAATGTGATTTTAGCATTTTATCCGGGCGCATTTACCGGCGTTTGCGACACTGAAATGTGCAAATTCCGCGACTCGCTCGACATACTGAACAATGCGAACGCGCAAACTCTCGGCATCAGCGTAGATATGCCGTTTACCGCAAAAGTATTCGCCCAAAAGTATAATTTAGAATTTCCGTTGCTTTCGGATTACAATCGCAACGTTATACGTCAATACGACTTATTGCTTTCTAATTTTGCCGGTCTGCCCGGTTTGGACTCAACAAAACGCGCCGTATATCTGATTGACGGCGACGGTGTTCTCCGTTATATGGAAATAACCGCTACACCGCACGACGAGCCCGATTACACAAAATTATTCGATGCTCTCAAAGCATTGTAGTTTTTACCGCAGACAATTTACGGCACGTCGGCTCGTCATTCGGCGTGTTCTTGTCATCCTCAATCATTATTTTTCCGCAAAGTCTATGAAACGAATTCTAACCGCCGCATTACTCGGCATCACCGCTCTTGGCGCAGGTTATCTTTTTGCCGGCAAAGGCGAAAAATCCATCGCGGCACGAACCGCCATTCAACCGCTCGCTCCTGCCGGAGGCACTGAGGTTGGCATGATTGCTCCAAACTTCACAATGAACGACCAAAACGGAAAACCGCTGTCATTGCAGCAATATCGCGGCAAAGTGGTTGTACTCGATTTTTGGGCTACGTGGTGCGGTCCTTGCCGTCGTGTTTTGCCTCATTTCAAAGGGCTTTGGGATAAATATAAATCCAAGGATGTTGTTTTCATAGGCATTTCGCTCGACAAGGATTTAAACAAATGGAAACAGTTCATCAAAGATGAGAATATGAGCTGGCTGCACGTTGCCGACGGTAAGTTCTGGGAAAATGCAGTTGCTCAACAATACGGTGTAGAGTCTATACCGAGCGTTTGGGTATTGGATAAATCCGGCGTTATTCAGGGTAAAAACCTATATGGCGCAAGCGTAGAAAGTACAATAGAAAAATCAGTTGCGGCCGCAAAAGCCGCAAAGCCTGCCAAACCGTCGAAATCCTGAATAATACGTGTCGTAATCTAATAAAAAAGGCGTTCCTCAATCAGAGAAACGCCTTTTTACGTCAGAAAAGCGAATTAACGAATTTCCTTATGAACGGTATGACGTTGTAAAAACGGATTGTACTTTTTCAACTCAATGCGTTCGGGATGATTCTGCTTGTTTTTCATAGTTGTGTAGCGCGAAGCCGGTTTACCCTCTTTTTTAGCTTCGGTACATTCCAGCGTAATGATTACGCGCGCGCCTTTTTTCGCCATAATATCGTGCTTTCAGTCGTTATTTCAGGAAAATTCATCGCAAAAATACGATTTTGACACGTATTAACAAATTTAAGTACTCATAATTCTCAAAAATCTCCTGTTTTGCGGAAATTTTACGTATTTGCGCCTTAATTTCGGATTAAATTAAAAAATTATACTGAAGTCTGTTAGAGCAGATTAAGAATAACGCACCGCAATCTTCTTCGCGCTCCATGCCAAAAAATGAAGATTGATTTATCAAATCATAAACCGTATCAAAATGATAATCCGTGAAAATGTATTGCTTGCTCCGCTTACCACATTCGGCATAGAAGCGCGTGCCGCATGGCATATAAGCCTCGAATCGCCCGACGACGTTCGAGTGTGGGCAACAGAAACTTCGTGCGAGTCGCACTTTGCCGATTTGCCTGCAATGCCGCTCGGCGACGGAAGTAATGTATTGTTTGCACGCGATTTCGACGGCATTATTCTTGGCGTTGATTTGCGCGGACGGGAAATTGTATCGGAAAATGAAACTTCCTCTATTTTACGTATTTGCGCAGGTGAAAACTGGCATAATACCGTTGAATTTTGTATAAATAACGGTTTGTTCGGCATTGAAAATCTTGCTTTGATTCCCGGTAAAGTCGGTGCGGCTCCTATTCAAAATATCGGTGCTTACGGCGTAGAAATTGAAAAATTCATATCTTCGGTAGAGTATTTCGATACTATTGACAAACGTTTTATTACGTTGCGTCGCGAAGACTGTTTATTCGGATATCGCAACAGTATATTTAAAAACGTGCTGAAATCTCGGCATATTATTACAGCCGTAACGCTTGCTTTATCGAAAATTCCGAGGCCGGCGGCTGATTATGCCGATTTGCAACGCGAGCTTGAATCGCGCGAAATATCAAATCCATCTCCTCACGATATATTTGAGGCGGTTATCGCGGTTCGCAAGCGCAAACTCCCCGACCCGAATGTTATCGGCAATGCCGGGAGTTTTTTCAAAAATCCGATTATTTCGACCGAGAAAGCACGTAAGTTTATAGAAAAGAACCCGGAATCGCCGCGATACCCGCAGTCGGACGGCTCGGTAAAAATTTCTGCGGCTTGGTTGATTGACCATGCAGACTGGAAAGGCTTCAGACGCGGCGCGGCGGGAGTTTCGCCCGTGCAGGCTCTTGTCCTTGTAAACTATGGCGGTGCAACCGGAAAGGAAATTGTGGAACTCGCCCGTGATATTCGTTTATCGGTTGCCGAGCATTTCGGCATTGATATAGAGCCGGAAGTTAATATCTTAGACTGATTAAAGCGTTGAGTATCAAGTAAAATTTTAGATTTTTTTGTTAGAAAGCCGAAAAGCCGCTTCCGATTTGTCGGGAACGGCTTTTTGCAAATACCGGCAATAATTACGGCAAAATCATTCGCCGAAAAGCGATGCGCGCAAATAATCGCGATTAAGACGGGCAATATGGCGCACGCTAATCTCTTTCGGGCAGGCGGCTTCGCAATCGTAAGTATTGCTGCAACTTCCGAAACCTTCCGCGTCGGCTTGTTCCACCATTTTTATTACTCGCTCATAGCGTTCGGGCTGTCCCTGCGGCAAATGCCCGAAATGCGATGCCTTTGCAGCAACGAACAGCATAGCCGACGAGTTCTTGCAAACAGCCACGCATGCCCCGCAACCTATGCAAGCAGCCGCGTCCATTGCAATATCCGCATCTTTTTTGGGAATGGGAATAGCGTTTGCATCGGGAGCGTTTCCGGTATTGGCCGATATAAATCCGCCTTTTTGAACTATACGGTCGAATGCACTCCGATCCACCGCCAAATCCTTAACTACGGGAAATGAGGAGGCGCGCCAAGGTTCGATGGTAATACGCTGGCCGTCGTGGAATTTACGCATGTGAAGCTGGCAAGTAGTCGTGGCACGTTCAGGGCCGTGCGGCATTCCGTTTATCATCAGCGAGCACATTCCGCAAATACCTTCGCGGCAATCATGGTCGAATGCAACAGAGTCCTCGCCTTTTTCAAGCAGACGCTCGTTCAATACATCGAGCATTTCAAGAAACGACATATCGGGGCTGATGTCGTCGACCTCGTAGGAAACCATTTTTCCTTCTGCATTTGCGGATTTTTGCCGCCAAATATCAAGCGTAAGTTTCATTTGTAACTCCGTACTGAAAGAGAAACATTGTCGAACTGCAACGGCTCTTTATTCAACACGGGGCGTTTGCCTTCGCCTGCATACTCCCATACCGCTGCATAAGTAAAATCAGCGTCGTTGCGCTTTGCTTCGCCGTCGGCTGTTTGATATTCTTCGCGGAAATGACCGCCGCACGATTCGTTGCGGTGCAATGCGTCAGTGCATAGAACTTCGGCAAATTCCAGAAAATCGGCTACGCGCCCTGCAAGTTCTAGAGATTGATTAAATTCCGAACCGCTGCCCGGAATAAAAAGGTTTTTCCAAAATTCCTCGCGTATCGCGGGTATTTTGTCAAGAGCCTCCTGCAAGCCTTTTTCATTACGTGCCATGCCGCATTTATGCCACATCAACAGCCCGAGTTCGCGGTGGAACGAGGTTGGCGTACGCTTGCCGCGTATATTCATCAATTTGTTTATTCGCTCCGATGCTTCCTGCTCGGCTTGTTTAAATTCGGGTGCGTCTGCGGATACTTTCCCTTGCCCGGAAGTAGCCAGATAATGCCCCAGAGTGTACGGAATAACGAAATATCCGTCCGCCAAACCTTGCATCAGCGCACTTGCTCCAAGGCGATTTGCTCCGTGGTCGGAAAAATTCGCTTCACCGAGAACATGCAAGCCGGGAACATTGCTCATAAGATTGTAATCAACCCACAGGCCGCCCATTGTATAATGCGGCGCAGGGTAAATCCGCATAGGAACACGGTACGGGTTTTCGCCTGTAATTCGCTCGTACATCTCGAATAAATTGCCGTAACGTTCTTCGATTACTTTTTGTCCCAAGCGTTTAATTGCATCGGCAAAATCAAGATAAACGCCGCGCCCGCCGGGGCCTACTCCATGCCCGCTGTCGCACGCTTCTTTCGCACTGCGCGAGGCTATGTCGCGAGGCGATAAATTACCGAAACTCGGATATTTGCGTTCAAGATAATAATCGCGCTCATTTTCGGGTATCTGGTCGGGCGAGCGTTGGTCGCCGGCCTTTTTGGGTGCCCAAATTCTGCCGTCATTGCGAAGCGATTCGGACATCAACGTCAGTTTCGACTGATGGTCACCGCTTACGGGAATGCAAGTCGGGTGGATTTGCGTGTAACAAGGATTCGCAAAACCTGCGCCGTGCTTATACGCACGATAAGCCGCTGTTACATTGCAGGCTTTTGCATTTGTGGAAAGATAGAATACATTGCTGTATCCGCCCGTGCAAAGCAATACGGCATCGCCGGCGAAAGATTCGACTTTACCCGTTATCAAATCACGGGTTACAATTCCGCGTGCGTGGCCGTTCACAAGCACAAGGTCTAACATTTCCTTGCGATTAAACAGCGTTACGCCGCCATTGCTTGTCATTTTGCTGAGTTGAGCATAAGTGCCTAACAAGAGCTGCTGTCCCGTTTGACCGCGTGCATAAAAAGTGCGCGAAACCTGTGCGCCGCCAAAAGAGCGATTTGACAGATAGCCGCCGTATTCACGTGCAAACGGAACTCCTTGCGCCACGCATTGGTCAATAATATTGGCACTGACCTCCGCCAAGCGATGCACATTTGCTTCGCGCGAACGAAAATCTCCGCCTTTGACCGTATCGTAGAAAAGGCGATAAACACTGTCGCCGTCATTTTGATAATTTTTTGCGGCGTTTATACCGCCCTGCGCTGCAATACTGTGAGCGCGACGGGGACTGTCGTGATAAGTAAATGCCAGCACTTTATAGCCGAGTTCGGCAAGTGTAGCGGCCGCAGATGCACCTGCCAATCCGGTTCCGACAACGATAATTGTATATTTCCGTTTATTGGCCGGATTAACCAACTTCATATCGAATTTATGCTTAGTCCACTTTTCGGCAAGCGGGCCGGAAGGAATTTTCGAGTCTAAATTCATTGCTTCATCTCCTTGATAATGCCCCCTTCGTTTGATAATGCCGTGTGCTCAATGTCTGCTTTATGCTTCAATATGCCCGTTATCACCGAAACGGGAATAGACAAATATGCCGCAACTATTATTACTGCAAAACTTGGCCCCAGCCGGCGCAAAAATTTTGAATACTTGGGATTGTTAAGGCCGAAAGTCTGCATGGCACTCGTCAGGGCATGCGACAAGTGGAAGCCCAAAAGCGTCATGCACAAAACGTACAGCAAAGTATAAGCAGGATTTTCAAATCCATAAACGACCATTTCGTAAACATTATGCGTTACGCGGCCGTCGTGTAAAGTATACTCTCTGTTAAAGAATTCGGGTTGTATTTTTCCGAATGTGTAATGCGCCAAATGGAAAGCAACAAAAGCAAAAACAGTAAGTCCGGACAACATCATGGTTCGGGAAAATACTGTAGCTTTTATCGGCTTTTTCATTGCATAGCCAATCGGACGGGCGGCACGATTTCGCTTTCCGAGCATTATTGCACTCCAAATATGCGCAATAAAAAACAGCAGAATACCGCCGCGAAGCAACCAAAGCACGGGACCTAAATCGCGTAAACTTTGCCCGTAGGCATTTATTTTTTCCGGCCCGCCGAACATCAGCAAATTGCCGGTTAAATGAGCAAGCAAGAATCCTATTATCCCAAGCCCGCTGACCGCCATGATGATTTTAATCATTACCGACGAGCGGAATAGTCGCGCCAAAAACGTTACCATTTATTATTCTCTCCGTTAGTAGCAATATGACATTTTATTGTATATGCCCGCACAAAAATACAAATTTTCGGTAAAATCGGCGTTAACTGACTCGTCGGCCTAATCGTCGCAAAGCAACCTGCAGCCCAACCAACTCATTAGTCTGCCGAGATTTAACAAGTATTAGTTCAAAATGCCGGTTTAGGATTTTTTTTATAGTCGGAATTTGAAGATATTGATTGTCTTCGCAAAATCAGCACACCTTGCCTTGTGTCATTGCGGTAAAAACTTCTTCACCGCGAGGGCGCAAAGAATACAAAGTATGAGCTTCGGGGTATAATTTGAATGTCCGAAACAACTTTATAAATATGTTGTACCTAACAGCATAATTATTTTTTGTGATAATTATTTTTTGTAATAATTATTTTTTGTGCCGATATTTTGTACCTACGGCACAAGGTGTTTCTTGGAATTGTTTTTCCTACCAATATACCGTCCAGCCGGGACGGATTTTCTCGTATTTTTCGTTTCTACCGATATGTTGTGCCTGTGGCACAATTGTTTTTTTCAAAATCCCCAAAGGAACTAAACGTGAATAGAAAAAACGCCGCAATTCATTTATCAAAATAATCCCATAGGGATTAAATGTGAATAGAAAAAATGTCGTACATTTCTGCACGACACATAATAAAAACATTTTCCCCTACCGATATTTTACGCCTGATTGCTACCGGTTTATCGCTACTTTGCCTACATTGCGACGACCATTTAAATCGTGAATTTCCACGAAATATATACCCGATGTAAAACCATCGGTTGAAATTATTGCTTTGCCGGCAACGACTTTATCATTTATTGTTTTTATTCTGCCGAAAACGTCGCGAACGGTTATTGTTGCGCCTTCCGGACAATGCACCGTAAAAAAGTCGGACGCTGGGTTGGGAGAAATTAACATATTCGAAATAGCAATACTTTCTTCGGTTACAGCAGTAGATTTTTCCGTTGAAATTACCACGCGGCGAACACGCCGCACACCAATCAAATAAGCAGTTGAATCGTTTACTCTGAATATTTCGCGATAATTCTCACCGCTTACATTTATATTTTTTTCATATAAAGTTACAGATGCGGGTGTCGAAAGTTTACTCCATGTTTTACCGCCGTTTAATGTCAATGCGGCTGTACCATCAAAACCGGCTATAAGTCCGACTGAATCTGTAAGAAACGTTAATGCTGTAAGAGAAGTCAATCCGGACTCTATGCTAAGCCAAGTATTTCCACCATCTTCGCTAAGCAGTATTTTACCAAGTAAACTATAAACAAAAACAGTATTTTTATTTTTCCAGACTATTCTGTCGGGTGTTTCCGTGCTGTCGAATGTATAAACGAAGTTCCATGTTTCACCGTAATCATTAGCGCGGACAAAAGTCGTGCGTCCGCCGATAGACAGCAAAGTAGCACCAACCGCTGCCGTTGCAAACTGCGGAACTCCGAACGAACGCCATCCGACAGTATCCTTTACGGGTAAAGTTTTTATTAAATCTTTAAAGTACTTGGGTTGCCACGTGGCACCACTGTCGACGCTGCGAAAAAAGATGGGAATTGTTTCTTTTTCTGTTGAACGAAAATGGGACATATAACCGTGTGACGGCTCAGGAAAGTTAAACAGATTCCCTACTTGTTCCACATCATTCCACGTCGCACCGGCATCGGTGGTTTTTGCAAAGCACCGAGAACTGAGGCCTGTCGTACCTACAACATAGCCGGTAGTACGGCTGACAAAATGAATATTGCTGAAATATGAAAGTTCATATCCATCTAACGGATATTGTAACATCCATGTAGCACCGGCATCGGTTGAGCGATAAATGCGTTTTCTGAATCCGCCTGCAACATAGATAGTATCCGAACTGCCATTATACGCCAAACCACCAAATGCCAAAAACCCGGTAGTCATAGATGATGATGAACCTTGACAACGGACTTTCCAGGATTTTCCATAATCATTGGTAGTAGCCAATCCGCCGCTAATATAACCTCCGACTGCCAGCCCGCTACCGTCGGGCAGTATAGAAATACTATAGATTATGTCGATAAGCTGGTAGCCGCCCGGCGTTCTCTCGAAAACAACTGTATCGGCAGTATTTTCCCAGCTTTTTCCAAAATCATTACTATGTAATATTTTATTAGTACTTACAGTAATAAACTCATTGTCTTTTCCTGCGGTAAAATCACGAAATAAGTCATATTTATTTTTAACGACAGTGTCCCATACAGAAGTTTCGAAATTATAGCAAAAAGCAAGATCAGTTTGTCCTAAAGTAGTGTCAGCCGAAGTAACAATGCAGATAGATTCGCCGAGGAATTTACAGCGGTGATATTTTGAATTTTCGGTAAAGCGATATTTGCTCCAAGAATTTCCGCCGTCTGTTGTTAAAGCAATATCTCCCCACAGTCCGACCACAATACCACGAAGTCCTGAAAAAGCTATATCTATAAGTTCAACCGAATCAAGACCGTGCGAAAGTTTCGACCACTTACGAGTTACAAGATCGCCTCTCCACACATTACCGGCACTTCCCGCTACTATAACCGTATTGCCACCGGCATAAGTAATACCGGGCAAGGGTTCGCCAAGGTTTGCGGCAATGCTCCAAGTTGCACCTGCATCGGTAGTTTGCCATACACGACCGCTGTCATCAGCCATTACGCCGTTTCGGGAATCAGAAAAATCCATGCGTGTAAAATTTGCGAATGAACCGACTTCAATATTGCGCCAATGTTCGCCCGCATCGGTGGAACGTATCATTCGCCCACACTCACCGGCAGCAAGCATAACACCTTCCGGCAGGGCTCGGCATGTCCGAAACGCCGAATATTGGTCAGTCATACGAACCGAAAAAGTTTGCGAATACACCGTCGCAACAGAAAAACATATCAGTAAAAAAATAATTGTTTTCATGATTAACTCTATAAAAAATAAGGTGATAAAAAATAATGGCTCTATGAATATATAATTTTCGCAGAGCCTTTCGATTATGGCCAATAACAACTATCGGGCAGGCAACCATCTGGGCAAGTACCCTGAAAAGACCTGCCTTGCTCCGTTAATATCGCTTCACCATCTTTACAGCAAAGAGTATAGGAAATAACACAGAAAGCATGTGTATTATCACAGTTGATTTCTCCATTTTTACAGCCGATATAATATGTTCGATAATTGGGTTCAACCCAAGGACAAACCGGGCAAGGCGGAAATACACCGCCTTTATTTTGTTTTATTATTTCTTCGGTTATGAATTTATCAATTTCCCTGTAATCCCAATTATTAAAACCGGCGCAACCCGACGGTATGTAAACTGCACCGCATAAAAATATCTCGGTAAAAGGTGCAACTAATCCTACTGTTCGATAACAGTAGTTTACAATTGTGGTACAAGTTACATTATTAACCGTATAAATGATTGTATCGTGACGC
>JADZAA010000071.1 GCA_020852855.1 Bacteroidota bacterium
GAAGAAAGGAAGAAGGCATTTTGGACTATGTTTTCGCACTATCAGAAACCAAACAATGAATTGCAGAAGATTTGTGTAATAAATTATTGAACTCTATGTAATTCTTTCTTTAATTTCTTAATTTTCAGCAGGAATGCTATGAGAATGACTGTTGCGTTTCTATTGACCGCATTTTGCATCGCAAGCATTGCGACAGCACAGACCGACTCCGCGTTTAAGCCCAACGGCAAGGTATGGGGCTTGATGTTCGGCGATTATTTTTACAGAGCCAACGGAGATAATCCCGGCTATTCAGCAAAAGGACAATACGTAAATATATCGGAAAATTTTCACGCTTTCCAATTAAGAAGATTATATCTCGGATATGATTACAATGCAACGCCAAGCATGAAAGTTCGCGCTTTGCTGGAAGTAAACGATAAAAGCATAATTGCTACGGGCGGCTATGTTCCGTTTGTAAAGCAAGCATACCTTGAATGGAAGAATCCCGCCGATATAGGCACGTCCACAGTTCTCAACATAGGTTTAATACCGGTACCTCTTTTTACAAATATCGAGAAAGCCTGGGGCTGGCGTTCTGTAGGAAAAACAATTATTGACTATCGCGGAATTATGACTACCGCAGATTTCGGCGCATCGCTTTCGGGCTCGTTCGACGCAGGCAATGATACTTACGGTTACAGCTTGATGATAGGTAACGGCACCGGAGTAAAAGCACCGGATTTTACACGTGCAAAATTTGCCTCGCGAGAAAAAGAATTTTACTTATTAACGTATGCATTGTTGCTGGATAAAAAATTAACCGTAGATGCATTCTTAGATTATCGCGACGGCGAAACCGACCCTGTTACGGGTGCGCATATCGAAAGAAAAATGTTGCACGGGTTTGCCTCTTATACTATTCCGAAAATACTGACCATAAGCGTTGAAGGCGGGCTGATAAACAATATCAACGCCGCATTAAGGCGTGTTTCGGCAGATACAGCCGTAAAAACAGTAATATCCGCCGATATCAAAGAAACGTTTTTCTCGATTTACGCCACCGCAACGCTTGGATTCATTTCGGATAAATTAGAAATGCTGGCCCGGTACGACTTGTTTAACAATGATGCGAATTTCGACCCGCTTAACGTATATGCAACAGCACTTGTTACCGACAATAATTACTACCGCAATTACAAGGAAGGAATGATTCTGATAGGATTAGCATATAGACCCGCAAGCAATATCAGTTTTATACCCAATGTGGAAATTAACTCCTACACAAAACATAAGGGAGGAGTTGTACCGGAGCGCACAAACGACATAACTCCTAGAATTACGTTTTACTATGTATTGAAATAAATAAACGCCCGTATTCTGAGCAGGCATAAGCGGGCAGGCAATTCATCGGAAATAAATTTGCCGGCACACCTGAATAGCGTCGCCGTTGATTAGGCAATAATCTAAAACGGAAGTCGTCAAATGTTTGCTTTTCGGCGGCAGACTTGCAAAATTATTATTTGAATCATCTAAAAAATAAATACTCTGCTACGACAATACACGGGAACTGCGTATTTTTGCAACAAATTACGCGGAACAAGTCCGAAAAATTGCGGATGTGGCGAAATTGGCAGACGCGCCAGACTTAGGATCTGGTGGTTAACACCGTGGGAGTTCGAGTCTCCCCATCCGCACATTTTACAAAGATTTACACAATTTTTCCGAATAAGGGAACACATTGGAAACCTCTATCACGACTATTGATGCCTGTACGCGCGAAATTGAAATTACACTAACGAACGACGACCTCACTCCGCATTATGAGCGTGCCTACAAAGAAGCGCAAAAAGAGGTTGAAATACACGGCTTCCGTAAGGGAAAAGTTCCGATGAACATCGTTAAGCAACGGTTCGGGCGCGTTATAGAGCAGAACGCACTAGACTCTATCGCCAACAACGAGTTCAATAAAATCGTTCGTACCGATAATATTAAATTCGTAGGACAGCCTTCACTTCGCGATATCCGCAAAGACCCGGAATTCATCACATTCGTAATTCGCTACGAAGTAATGCCGGACATTGAAATTACGGAGTATCGCAATCTTGAAATACGCAAGCCCGTTTTCACGGTAACGGACGACCAAATACAATTGGCAATAAACGATATTTGCTTGCGATACGCCACTATGGAGCCGGCCGAAGTCGCTTCGGATAATATGCACATTGTCAAAGCGCGTTTTACGCCGCTTGACGACGAAACATCTATGCCGATTGTGGGAGCAAAAAGCGAAGACTCGAGCTTCTTTTTGCGCAATGAAGAGATGGACGATAATTTGCGCGGTTTGCTGCTCGATGCAAAAGTAGACGATACGCTTACTTTTGTGGAAGATGCGCCGGACGAGAACACTTTGCCCTCGCGCTTCCGAGTTACAGTATTGGAAATATCGCGCGTTGTTCCCGCTGAATTTACTGACGAGATTGTGCGGCAATATTCTGAAGGAGCATTGAAAACCGTAGATGAAATGCGTGCCGATATAGAAAAATTTATCGAACATCAATCCGCCGACGTTTCCCGTGCGGAAATGGAACGTCAGGTAATCGAGCAAATTTCCGAAGCTCAAACATTCGAAGTTCCGGGGTCAATGGTACAACGCATTATGCAATCAATGTTGGATAATGTACGCCGCCGTCTCGACCAGCCCGGCTTGGAAAAGATAACCGTAGACGATGTAGCCGAGGAATTCCGTCCCCGCGCTCTCGAAATTGCACGCTGGCAAATCCTAAGCGACAAAATAGCCGAAATCGAGGGAGTAGACATTGAGGATAAAGACATTGACCCTTACGTTGAGCATCTAAAGCTTAAATCGCCTAAACTCAACGAAACGCAAGTGCGGAATTTCGTGTTGCAGCAAGAAGGGCTAATATCAGAAATTTTCCAGCGCAAAACGTTCGACAAACTCTTTGAATACGCGATAATAACGGAAGTTCCGTCCGACGAATACTTTGCGGAAGAAAATGTGCCGTTCCACCCCGATGATAACGTGCGTCGCTATTTCGGCACTCAACCTGACGACTCCATTATATTACCTTAAAAAATCAGAACACAACGAAATATAGGCGACAATTCGAGAGCGGCAACATTTTCCTGACAGAAGTAATCGGCTGTACTTTCGTAAGTTAAGCAAACTACCCTCGAATATCGCTCTTTTGCCGCTTATTGAATATCCTTGTTGCCGAATACTGTAAAAGCAACGGCAGCCGGATAGTGTTTCGGATACATAAAAAACCAAGAGAATGCCACGTTTCGACCAAGGAGAAAATTTGCGTATGATTAACCTGCCCGTTACAAATCAATTAGTTCCAATGGTGGTTGAGCAGACCGGCCGGGGCGAACGTGCCTACGATATTTACTCTCGATTGCTAAAGGAGCGTATTATTTTCGTAGGAACACCGATAGACGATTACACGGCAAGCCTGATTATCGCACAATTGCTGTTTCTCGACAGCGAAGACCCGACAAAAGACATAAACCTCTACATCAATTCGCCAGGCGGCAGCGTTTCGGCGGGACTGGCCATATACGACACGATGCAATTTGTTCGTGCGGATATATGTACGATTTGCGTGGGCATGGCCGCTTCAATGGCACAAGTATTGCTATGTGCCGGAGCAAATGGCAAGCGATTCGCATTGCCACATTCGCGAATAATGATGCATCAGCCGCTCGGCGGAACGCAAGGCCAGGCCAGCGACATTGAAATATATACTCGGGAAATGTTGCGTATTCGCGATATGCTTTACGAAATCATTGCCGAACATACGGGCAAAGAAGTTGCAACCGTATTGCAAGACGCAGACCGCGATAAATATCTTTCCGCACAGGAAGCGCTTGACTACGGCATAATAGACAAAATTTTGTTGCGCAATCCGGCGGAAAAAACAACAAAGACTAATTCGGATTAATGCGCCGACCAATATTATCAAGATTTGCAGGGGCGCGTCTTTTTCCGAGATACGCCCCTGCAAATCGTTTTTACCGCATTTCTTTCTATAGAAAAACGCTTGAATCGTGAAAAAAGACAAATACTCCGATAATAATCTTTACTGTTCGTTTTGCGGGCGCGGCGCCGCCGAGGTAGGCAATTTGATTGCCGGCGACAATGTGTATATCTGCGATGTCTGCGTGTTTAACTCCGTAGAAATGCTTCGTAAGAATGCCCCACAGCAGCAAGCACCTCAGATGCCGCGCAAAAAAAGCAGCAGAAAATTGCCGCGTCCTTCGGAAATCAAAAAACAACTCGATGAATATGTAATCGGTCAAGACTATGCCAAGCGCGTACTCTCGGTAGCCGTCTATAACCACTATAAGCGTGTGCAAACCGATGATACAGACGGCGGACAGTTTGCCGACGTAGAAATAGAAAAAAGCAATATTTTGCTTATCGGGCCTACCGGCACCGGAAAAACTCTGCTGGCCCGCACTTTGGCTCGCGTTCTCGACGTGCCGTTTGCAATTGCCGATGCCACAACAATTACGGAATCCGGCTACGTGGGCGACGACGTGGAAACCGTATTGGTGCATCTTTTGCAAAATTGCGATTACGACGTAGAGCGTGCCGAGCGCGGCATTATTTACATTGACGAAATTGACAAAATATCGCGCCGCAGCGATTCGCAGAGTATTACGCGTGACGTATCGGGCGAAGGCGTACAGCAGGCTTTATTAAAAATTTTGGAAGGAACCGTAGCGGGAATACCGCCTCGCGGCGGACGCAAGCACCCGGAGCAATCGTTAATCTACGTCAATACAAAAAATATTTTGTTTATATGCGGCGGTGCATTCGAAGGCATCGAAAAAACCGTAGCCCGGCGTATGAGCAATAAATCAATCGGATTTATGGCCGACGCTTCAATGACTGTGGAGGAAACAGCCGAGCTTATACGCCACACAGAGCCCCAGGATTTGTTGCGTTTCGGATTTATTCCCGAACTCATAGGTCGGTTGCCTGTAATTGCCCCGCTATCTCCTCTTAGCGACGATGCCATGCGAGATATTTTGATAAATCCAAAAAATGCTTTGCTGAAACAATATCAGAAATTGTTCATAATGGAAGGCGTAGAGCTTTCGTTCAGTGAATCTGCATTGGCAGAAATCGTAGACCGAGCCAAAAAGCGCAAGACAGGCGCACGCGGCTTGCGTGCAATAATGGAAGAAATTATGTTGCCGATTATGTTTTCACTGCCGGATAAGCGCAATATCCGCAAATGCGCAATATCAACAGATGCGTCCGGCGAAATATCGCCCGTGTATGAATTAGCCGGCGGCGAGCAAGCCGCATTGCATAAAAAAGCCGAATAAATATCGGCATTGTACAATAGAAATGCAGGACATTTTTCCCTATATTTTGACAAAGTGCTCAAACCGTGTATTTTAGGTAAGATTTTTGTGGAAATATCCACTCATAACTTGAAATAGTGCGTATTCGGCAAAATATTAGCCTTATATCTTGATATAGAGGCTCCTTGTCGAATATTCGACGATAATACTTCTATTTTGGGGATAAAATTATCCATAGTTTGGAGTACCTGCCCATGAAGGAACGTGCTGTTGCCTTTACGCTTGCTTTTATTTGCGCAACGCTGGCTATGGCGTTTGCAGGTTGCGGTTCGCCCTCCCCAATAATAATGGAGCAATTCGGAGGCGTTTCCGATATACCCGAAGGTGAAGAGGCTTTTATCTATTGGACATTTGCAAACGCCGACTATGTGCTCGTTGACGGTCAGGATAAACGCTACGCTATAAGCGACCGAATGATTACGCGCCCGCCGGCAACCACAAGCTATCGCGTTACAGCCAAGCGCGACAACGATTCGCTTGCGCAGGAATGGACGGTAAATGTATATCGCTCTGCAAAAAAGCAACAAAATTCCGACCCGGCCGGCGGAGAACGTTTCGCGTCATCAACGGTTGCTCCCGCATCATCAGGCTATTTTCGCGGTGGCAATACCTCGCTCGGCACAAAACCCGCACATATAAAAGTAATCAGCTTCACGCCTTTCTCGCTCGACGAAACTGAATTTCACGTGAAATCTTTGGTTTATGACAGCAACGGACTATTTATTCCGGGAAAAATCCGCGAGGCAAGCGAAGGCGAATGGTACGGACGATACAGTTGCGGTGAAGTATCGGAGGAGCATAAAGTTACCTCAATAGTCGAGCGTTCCGGCGATGTACCGCTCCCTGCTATTGCAATTGCTCTCGACCGTTCATTCGGAATGGCAGAATTCGGTACAGCACCTTTTCAGGCGATACGCTCATATCTTAGCGAACTGCCCGCAAATTCCTCGGTTTCATTTTCTACGTTCAATCAAAACAATGCGCAACAGATACCTTTAATCGGCGCAGATGCTGCCTCTATTACGGCTGATTTTCTTACTGCACCGGCCGCCGAAGGACTTTCGGCTACATATCGCGCTGCCGATTATGCCCTGAAATCAATCGAAAATGTATATAATAAAAATAAAGTTGTAATTCTGATAACTGCGGGAACTGACAATGCATCTACGCTTTTCACCGTAGAAGACGTTGTAGCCCGCGCCCGAAATGCGAAAGTGCCGATATACGTAATTGCTCTCGGCGAAGCTCCGCAACTTTATGATTTGCGTTATCTTGTAATGAAAACCGGCGGGCGGCTATATCAAACGGCTACGGGAAATATGACCGAAATCTCCGCTGTTCTCAAGGAAATTGCGGAAGGGCAAATGTATTATTACGATATTAACCTGCCTGCACCGGGCAATACGCAATCTTGCGAGGTAGTTACTTCGCTTATTGTTTTACCGTCCGACGGTTCGTCCTTTTCGGATAAAATAACGATATACGACCGCCGGCGCGCCGACGCGCCTATGTATCAATCAATCGCTTTGTTTTATGACGACAACACCGTAGTTCCAGAAGAGTACAAGGACAACATCAAACAAATTGCGGCTGTTCTGAAAGCAAATCCCAATAAAAAAATAGAATTGTCCGGTCATAGTTCATTGGCAAACAGCGATGCCGATGCCATTGCTCTGGCAAATCAGCGCACACAGGCTGTAAAGCGCATATTTACGGCGGCCGGTATAGAGGATAATCGTATTCACATTCGCAATATGAGTAATAGAAAGCCCGCATATTACTTTGAAGATACAAAATGGCAGACCATATCGAACTGCCGAGTAGATATCCGTTGGTTGGACCCCGCGCTTCTCCCTTATGAAATAGCTGCACAGCGCGTAAGTTCGGAAGACGAGGCTCTGCAATTTACCGAAGAATGGGAACGACGGGGAATTAAATCATATTATGAACGTGCTATGGTAAAACATACTCCCATGTACATTGTGAAGCTTTGGGGCTACGGTACGGCAGAAGAAGCCGAAAATGCAGCCAAGATTCTTGCAAAGCAATATAAAGTAGATTTACGGCCGGAGTAAATCATACGCCGACCGATAGATACGGCAGAACAACATAAAATAATTACCGTAAAAATATCTCGGAAATAACGGACAACTGAACTATGAGCGAAGAAGTACGGCAAATGTTTGCCGAAATTGCGCCTCGTTACGATATTGCAAATTCTACATTATCGCTCGGAACACACAGACGTTGGCGCAAACGTGCAGTCCGCTTATCGGAAGCAGGCAACGGAATGAGCGTGCTGGACTGTGCTACGGGAACAGGCGACCTTGCAATGGAGTTCAAACGCGCCGTAGGAGCTGACGGCAATGTAACAGGTACCGATTTTTGCAAAGAAATGATGCAAACCGCTCCTCAAAAAGCCGCCGCCGCCGGATTAGATATTCACTACGAAACTGCCGATGTTACCGCACTACGCTACCCCGACAACTCTTTCGATATCACAAGCATAAGCTTTGGTATTCGCAACGTGGATGACCCATCGCAAGCACTGCGAGAAATGGCGCGGACTACACGGCCGGGCGGCAAAGTCGTTGTGATAGAATTTGGCCAACCACAAGGACTTTTCGGCGCATTGTACAATCTGTACAGTCGGTATATTATCCCGACCGTAGGCGGTGCTCTCAGCGGAAAAAAAAGCGCGTATTCATATTTAGCCAGAACGTCCGCGCAATTCCCGGCCGGTGAAAAGTTTCTTGCATTAATGCGCGAAACGAAAGTATTCTCAAGTGTTAGTGCCACACCGCTTACTTTCGGCGTTGCATTTACTTACATTGGAATTAAAAAACGTTAGAATATTTTATTCGTTTTTTCAAAACTTGATATATTGCCGGGCACGCAATATGTAACGCCGATTCAAAAACTGCGATTGAAAGGAAATAATCATGGCTTTAAGCGGTAAGAAACTCGAGCGCACGGCAAAATTCACACGCTATTTCATTTCGATTATTTTATGCATATTCCTGATTTTATTATCCGATAAAATCGTCGGTGATCTCGATGGCGCTGCAACTTTACCGATGCCGGAGAATTTTGAAAATAAAAGCGTTCTGTCAACTTCCGACAAACAATTGAAAAATGAAAATTTAGCTCTGGATAATCTGAATTTAAAGATTGCGACAACCGAAAAGACCATGGCGACGGCAAAAGATAATTATATCAATGAAAAGCAGTCGTTTGATAATTGGGTGCAAACCCGAAAAACATTAGGCTCCCCCGAAAATGACCAAGAAGTGATAAGTCGTGCAAAGAAAATAGATGAATATTACAAGATTGAACAGGATTGGCGAACAAGACTTAACTCACTCCAAGAACAAATCAAACAAGTTGAAAAAAGAAAGCAAATTATTCAGAACAAAATTGATAAAGAAAAGGAAATCGCATACAAACAATATGACGAAGCTATTAAATGGTACGAACTTAACGTATTTTTAATCAGACTTGTTTTCGTAGTTCCTCTTCTTGCTCTCGGTATTTTCTTTTTCGTTCGCCGCCGACAGAATAAATTCTGGGCGCTTTATTTCGGCTTTACGCTTTTTTCGCTTTATGCCTTTTTCTTCGGCTTAGTGCCGTATTTGCCAAGCTACGGCGGCTATGTTCGATATTCCGTAGGCGTTATTTTATCTGCAATCAGCGGATATTACACGATAAAATATATCGGAAAATTTATTGAGAGAAAGCAAGCCGAATTAAAAATATCGACGCAGGAACGTGCAAAAAACGTACAAACAGCAATGGCTGAGAAGGCTTTGGAAAATCATATATGCCCTTCTTGCGGCAAAGATTTTATCCCTAAAAAATGGGAATTAACAACCAAAGAAACCGGTACGGAGCAAACTAAAAATACGGTGAGTTTCTATGCGGAAAGCTTTTGTCGCTACTGCGGTCTGGAGCTTTTCAAAAATTGCGAAAATTGCGGCAAAAGAGTATTCGCTCATATTCCCTTCTGCTCGTCCTGCGGTTGCAAAACAACAAAAAATAATTAATACTGCACCGCTATTTACACGCCGCTCTTTGTTATACTCAAACCGAAAAAGATTGCAATGATTTCGACTGAAATGCGTAGCTCTATTTTATGAATTTCACACTTTCAGATAACGAGCGACGGCAATTAGAAATCTTCCGGCGTAATGTTGGAAGTCGGGCGGAATATGTGAAGACAACAATTTTGCTGATGTCGGATAAATCTGTGCCGGCAGATAAAATAGCGAATTATTTAGGCGTAGATTCCGGCATGGTATATCGTTATGTCGAGCGTTATCGTTTTTTGGGGTTGGAAAAATATCTTGCTACAAATTATCAGGGTTATTCCGGTCGTTTATCTGATGCTGTAATATCGGCTCTTCGGTCTGAACTCAACAGCAAACTCTATTCTGACAGAAAGACAGCAAAGAGATTATTTCTTGTATAGCTGCTGATTTTGGCATAACCTACACGTCTTCGGGCATCATAGACCTATTGCATCGTATAGGGTTTGCGTAGCACTTAACGATTGGATAAGCGGCACAAAAACGGAGCCGATATATTTGCCTGCTTACTCTCCGAATTTAAATATAATCGAGCGTTTATGGAAATTTATGCGCAAGAAAATAATAAACACTATGTTTTACCGCAAAAATGAGCTGTTTCGCAAAGCGGTACTCTCCTTTTTCGAGAACATATCGCACTATAAAGACGAGCTAGCCGCCCTGCCGACTCTGAACTTCCATATTCGAAAATTGCAAAACAATTCGTAACGGATATATATTTGCCTGAATATTTTAATGCCGCAACCGATTATTCTGCGAATACCGCTCAACTTATCCTAATGTTCTTGCAAATCATTGGCTTCGATAAGTTCGCGTGCCGCATCGAGTGCAAAATTCGTTACAGCCTCCCCGCCTATCAGTTTGGCTACTTCGCCCACTCTATCGCCCAACGAGAGAGATTTGGCAGAAACCACGACTCGTCCGTCGCGCTCGAACTTTTCCACAGCTATATGGGCATCGGCAAGAGCTGCAATTTGCGGCAGATGCGTAATTGCTATAAGCTGATGAAAAGCCGCCAATTCGCGCATGGCAAACCCTACTTTTCGTGCAATTCTGCCGCTTACGCCCACGTCTATTTCGTCGAACACCAACATAGGCAGACGGTCGTTTTTTGCGAGTATACCTTTCATTGCAAGCATAACGCGCGAAATTTCACCGCCCGAGGCAACGCGCACAAGCGGCTTCGGCTCTTCGCCTTTATTCATTGACGCATAAAATTCTATACGGTCAAGTCCGTCCGCATCGGCTGCCGAAAAAGAGCCGTTTATCTCGGCTGCAATAGACGTTTCGCCGATTTCTTCTACGGCAGATTGCTCGCATCTGACGCAGAATTTCGCATTCGGCATACCGAGATTGCTCAATATTCCCTCTATGCCGCGTTCAAGCAATTCCGCCATACGTGCGCGTTCAGCCGACAAACGTTTACCCGCAGTACCGAGCAATTTTCTGCCCTCAATTATTTCGTTGCGCAAACGTTCAATCTCGGTTTCAAAGTTTTCCGTTAAATCTAATTCTACACAAAGAGTATTTAATTTCTCCGTTAAATTTTCACCGTATTTTTTCTGCATTTTGGCGTATTGTTGCAAACGCTCACGCAGAAATTCCATACGTCCCGGCCGAAAATCCAGTTGACTTTGAAAATTTTTGGCAAACCTGGCAATTTCTTCAACCGTAATAATCGCTTGTTTGCATTCGGCGATATATTCCGACGAATCGGCAGCATAATCGCTTAATTGCTCCAAAAGATGCATGACTTTTGTTAAACGGTCGCGTGCCGACGCATCATCACCATAAAGAATGCGATGAATTTCATTGGTAATATCGTGTATTTTTTCTGAATTTTCAATCACCGAAAGCTCGGCTTCAAGCCGTTCCCGTTCCCCTTCAATCGGCGCAAGCAGTTCAAGCTCTGCACGTTGAAATTCCTTGAAATCACGCTCTTGGCGCAATGTACGGGCACGTCCGCGCAATTCCGCCAAAGCACGGCAACGTTTTTGCAAGCCGTGATATGCTGCGGCGTATTCATCTCTTGCGCAGGACGGAACTCCGGACTCGTCGAGCAAAGCGATATGCCGCTCTACACGAAGCAACGATTGATGACTGTGTTGCCCGTGAAAATCCACAAGGGCATTGCCTAACTCGCGTACAAAAGCCGTCTGCGCGGGCGAATCATTCACAAAACAGCGTGAGCCTCCCTTTGCATTGAGCTCGCGCCGCAGAATCAGCTCTTCATTATCGGCTTCGTATTCGTGTTCTGCCAATATTTTTCCAGCTTTCGAGTTTTTTTGCGCCTCGAACACAGCCTCTATTACGGCTTTATCCGCTCCTGTCCGTATCATATCGGAGGAAATGCGCTCGCCGATGGCCGCCATTAATGCATCTACAATAATGGATTTACCGGCACCGGTTTCGCCGGTAATGATGTTCAGCCCGCGCTCGAATTGCAGAGTAATGTTCTCAACAAGAGCAAAATTCCGAACGGAAAGTGAAATAAGCATTTGGAGCAGATTACAGAAAGCCGACAATGAATTTTACTGCAAAATTACGCCAATTCAGCCTGACACGACGGCAACAAGCATAATGCAACGATATTTTTACCGTTTACTGTATCTGAAAAAGGTAAATTCAATTTTTCGGAATGTGTCGGCCGGATACAAAAAAAAAGAAAATAAATTTGATGCACAAACTGATTTTACTCCTGTTTTATCGGGCGAAGTCTGCGATATTTATTGCAAAGGCAAATAATAAGCGAATGAAAATCATTCAAGATTAAAGCACGAATTAAACTCAAGGAAAAATACGTCTGAAAAATATCCGCCCGACTTTGATAAAATGTAAATAAATGCTTGCTTTGCGCTCGGCCGCACGGTAATTTACCGCGCACATATTCTGTGTAATTCGGCGATGCATATCAGTGTGGATATTAGCTTGTCCTTGAAAATATTCAGGCATTTTTGCAACCGATGTTCCGAAAAACCGAAGTAAAAACGAGTTGTATTTTTCAGAAAGAATATGCGGCGCGCAAAGTTGTCATTCGTCCTATATCGGGCGCACCAACAAATTCCCGGTGACGAAAATCGAGCAGATTATTCGCGGAGAAGACAAGGCGCAGCCCTTGAACGCGGCGAATGTCGTAAGATGCGGTTAAATCTATCAGGCTGTACGGATTAACCAAGCCGTTAAATATACCGGAAACCATCTCGAAACCGCCATTCCAACGCCAGCGTATCCCCATGTCCAATCCGATTTCCGCATCGGCATAATTCATAGACAGCGATGCTTTGTATTTCGGTGCATTAAGCGGGACATCGGCTATATTATCAACGTTTTTGAACAGATTATTACTGACAAACGAAGCCGTTCCCGCAAGAGTCAATTGATTATTCGGATGAAATTCCAAGGCAATATCACTGCCCCAAAGACTTATGAAGCCGAAGTTTCGAGGTGAAAAAAGAATTGCAGTAGGATCATGAACCCCTGCAACGGCAGCCGTACCGAGCGGAATTTGGGCATAATTTTCTGCAAGAAGCGCGGCGGCGAGTTTTGCAGTCAGCGAATCGTTGAGTGCCTGCCCCAAAATCGGCGCGAGATAAGCGGCCGTTTTATTTACGTCAAAAAATACGTTGGGAGTAAATGGCCGGCTTGTGCTGATAAAATTATTGATTTTCGACGAATATATACTGACCGATGCACGAAGCGTATTGCTAAGTATGCCGCCGTATCCTATCTCGAAAGTTTGCGTAACGGTAGGCTTGAGTCCGCCTATATCATTAACATTTTGAACAGGGTCGAATTTTCCCGTAGCAGTATTCAGCATCTTGAACTCACCGCCTACATCGGTGCTCGCAGGCTTAAGCGACTGCAATAATTGTATAAGCGGTTGCTTCAAAGAATCGGGCAAAAGTTGAGATTTAGCTATGCCGTCCGCCACAAGCGAAGTAGCTGCGCCCCACAAATTGCCCGTTTCGGACAACGACATAGACAACGTTCTATCCTGTAGAAAAGACGACCGAAACAGAGGGTGCCCGTCGCTGTCGCGCATAAAACGGAATCCGGCGGCAGGAGTACCTTGCACGTATACCGCCACGCCGTAATCGTCGGGAAACCCGGCGGCACGAAAAGCATTGTCGGTATAGCGAATATCCGCAAACAAATCGAAAGGATATGGCGCGGCATAGCCTGAATTGTAGGTAAGCCTTAAAGCTTGCCCTTCGAAAAGCTTGAATACCAATGCTGCACGAGGCGACAGCACAACGTTGTTCAGCTTATTGTGATAATCGCAACGGCCGGCCAGAATCACGTCGAGCGCATTGTCGAGCAATGAAGTTTTGGACTGTATGTATGCGCCGAATTCGTTTATAGCATCACGGCTTTCGTTTTCGCCCATAATCGTTTTTTCGGTTTCCGGGCGTGTCAGAAATATGTCGCCGCCATAAACAAACTCTTGCCCTTCGCCGAGCAGGGTTGAGTGTTGCAACCGGCCGACTATTTGTTTTGAGTGGTCAATAACAGGCTGGCCGTTGCGGAACAGGAAAGTTTCGCCGGAATTACTGAAATTGACAAAACTCTGCGCCATAAGCCGCCCGCAGTCCAATCGTAGCAGCGCGTAGCCATAGCCCCAATTTTTTGCTTGTGCCGCGCTCAAATCGGTTAATTCTATACTTTGCAACGCAACCGAATAGCCGGCCTGTGCGGTAATTTGTGCTTCGTCGCCGAGCAGATAATCAATTCTTCCATCAACGCCGAAACGCTCGAAAGCAAAGTCGCGCTCACCTATTCTTACGGCTTCTATTTCTTTATTTTTATCGAGTACGGTAGAATCTTTACTTATGCGGTTTATCTCGTCTTTGCGGTTTTTCTGTTCTACGGAATCGCTATACTGCCAATCGCGGCCTCGTGTATAATTGCCCGATATTTTATAGCCGAAATTCTCACCTGCGGTTCCCGCATGACGTGCCGTCACGCTTAGAAATTCACGCTCGCCTCCGCTAAGTTCAAGCGTTGTTCCTTTCGACGCGAACGGCGATTTCGTAATAATATTCACAACTCCGTTTGCAGCGTTTGGGCCGTACAAAGCAGACCCCGGCCCGAGTGCTACCTCTACGCGCTCTATATCCGCATTAGTAATCGGAGTCAGGTACGATATATTTGCCCGCAACGAAGGCACTGCCGCATTACGATAATCCGTCAGCATCATCAATTGCCCGCTGAACACATTGCTGAATCCGCGTGTGGTTACGGTTTGCTGCCCAACGCCGCTTTGCGCTATATCAACACCCGATACGCCGCGCAAATATTCGGCCGGTGCCGCCGCGTTAACGTTCCGAATCTGACGCAGTTCAACCACGTATACTGCGGAAGGGGCTTCCGATGCTTTTTCGGATATGCGCGATGCCGTTACAACAATATTATCCATTTGTGCCGGCTGAATTTCAAGCGATGCATCGTATAATTTATCGCCCGAAACCGCTAATTTTGCCCCGTAGATAGAGCGGTAGCCTACGTAATGAATACGCGGCAGATAATCGCCGGATTTCACGTTACGGATAATAAACTTTCCTTTCGCATTGGTTCGTGCGCCGAGCGCGACCGTAGTGTCGTCGGCGCGGAGAAATTTCACCGTAACACCTATAAGCGGCCGGCCGTCGCCGTCTGTGATTGTTCCGTGTATGGATTGCGATAATGCAACAGCCGGAACGATTAATGTAATCATTAAAACTGTCAGGAGTTTCATAGGTTTAGCTTTAGGATGCCGGAATATTTCACGCCGTTTTCACAAGTTGTGTCAGCGGCGCATTTTTCAATTGTAAACTACGATTTTTTTACTGTAAAATCGCTTATTGACCGCATCTGATTATAAAAATACCGGCGACTTGGCTTACCTTGCGAATATTCGAAATCGAAAACAGTTGCGCGGTTTTTTGAGGAGTACCGAAAATACGATAGTACCTAATATTTTTTTTGGTATTTTACGGTAAAATTGCGGAATTACAGTGCATTTTTTGTATTGTCAATCGCCGGCTTTCACTTACAAGAATTTTATTACAGCCGAATGTATATCAAATTGCCCGACGGTAAATTTCGACTGACCAATGACGGAACATTGGAATTATTTTTCATCGGCACCGGATTTGCCTTTGCCCGTACTCTGTTCCAGACGAATTTTTTTATAGTCAAAGGCGATACTCATATTCTCGTGGACTTCGGTTCAACAGGGCCTAATGCGCTGGCGGCAGTAGGAATAGAGCCAACCGACATTAGTGTATTCCTACCGACGCACAGCCATTGCGACCATATCGGCGGTGTGGAATTTTTGAGTTTGCTTAATCGATACGTAGGCGTTTCAGTTCTCAAAAAGCCGAAACTGCGTATGATTATTAACGAGGAATATCAAGATATTCTTTGGAATATGTCGTTGCGCGGCGGTATGGAGTTCAACGAAGTCAGTGCCTATGGAAACAGACTTACTTTCGATGATTATTACGATGTTGCGCGCCCCACGCTCAAGACAACTTCGCCGCGTGAAACATGGGAGATAGACTTTAACGGTATTAAAATCGAGATTTTTCGCGTTAATCATATACCCGGTAATTCTACTTCTGCCGGTACGGCATTTATTACATACGGTCTGTTTATAGATAACCGCATCATGATTTCAGGTGATACGAAATTCGATATGTCGCTTATCGAACTTTACGCCGACCGTGCCGAATATATTTTTCATGATGCGAGCTTATCGCCTAATCCGGTTCATGCAAGCTTAAGCGAGCTGCGCGGCCTGCCGGCCGATATAAAAAAGAAAATGTTTTTGATGCATTATTCTGACGATTGGCGCAATTTTCCCGTAGATGATTTTGCCGGTTATGCGCGGCAAGGGGAGCGTTATATTTTCGACTGATAACGGCGCACATGCGACCGCAGGCAATGGGCAGGCGGACTCGCGGTGAATAGTATATCGAAAACAGCGGCATATTCTTTGCAAGGAATTTTGCGGCGGCAAATTTTTCTGCGGTTGCGCCGTATGTTCTTGCCGACAAGCTGTATGCGCAAAAAAGGACTATCATGCTACGCAAACGTCGCGAGCCGGAAAACGACCACAGCAGCCAAGACCGTTATCTGATAACGTATTCGGATTTAATTACATTGCTTTTGGGGCTTTTTGTAATTTTGTACGCTTCGGCGCAAGTGGATACGGGAAAATACAAAGAGTTCTCGATGGCGATGTCGGAGTATTTCAAGCCCGACTCTAAAAGTTCCCCAAAAAGCGACCGATTATTGCCCGGCAGCGAGGGTATTCCGCAACCTATATTGCCGCGCAGTACGGAGAAAACATTAGACCAATTACAACAGGAAACGGTGCGTGCGCTCGACAAGCAATTAGCAGCCAATACCGTTGAAATTCTGCGAACTCCGTCGCATTTACGGTTGCGATTATCGGAAAAATTACTGTTTTTATCGGGGAAAGCCGATATTCAGCCGGCCGGAGCGGTAATATTGGATTCTTTGGCCGCTATTTTGCGGGGGATTCCACAAGACATTGTTGTAGAAGGATACACAGACAGCATTCCTATTCGCACGTTTCAATTCGAGTCGAATTTTCATCTTTCGGCAGAACGTGCTTTGAATGTAGGCTATTATCTTCTGCAAGCCGGAGTTCCGTCTGAATCGTTTTCGGTGCAAGGCTTTGGAGAAACACGCCCCGTCGCGCCAAACTCCACGCCGGATGGCCGCGCTCGCAATCGCCGTGTAGAGATTTTGCTGTCGAGCAAATCACCGGAGATGCCGTCGGACCAAGGCTATATACGCGATTCGACAAGTGCCGGAGCGCAACGCTGATTTTTTTAATATTATAAATTGATGTGCCCCCAAATAACTATGAGCCAAACAGAAGAAAACGAAGACACTCTTAGAACACCCGATTTCGGCGATGTTTCATTTGTCGGCAATCACGTATTTACTTTTCACGAAGGATTGCACGGCTTCGAGCAGTTGCGCCGTTTCATATTGGTTTCCGAAGAGGCGACCGAGCCGTTTAAGTGGCTTATTTCCATAGATAATCCCGCAATAGGATTTCCGTTGATAAATCCTATGCATATAGACGCTAATTATCATATAGGCGAAGAAATATCGCCCAATGCCGTGCCTATGGTAGTCGTAACGCTTACAAACGATTATATGGAAACGGCGGCCAATATGAAATCACCCATAGTTTTCGATTGCGTAGCCATGACCGCACGGCAAATCACGCTTTCGGGAAGCGACTATTCGCACGCTTTCAAGCTGATGAGCCGCGAGCAAAGCAACAACGGAAATACGCGCCGCCTCTACACAGCCCAATTCGGCATTGTGGACGTGGCAACAGATAATATTCTGACTTTTGCCGATGGTCTTTTGGGCTTCGACTACTTGCGCGAGTTCGTGCTTATCAGCGTGGAAGAAACCGAGCCGATGAAATGGCTTATTTCTCTTGACGAGCCGTCTATCGGGTTCCCGTTGCTTAGCCCATGGCTGATAGACCCCGATTATGATATGCGCGGACAGTTTGACGCTTCTTCGCAGGTGGCCTTTGCAGTAGTTACATTGGTAAACCCGCAGGGAAAAATGAGCGCGAATATGAAAGCACCGATTATC
The DNA here is from genome assembly GCA_020852855.1 of Bacteroidota bacterium. Lineage (GTDB taxonomy): Bacteria > Bacteroidota > Ignavibacteria > Kapaibacteriales > UBA961 > JADZAA01. Next base: position 18,096 of record JADZAA010000071.1, read on the forward strand.
ATAGGCGATGACCGAAACGGTCGGCAAATTATTCTTGCCTCCGATAAATACTCGCCAACGCAAGAAATCGGCGGCGCAACAGCTTCGTAGCCTTCGTATTTACAACTTTCTTTTATACCTATGCTGGTGCTGTCGAGGAAAGCGGGCGAAGTGATAAATATCGGAAACAATATCCGAATCACCATTATCGGCTGCGACCGGGGTGTCGCACGAGTCGGAATCGATGCACCCAAAGATATACCTGTGCATCGTAAAGAAATATACGACAAAATAGTTGAAATGAATAAAAATGCGGCTAAAACCAATGCCGAAGCTTTGCGTGTGGCAATGGAACAAACCTTTATACGAAAAGCCGAAAAATAATGCGTTGCCACGCATCAACCGATTATTTTTGGATAGAGATATTTATGCAGGAACTGCCGATTCTCATTGTAGACGACGACACATGGATGCAGCGTATACTTGCCAAAATAGTGGCGAGTTACGGATTTACACCCTATTTTGCAAGTAATGGTTTCGACGGAGTGGCTATGGCAATAGACCTTCGTCCGGTAGTTGTATTGTTAGACGTACTTATGCCCGAATTATCCGGACATCAGACGCTTCATCTGCTTAAACGTATTGGCCCCACCAAAGATATTCCCGTGGTTATGGTATCGTCTGTATCGGACGTTGGAAACATCAGCCTGTCTATCAAAGCGGGGGCATCGGGATTTATTGGCAAACCGTTCACACGGGCTACTATTTTCGATAAAATTCGCGATATACTCGGCAAAGATATTATAGCACAGGCAGCACTCCGCACCGAAGCAGGCGAAGCCGCACCTCTTCCGGAAGCCGAGGCCGTTGCCGAATCTTTTGCCATAGCCGATGCGGGCGGTGCAGTAAAGCAAAAGTCCGCAGCCGCCGCACCGCAAGCAATCAGCCAGCATTACAAAGAAGATGATCGTAAGAATATAGAGGCGATTAAAGACTTATTGCAAAAACGAAAATAATCGCCACGCTTATTTATCGGATTTTGGTGATTTAACCGGAATATTCTTCGATTTTCCGCGCAAAATCATGTACTGCGCGGCTACGGTGGCTGATTGCATTTTTTTCGTCGGGCGACATCTCGGCAAATGACATGGCGTACCCGTCGGGAATAAACAGCGAGTCGTAACCGAATCCGCCGTCGCCTGCTTCCGCCTGCGCTATATTACCCGCACAGATTCCTTCTGCAAAAAACGTTCGGACACCGTCCGTAAAGCATAGAATCGAGCGGAATCGTGCGGCACGATTATTCGTATTTTTAAGTTTTGCAAGCAGTTTGGCGCGATTGTCCGAATCTTGCGCCGCTACGCCAGCATAGCGTGCCGAGCGAACGCCCGGTGCACCGCCGAGTGCCTCTACTTCCAATCCCGTATCGTCTGCAAGCGACGGCAATCCCGTCCGTCGAAAAACTTCCTGCACTTTTATGTAGGCATTTTCTTCGAGTGTTTTTCCCGTTTCCTCTATCGTTAAACCAGCGATGCCGGCCTCGTCAAGCGTCAGTAATTTTACATTGAAAGCAGTGATAATATCATATAAAACAGCCGATATTTCCGTGATTTTATGCCGATTATTAGTAGACAAAACAATAGTTTGAGTAACTGAGCTTTTCATTTTATGAACTGAAAATTGTGCGGCTGCCGGACGAACTATTTCTACAGCACGCACGAAGTCTGCGCAAAAATCAGATACTCCGGTACGCGAATAGTGCCCTAAATGACCTATACGAACAACGTTATTGCGTAATCGGTCTTGTCCGTTTGCAATTAGAATGCCGAATGTATCGCGCAGAACAGATACAAGACGCTCGCCGAAATCGGGGGTGCGAACGACGGTCAATGCGTTCGACGGAATATCGGGAAGCAACGAAAGTCCGGTTTTTTCGACGCTACTGCGAATCATTGCCGCCAAATTCTCGTGCCGTTCCGCTATATTCGGCAAAGTTTCGCGCCGCATCATATCGAGTGCCGCGTCAAGCCCCGACAGAATATTTACGGCCGGTGTAAATACGGTTAAGCCTTCATTAAGCGATTTTTTTGCGGCGTGAAGGTCGAAATACATAGTAGGCGCACGGTTAGGCCGAGCGGCCGCTTGCCACGCTCTTTCGCTAAGTGCTACGAATGCAAGTCCGGGCGGACACATAAATGCTTTTTGCGAAGAGACTACGGCTACGTCAAGTTGCCATTCGTCCATCGGTATATCATAAACGCCTATACTTGTAATACAGTCGGCGCATACGAGCGCACGGCTGCCAGCTTGCTTAACAGCTTGGCAAATGCCTCTTAAATCGGACAAAGCACCGGTTGAAGTTTCGCTATGCACAATCCATACGGCATCGGCATCAAATCCTTTCAATACAGACGCAACTTCTTCCGGTTGAACAACCTGCCCCCAAGTACGTGAAATCCCCCTGACTTCGAATCCAAAATATTCGAGCATAGTTTTCCATCGTGCCGCGAATCGCCCGTTATTTATAACGACTACTTTGTCGCCATTGCGATGAATTGCCCGCATTGCCGCCTCTATTCCGCCGGTACCGGAGCAGGTTATAGGCAGAACGGGTTGCTTAGTTCGAAAAATGTCTTGTAAACCATCGGCTATGCGGCGCATCATAACGCGGAACTCCGTACTTTTATGGTGCGGCTGCGGCGCAGCAACGGCACTCATAACGTCGAGCGGAACAGGAGTAGGACCGGGTGTGAAAATTCTAAGTGAATTACGGTTTTCTATCATCTGAACAACTTATGTTTTATACAGTTAGAACCTGTGTATGATTTGCTTCGTCAATAAAAAACGCAGCAAACAAATGTTTTGATTAGAGCATCTGAACTTGTATAATCCGCATTTTAAGACTAGATTCGCCGAGCGATTCCGGAACTTGTGCCGTCAGGCACAATATATCGGCAACAAAAGAAAGCGTCTTTTGATAGTGTCCCATACAGGACACAACATATTTTTCCGGTTTCATATTTGCTTTTCTTTGCGCCTCTGCGAGAAATGGACACAATATTCTCCGGTTTCATATTCCTGTCGATATACAATCCCTGCGGGATTTCAAGAAAAACAGCTGTGTCGCGCAGGTACGAGATATATCGGTAGAGATAATTTACCGCAATGATAAAAAGTAAAGTATGAAAAGGTCGCCAAACATTTTCAAATTATGGCTGTAAAAATAATCCTAAGCAAGTTCCCAGGCAAAATTATACTGTTTTTTCCCGAAAAGCATAAATTTATCGCGAAAGTACGGTGTTGTAAATGTTTTGTTGTTATTATTATCCGTTTTGGCATACAGCCTTTACGTGTTCAGATTACAATCGGTCTGTCATAAAAACAATTCTGCCAAAAAAGTCTTAAGCCGTCGCTTCTTTTTCCGAGATGAAATATTTGCCGTATATTTGAGTTACGGCTTGCGCCGACAGTGCTTCTTCGGCCGCACAGCGCACACTTGCCAATCAATTATAATTCCAAAGTATGGCTACAAAAATATACACTAAGACAGGCGATAAAGGAACAACCGCACTTTTTGGTGGGCAGCGCGTGGCAAAACACTCGCCACGCATAGAAACCTATGGTACGATTGACGAGCTTAATTCCGTGATAGGGCTTGCCCTTACGACGGAAATGCCGCCTGATTTGCGCGAGCATTTGTCGGCCGTATCATCTTTGCTTTTTACGGCCGGCTCGGATTTGGCCACACCGCTCGAACCTGTACCGAAATACGGTATTCCGCGCTTATCCGAGGGCGATGTAGTCCATCTCGAAGTGCTGATTGACGCTTATACGTCCGAATTGCCGCAACTGAAGAATTTTATTCTACCCGGAGGCACGCCCTGCGCCGCATACCTGCATTTGGCGCGAACAGTATGCCGCCGCGCCGAACGCTCCGCCGTTGTCGTTGCCGCCGAAGAGCATATAGGAGATATACCCGTGAAATTCCTTAATCGCTTGTCGGATTACTTGTTTACCGCTGCCCGTTACGCCAATTTCCGCGCCGGCATTACCGATACGGCTTGGCGAACTCGTCCGTAAATCGGAAGAGGTTCGGTACTTGTAAAATTTGCCATTGAAAATGGGAGATATGCAAATATGATTGCAAACAGCGAAGCGATTATACTGCAATCGAGAAAATTCGGCGACACAAGCAAAATTATCGGTGCTTTTACCAAAGAATTCGGCAAAATATCGTTGCTGGCAAAAGGAGCACGAAGCCCAAAAAGCAAATTCGGTGCGGCACTCGACCAAATTTCGCAATGTAGCGTAACTTTCTATCGAAAACAGAATCGCGACTTGTATATTCTGTCGAAAGCAGAAATTACCGTTCCACGCCGTCGTTTAACGGAATCATACGAACGGCTTACGGCGGCTCTCGCACTTGCCGAAGCGGTGGACACTTCGCAGGATACGGGCGAACAAAATGTCGCGCTTTTCGATTTGTTAATCGAGGCGCTTAATACACTTAACATTGCGGAAGATAACGAATACTCGGTTGTTGCGGCTTTCCAAATCCGCTTAGCACGGCTTATGGGTTTTGCTATGACTACGAGAATACGCGGCATGTGCAAAATCCGCCCTGCATATCATTTTTCTTTTGCCGACGGCGCCATTCTTTCAGCAAACGACTACCGCGTACCGTCAAACGGCTGGGCATTTTCTCCGGCAGAATATGAAGTGCTTGACGCATTGTCCAATTGCCAGATTGCCGAAGCGGCCGCCATAGGGCAAACCATTGCGCAAAAAGCGAAAATTCACGATTTTCTTGCGCATTATTTTCGCTTTCATCTGGAAAAAACAATGCGCTATCGAACGCACGAGTTATTGTTGGAATAAGTTGTATAAAAGCCTGAACGCTCCCAATATATGCTGCTGAATATTCTGCTTACACTTCTTTTGGTGTTTTTGAACGGCTTTTTCGTTGCTGCGGAATTTGCCATTGTAAAGGTGCGCCTTTCGCAAATAGAAATGCACGTTCGTTCGGGTAATTTCTTTGCCAAAACTGCACGGCAGGTATTGGAGCATCTCGATGCATATCTTTCGGCTACACAGCTTGGCATTACGCTTGCAAGTTTGGGATTGGGTTGGATAGGCGAAAGCGTCGTGGCTCACATTATCATAGAAATCATGGCATTTGCGGGCATGGACGTACCGCCCGAAACCGTGCATACAATAGCCATTCCCGTAGCATTTGTTTTGATTACCTTTATGCACATTGTTTTTGGCGAATTGATTCCCAAGTCGCTGGCAATTCAACGATCCGAAAAGGTAACGATGGCAGTTGCACTGCCCATGCGCGGATTCTATATTTTATTCAAACCGTTTATTTGGACGCTGAACGGATTCGCCAATTTTATACTCAGGCAAATGAGTATAGAGCCAGCCGGCGAGCACGACCTGCATAGTGCCGACGAAATACGCTATTTGATAGAGGAAAGCAGCAGAAGCGGCGTTATAGAAACCTCCGAACATGAGCTGATTGAAAATGTCTTCGAGTTTCAGGAAACAACCGCCAATCAAATCATGGTGCCGCGTAATCGTGTTGTGGCACTTGAAATTTCGCTGCAAGGTGCGCAAATCCTCGATAAAGTTATCGAGGAAGGGTATTCGCGTATGCCGGTATATGAGGGTTCTATTGACAATATTTTAGGCGTGGTTTATGCAAAAGATTTAATTGCCATGATGAATTATCCTGACGTTATTATTTTGCAAGATGTGTTGCGTCCGGCATTTTTTGCGCGGGAAACCGAAAAAATCCATCATTTATTGCGCAACATGCAGAAGCATAAAGTGCACCTGGCGGTAGTGATTGACGAGTTCGGCGGCACAGCCGGTATTCTGACGCTTGAGGACATTATCGAGGAGCTTGTAGGCGAAATACAAGACGAGTACGACGAAGAAAAGCCGCTTATAGAAGAGAAAACCGAGAATGAATGGATTATCGAAGCATCGGCTCCGGTGTTCGACGTAAACGAATTTTTACCGTTTCCGTTGCCCGAAGCAGAGGAATACGAAACCGTAGGCGGTCTTATTAACCGAACGGCCGGAAAGATTCCTGAAACCGATGAAATTATACGTCTAAATGAATATGAATGTATTATTCTGAAAGGCACACGCCGACGTGTGGAAACCGTAAAATTACGCCTTTACACAGAAGAAAGCATTTAATATTTTAAAGGATAAAATATCCGTAAATCCGTATATCCGTAAATCAGCAACGCAACAAATTAACGGTAAAAATTTGCTTGGGATTTTCTGCTTTCGACCCTAAATCTTACCATAAATTAGATGTTGGCAAAAAAAATATAGCGCCCCGGGCGGGACGCCATATAAAAAATTCTTTTCTGCCGATATTTTGTACCTGCGGCACTGCTTTTCCAAAATTCCGTCCGAGATTGAATATTGGCAGAAAAAAATGAAAAACATCGGTACTTTATTTGCGTGCCGAGTCAAGCAGTATTTCGGCAATGTCGCGTACTTGCACCGTATCGGCTTTGTCGGCAGCCTTTACGCCGTCTGTTATCATTGTAATGCAGAACGGACAGTTTACGGCTATTGTTTCCGCGCCGGTAGACAATAATTCATTGGTACGCGAAACATTTACGCGCTCTCCTATTGTTTCTTCCATAAATACTCTTGCACCGCCCGCACCGCAACAAAATGCACGGTCGCCATGGCGTTCCGGTTCGATAATTTCAAGACCGGGAATACTGTTCAGGGTTGCTCGCGGTGCTTCAAATTCTTGATTATATCTCCCTAAGTAGCACGAATCATGATAGGCTACAGCCTGCTTGGAGGCTTCGGCCGTCAGTTTTAGCCGGCCGGAATCAATCATTTTTTTGATAAATTGAGAATGATGGTCCACTTCGTAATTTCCGCCGAATTGAGGATATTCGTTCCGAAGCGTATTCAAGCCGTGCGGACAAGCGGTTACTATATGGCGCACTCTGTAATTATTCAGTGTTTCCACGTTAGCCTGCATCAGCATATCCGCCAAATACTCATTGCCTGCACGCCGCGCCGGGTCGCCTGTGCAACGCTCTTCCGTACCCAATATGCGAAAATCTACACCGGCTATTTGCATCAATTCGGCAAATGCAGTCGTAATCTTTTTGGCACGCTCGTCAAAACTTCCGGCGCAACCTACCCAAAACAGAACTTCCATTTCGGGGTCTTCGGCAACTGTTTTTATCCCCTTGCCTTCTGCCCAATTTGCGCGGTCGGCATCGGAAAATCCGCCCCACGGCACGCTGTTGGTTTCCATATTGCTGAAAACATTGGGCAGTAATGCAGATTCTTCGTTGAACGACGACTCCATCATCACCAAAGAACGCCGCATACCTACGATAGCCGGCACATGCTCTATACTTACGGGACATTCCTGCATACATGCGCCGCAAGTAGTGCAAGCCCATAATGCATCGGGAGTTATGTAGTCGCCGATAAGTTTTTTGCCCCATATTTTCTGCTCGGACGGAGTAAGCGTTGCATCAAAAATTTCTTGATGAATTTCTTCAAATTCCGCAGTGCTTTTTCCATTGATAATTTCTTGTGCAGCCGCTTGCACATCATCGCGCAATGCGTTTTTTGCATAATCGTCGAGTTTTGCCAGCAATGGCCCCTTGTCCATAGTTCTGTGATGAATCTGAACTATAACTTCGCGCGGGTCGAGCGGCTTACCCGTTTGAAACGCCGGACATACGCTTGTGCATCGTCCGCAATGAGTGCAGGTATAGCCGTCCAGAATGGTTTTCCATGTGAAATCTTCCATATCGGACACGCCGAATTTGGTAGCGGTCTCGTCGGTAAAGTCAATTTTTTCGAGAGTATTCGGAAATTCGGTTGCTCCGAAAAATACGTTCGGAATCGAGGTTAAAACGTGCAAATGCTTGGAATACGGCAAGTAATTCGTAAATCCCAAAATAAGCAAGATATGCATCCACCACGAAATTTTGAACGTGATGAATAAAGTGTCAGGCGATAGTACTCCCGCAAGAAATTTTGCTAAAACGGACGATACCGGACGGAAAGCCCAAGAGAAATCTTCGCCGAGAGCTATTCGCGCCGAATTTTGTAGCAATAAAGAGCTTACAATGAAGAAAATGGTAAGCAGAATCATTGCCGCTTCTACCGTTTCGCTTTTCACTTGCAGGCGTTTTACCTTTGTAATGTATCGCCGCCAAAGAGCCATTAAAGTTGCACATACTATCAGCAGACAAAATATGTCTATCAACAGTGTAAACAGACTGTACACAGGCCCCAAAAACGACAGACTTGCTCCGGGAAAAATGCCTTCTATCACCGCTTCGGCAGCCGCGGACAGAAGTATTAAAAAACCCCAGAAGATACCTGCATGAACCGGCCCTGCAATTTTATCGCGTAAAATTTTTGTCTGTGCAAATCCTACGAGCAATGTTTGTTTCAGCCGCGCTTCTATATTGTTCAATCTATTTTCCGGCCGGGTAAATTTCATGTAGGAAATAAGCCTTGCGGTGCTTCGTGCCATAAATCCGCCCGCTGCGGCCAGCACAAGAAGAAATATATAGTTTTCAAGATGCATATTGTGTTCCTATGGAAAATTATGAACAAATTCTGCGCAAATTGCGCGTAAAATTTGCGAAAATTACGGGAAATCGCATCTAATTCCGCATTTACGGTCGGAATTTTGCTTCAAAAACACGTTATAGTTGTTATATTAAGATTATTAAAGAGTGTTTTTCGCAACTTTGCGGCGTAATGCCTGCAATGTTTTCAGGATTTTTTTTGAGTAACGGCGTATTTTGTACGCAATCTGACGGAAGGAATTTCATACGATGCAATCTCCGAGAGGAACAAAAGATATTTTCCCGTTGCAAAGCAAGGCATGGCGCGAAACGGAGCAAAAAATGGCTGATGCGGCACGAAGTTTCGGCTATGGCGAAATTCGCATACCGATATTCGAGCATACCGGTGTGTTTGCGCGTGCCATAGGCGAGGAAACCGATATTGTGGGCAAGGAAATGTACACTTTTGTCGACCGAGGCGGCGACTCCATGACGCTTCGTCCTGAATTTACGGCAGGTGTTATCCGTGCCGCCGCGCAACATTCTATTTTGGGGCAAAGCCCTTTGCATCGTTTTTGGTATTGCGGACCGTTGTTTCGCTACGAACGTCCGCAGAAAGGACGTTTTCGCCAATTTCATCAGTTCGGAGCCGAATGTATAGGCGCAGATTCACCCGAAAGCGATGCAGAAATTATTCTTCTCGCAAGGCAATGCCTCATTGCGGCCGGAATAAATGGTTTTCGTCTGCAAATCAATACTCTCGGCAACAGCGAATCACGCGCCGCTTACAGAGCGCGACTTTCCGATTTTTTGCAATCTGTCGCCGAGCGACTTTCCGATGAAAGCCGCCGCCGAATGGAGCGTAACCCGCTTCGCGTTCTCGACTCGAAAGATGAGCGCGACCGTGAAGCATTAGTTAATGCGCCGTCGCTGACTGATTTTCTTGACTTGGAAAGCAAAGTACATTTCGAGCTCGTTCTCAAAATTCTCGATTCGCAGGGCATACCTTATGAAATTCACTCGCGATTAGTGCGCGGACTCGATTATTACAGTCATACGGTATTTGAGTTTATCGGCGATTCATTAGGCTCGCAAGACGCTTTGGGCGGCGGCGGACGCTATAATAATATGTTCGAGTATTTTGGTGCAAAATCTGCGCCGGCAGTCGGATTTTCGCTTGGAATGGAACGCATTATGCTTACTCTCGAGCAACAAAGTCCGGTATTGTATTCGCCCGAAAGGCCTGACGTGTCGCTGATTGCTCTTGGCGAAGAGTCCGTAAATACTGTATGGAAATACGCCGACGTTTTACGCGCCGAAGGGTTGTCGGTTATTACCGACGTTCTCGGACGCTCGATGAAATCGTTGATGAAAGAAGCCGATAAATTTAGTATTCCTGTCGTTCTTATTGTAGGCGAAAATGAATTGGCCGCCGGAACTGTTATTTTACGCGATATGCGGAACGGCGGGCAACGCGAATGTCCGTCCAATAAAATCGTAGCGGCAATCAGGGAAATAATCGGATAAAAGAGAAACAACAATAAAAATGCAGGAATGCGGACAAAACTTCTTTTACAAGGCGAAATAGCCATACGAATATTAAGGTTGTTAAAAGAAAAAACATTTCGCCGATAATTGTTGCAAAGCATCGGTGCATTTCGCCGCTTTACTAAGTGAAAATTTCTGTATCGGCTACTTAATTTCATCAAAAAGCAAACAGATGAAACCATGAAGTACATAAAATTCCGTTGGCTGCTAATTGTTTTTATAGCGGCTGTTCTGTCGTCGTACAGCAACATGGCAGGGCAATGTATGATGGTTGAATTGCCGCTTGACGAATGTTTCCGGCAGTCGAAACTTGTGATAGAAGGAACTATAACCGAAACTTCTGTATTTCGCAATAACGCGAACGCTATGATTTATACCGCATATCGAGTTGCGGTGCGCACGGCATACAAGCCTTCCGGCAAGACTTTGCCGCCGCGCTTGCTCGATATTATAGTTGAAGGTGGCATAATGGGCAACGAAGCGGTTACGGTAACTTACGCGCCTACTCTCGCAACCGGAATGAGCGCAGTATTTTTCTTGGCACTGCCGCCCGACGCTACACCGTTCGTCGGCGGACTGTACGAACGTTACGGATTATACGGCGCAGCGCAAGGAGTAATCGTTTTAATCGGCAATAAAGCACACGGCGTATTTAATAGCCGTTCTACTGCGGAATTACGCACAATACTTGCAAGGATTGCCGGCGAACCGCCGATAGAATTTGAAGGAATACCCTCTGTTTTACATACAAAATCACTTGTAAATAAATCCGAGAAAACCCTTGCGGCAGTTGTTACTTCAATCAACCCGTCAATTATCACCGGCGGTACATTCAGCGTTCTGACCATTAACGGTTCGGGTTTCGGCAATTCATATACCGGCAATGCCCGCGTGGCATTTATGAATGCAAATGACGGCGGTGCAACTACAATGAATGCACCGGCGAATCACATAGTTTCGTGGTCTGATACAAAGGCAGAGGTATTGGTGCCGCCCGGAGCGGGAACAGGAACGGTAAGAATAACCGGCGTAGATGGTACGCAAGCCGTTTCTTCGCAAACGCTTACTGTATATTACTCGTTGATTGACGCAGTAACTGGCGGAACTTACAGCCCGTCGTATCTTGCCGCGTCCGGCGGCGGCTATGTAATTCAACTCAGTTCTTCCGTATTTAACAATAAACCGGCCGTAAATTCATTCAGGCGTGCGCTGACCTCTTGGCGTTGTGCTACATTCGTTAATTTTTCCGTATCCTATACGCCCACCTCGATAACGTGCTATAACGGTACGGACGGCGTTTGCGTTGTGGCATTTGCCAACGCCGGTTGTAATACGCCTGCGGGAATATTGGCGGCTACGTATAATTTTTGGAGTACCTGCAACGGAACAAATTGGCATATACGCGAATTTGATATAATGGCGGCTAATCCGGCACCGCTTGGCGGCTGGAATTTCGGGCCGGGCGCGACTGCCGGCGGAAAATTCGACTTTGAGTCCGTTATCCTTCATGAACTTGGCCATGCAGGGCAACTCGGGCACATTATCAATGCCTCGAAAGTGATGCATTGGAGCATTGGTCAGAATATTGACCGCCGCACTTTGGGACAAGAAGATATAGACGGTGGATCCGACGTTGTTGCGCGGGCGGCGGCAACGCGCCCATGCGCACCTCAATCAATGAGTCCTTTAACACCCGAAAATTGTCAGTTGCCGATTGCGCCCGAAACTGCGTTTTCAGCTTCGCCTATTGCAGGCTGCGCTCCGCTTACCGTACAATTTACCGACCAAAGTTTAAATTCGCCTACTTCTTGGCAATGGGATGTAAACAATGACGGAATTAATGACTACTTTATAAAAAATCCAACTCATACATATACATTACCCGGTACGTATTCCGTAAAACTAAAAACCTCGAATGTAGCCGGTGATTCTACATTAGTCAAGACAAATTACATTACGGTATATCAAAATCCGAAGGCAAATGCCGGACAAAATGTGTCCGCTTGCTACGGGTCGGTTGTTCAGATTGGCGGTTCGCCTTCTGCTTCGAACGGTACGCCGAACTACACATACTCATGGACGGGAACGGGTGCTGCGTTTCTTAATTTCACTGCAATACCGAATCCTATCATTACGCTGAATTTTGCCGATAGCGTACAATGCATTCTTACCGTAAATGACGCTAATTCTTGCATAGTGCGCGATACGGTTATTGTTTCGGCATATCCGCAAATTTCGGCAACTGCCGGTAATGACAGGCAATTATGTGCGGGCAGCTCGACTATGCTCGGCGCAACGCCTACCGCTTCCGGTGGACGCGCTCCGCTTATTTACAGCTGGAGTCCGGGTGCAACGCTCAACGACTCCGCCGCGTCACGCCCCACCGCAACACCAAAGCAAACTACCGATTACATTCTTACTGTTCGCGACGGAAATAATTGCATAGTGCGCGATACAGTTCGTATTTCTGTTTTTCCCGCTCCAACTCTAAATGCCGGACGAGATACAACCGTTTGTGCGGGGAATTCGAGATTATTGGGTGGCAGCCCCACAGTTTCAGGTGGTTCGCCGCCGTTTATATATTCATGGCAACCATCGACCGGGCTTTCTTCTACTATAATTGCCAATCCTTTGGCCACGCCGAATTCTACGACACGATATATTCTTACAGTAACAGATGCAAATAATTGCCAATGGTATGATACTGTTACGCTGACTGTACTTCCGTCGCCGCCGGCTGTAATTATCCGTACTTCAAAATCACCGTCTATATGTGCAGGCGATACGGTAACTCTCGATGCAGGTTCGGGTTATTCATTCTATCGCTGGTCGACCGGTGCTACCACACAATCAATTAAAGTATGGGAAGCGGGCACATATTCAGTAGAGGCGGGAAATGCAAACGGTTGCTCAACTGTTGCGGTAAATCCGATTAACGTAACGCTGAATCCGCGTCCTTATGCGAATATAAACGGCCCTAATTCTGTTTGCAGCGGTGCTGTTTCAACATATTTAACGACTGTCGAAACCGGTGCGGTATATGAATGGAGCGTTTCGGGCGGTACTATTCAATCCGGACAAGGGCAGTCGCAAATATCTGTTAAATGGACAGGAACTAACGGCTCACTTCATCTACGAAAAACATTCACTGCTACGGACTGTGTTGCCAATAATTCTATTTCAGTGGCAATCAGCAACACTATTAGACCAATATTAAGTGCAAAAAAAACAGCGGCTTGCGAGGGAGACTCATTATTGATTGAAGCACCGGCGGGCTACGCCTCTTACAAATGGTCAAACGGGGCCGCGGAACGCTTTGTAATTGTTCGTTCTTCCGGTAATTATTCCGTCACGGTAACCGACAACAGCGGTTGCTCCGGTACAAGCGAGCCTATGGCGATAGCTTTCTATCCGTCGCCTGCACGCCCCCTCATAAACCGTCGTGGCGACACGCTTTTTTCTACTTCGGCGGCACGTTATCAGTGGAAATATAAGGGTGCAATAGTATCGGGAGAAACGCGGCAGTTTCTGCCTATTAAGCAAATTGGTGACTATTCGGTTGCTATTTGGGATGGAAATGGTTGTACTTCCGAATCAAGCGAATATATTGTAGGCTCTATCTCAAGTGTAGGCTATATTTACAATGAGGAATTCCGTGTTTTTCCTAATCCTTCGGACGGTAATGAATTTACGATTGACTGGGGTAATACGCCTGCTGTTTTCGAGGCTTATTCTGCCGCCGGAATAAAAGTAGCAAACGGTATATTAAATGGTGCGCCTAAAATAGTTTCGCTTTCAGAATTATCGGCCGGAACTTATTTGATAGTTGCACGGCGCGGCACCGAAATGCGCTACGCTACTTTGGTAAAAATACGTTAATCCAATTCGCACCAATATCAGCAACAAATTCTCTCGGAATTTGCGCTTAGATATAGATGCGGATATTTACAAGCTTGTTTTGTTGGAATAAAACTAATCCTGATGAGATAGCCATTGCCGATATGGCCGGCTGATACGGAAAAATTTACAGAAGACTTCGGCGGTCAAATAATACGACCTTTCATTCATCTAAATAATTTCTGTTAACGGCTTAACTTAAACTGAATAATGAAAGATTGGACATACGTAATAAATAGCATCACCGAGCTGTCTCGGGCTGAATTCGGGCAACTGACAAACGAACAATTGCATTGGAAACCTAATGCGGACACTTGGAGCATTGCTCAAAATTTAGAGCATTTGATAGTAGTCAATGAAACTTACCATCCTATCCTGGCTTCGTTAAAAGACGGAACTTACAAGACACCCTTTATTGCAAAAATCGGGTTTATGGTTTCATTTACAGGCAAAATAATTTTAGCCTCTGTTCAACCGGATAGAAAACAGAAAACGAAAACATTTCCGATTTGGGAGCCTAACATCAGCCAAACAAACGACAATATTCTCGAACGATTTGAAAATCATCAGAGGATATTGTGCAAAAAAATCGAAGATGCCAAAGAATTTGCAGACAAGGGAGTTGCAATTTATTCACCGACAAATAAAAACATCGTTTACAAGCTGGAAACTGCGTTCGACATTATAACTTCACACGAAAAAAGGCACATAGAGCAAGCAAAAGAAGTTCTGGGTTTGCTAAGAAACAACAACAACGGCTAGTATGGATTTCTTGTGTGGCAAATCGAATTTAATGCTTGGAAAGATGTGTATATTCGACAAATCAATGCCTGAACAGATTTAAAATAACATTGCCGAAATTTTATCTTGACAAAATAAACGGACTTATAGCAAGTTTCGACAAAGAAACTCTCGCTTCATTAGAAATGATTAGCCGCTCAAGATTTTTTTTGAAGGGCGACTATCTGTTGCGAGCTGATAATATTTGCAATAAAAGTTATTGGGTTGAAAATGGAATATTGCGCAAATTTTATTATCACAATAGCAGAGAAATTACAACCGAATTTTACTTCGCGAATGATTTGGCAATTTCGTTTGACAGCTATATTTTACAGAAACCAAGCAGAGAATATATACAGGCTCTCACGGACACGGCGGTAAATGTAACAGATTATACAAATTTTCAGAATCTGAAAGCAAAGCATCCTCAATTGCAGGATCTCGACTTTTTATTAACCGAATATTATGCATTATGGCTCGAAGAAAAGGTGTTTGAGCTTTACACTCAGAATGCAACCCAGCGTTATAAAACCTTGTTGAGGAAATCGCCACATATTATTCAACAAGTTCAACTGACTCAAATTGCTTCGTATCTTAACATATCGTTAGAAACATTGAGCCGAATCAGGGCAAACATTTAATTATTTGACTTTACATCAAATAATTTCCGTAATTATATTTTTACCTTTGCGAAAATATAATTTGACAAAGGTAAAATATGAAGCAACGAATCATCGGCTTTGACTTAGCAAGGGCTTACGCTATATTCGGAATGTATGTTGTAAATTTCAATATTGTTTTCGGGGACTACTACGACCGTAGTTTAGCGGGACAATTACTTTCATTTTTCAGCGGTAATTCAAGTACGGTTTTTGTAATGCTTGCAGGTATGGGCATTGCATTAATGACTAATCGCATCAATGAATATACAGCCGAAGATAAAAGCCGATTGAAATCAATTGTAAGAAAACGGGCTTGGTTTTTATTTGCAGCCGGATTGTTGCTTTACGTTTGGTGGCCGGCCGACATACTGCATTTTTATGGCGGCTATATGCACATTGCGACATTACTCCTTTTTATAGACAAAAAATACTACCTGTATACAGGCTTTGCAGCCATAGCTGCCTTTCATTTTCTTTTATTGATTATACCATACGAAACCGGTTGGGACTTTGCGAGCCTGCAATACAATAATTTTTGGACCATCGGCGGTTTTTTGAGGAACACTATTTACAACGGTTGGAACTCTGTTTTTCCATGGCTCTCTTATTTTGTTATCGGTATGTATCTTGGAAGATTAGACTGGACATTACCGGATACGCAAAGGAAAATGTTCGTTACAGGACTTATTATGTATATATCCGTATCAATTCTGCAACTTGCAGTAAACCGCCTGCCAATAAATGATGACATTAAATTCTATGTAAATGCCGACTACCTGCCGCCATTTTTACCTTTTGTGTTAAGTACGCTTGGATTTGGTCTTATGTTGATTTCCGCATTTATGTATATAGGTAAATTTATTGGTCGAAATAAATTTGCCGATAATCTGGCAAAGACGGGACAGATGACTTTAACCCATTATATTTCACACTTGACTATAGGTATGTTACTGCTTGCATTTCTTGTAGATAAACAATATTCAGGGCAAATAAACAGGCAGACACCATTAAATCCGGCAATAATTTTCAGCTTTGCATCAGGTTATTTTATTCTAAGTTTTTATTTCAGTAAAATTTGGACAAAGAAATTCAAAAACGGACCGTTTGAAACCATTATGCGGAAAATATCGGGATAGCAGAAAAGACTGTTCGACAGCAAACAAATCGGTAAAATTTACAGTAATTCTATTTATTTTCGTAATAGAGCTGTTACATCGTCTTAAAGTTATTTATTCCTGCAGAGCAGCCAACGGCAATCACAATATCAATCAATGCAATGAAAATCGGCGCATCAGAATATTGTCCGACCGATTAAGAGCGCGTAGCATTGATTTTTACAATGACGTATCAGAGATTTGCGCAGGTTTATGGAACTATTATCTAACAACTTGGTTTACAATGCAACAACAAATCTAATACAATGATTATATTCGCACAAATTATTGTATAATTATATCCGCAGAGGTTCCCATGCGTTTCTATATTTCGATTTTTATTGTTGTGCTGTTGGCACAAGTTTCTCTTTTTGCCCAATGGGAACAAATCAAAGGACCGGATGGTGAATATTACATACTGAGTATAGTATCACAAAACAATTATCTCTATGCGGGAACAGGTAGCGGTGTATTTCGCAGTACCGATAATGGCGTAACTTGGCAAAAGAAAAGTAGTGGTCTGAATGCTCTCTCTGTCACATGTCTTCTTCAATTAGGTAACTATCAGTATGCGGGCACGTATGGTGGTGGAGTGTACCGTAGCAGCGATAATGGTGATAGTTGGCAACAGAATATCAGCGGTCTGAATTCGCTTTATGTTTATTGTCTTATTAAATTTGGCGACTATCTGTATGTAGGCATGGATAATGGAGTGTATAGTAGTAGCGATAATGGTGATAATTGGCGGAGCAGCGGTCTGAGTACTCTGACTATTTATACCCTTCTTCAATTCGGCGACTATCTGTATGCGGGCACGGGTAAAGGAGTGTATAGTAGCAGCGATGATGGTTATAGTTGGCAACAGAAGAATAGCGGTCTGAATACTCTGTCTTTTTATACCCTTCTTCAATTCAGTGACTATCTGTATGCGGGCGGACAGTGGGGAGGAGTGCATCGTAGCACCGATAAAGGTGAAAATTGGCAGAGTAGTGGCATAAATGAAACAAGCATCTATTCTATTACTCAATTCGGAGAATATCTTTATGTGAGTACATTTAATCATGGTGTATATCTTAGCACCGATAAAGGTGATAGCTGGATTAATATTGGTTTAATGGAACAAGATGTGCGTACTCTTGTTATAAGTGGTGGTTATCTTTTTGCCGGAACATATGGCAACGGCATTTGGAAAATACCATTATCAGCGACAAATATTGAAGAAAGAGAAGAAAATGAGAATCTCGGCTCAAGTATTCGTACATATCCGAATCCGAGCGAAGGGACATTGACCATAGAAATTGAAGATGCAAATGCAAGTAATGATATATATGATGTGATGATGTATGATATGTATGGTCGTCAGATGGGTATATATCAGATACACAATAAACAAACAATAGATGTGAATACTCTCCCGATAGGACAATATCAGCTTAAAGTGCAAAATGCACAAACACAGAGTATATTTGTACCAAGTATTTTTAGCATTATGAGGTAAACATGAAAAAAGTAATATCAATAATTGTGATTTTTATTCTTGGCGCATTAAATGCCCAAGCACAATGGACACAAGGCAAAGGACTGTATGGCAGTAAAATTATTTCTTTGGCAGTGAGCGGAACGATAGTTTTTGCAGGAATGGATGCCGTTATCGTAGTACCGACGATGGTAATTCATGGACTCGTGCCAAGATGATTGTGGGTAGTATTTATTCTCTTTTTGTTAGCGACTCAACTCTTGCAGTAAGTATGCACAAAGATGGCGATGATTTTGCACCGATATGGGGTAAATATCAATAGATGGGAAGCTATTGCGACAACTAACTTTTGAGCCGTAATAAAGCCAAGAATAGTTTGCAAAGTCATGCAGATACACATATACGCATGGACAGCGTGTAGTTTATTCCGGTAAGATATTAAAGGGCGCAA
>JADZAA010000072.1 GCA_020852855.1 Bacteroidota bacterium
CAATACACGGCATCAAAATATATGCAGATTTGCCAGGAAAACATTATTTTTTCTAAGAGTGATGAAATGTACGATTTATATCTGCATTTATTTATTTTTTAATTGCAACATATCACTCGTAAAACGATACTGCCAAAAAATGCAGGTATCTAAACCGTTGCGCCTGACTGTTGGATTCAAATCGGAGAGGTCTGAACGTGAAAGCGCACAACGAGTTCTTTCGTTGCGCGCTTTTTATGTGGACCCGATGAGGATCGAACTCACGACCTCTAGAGTGCGATTCTAGCGCTCTCCCAAGCTGAGCTACGGGCCCGTTTGAGCCGCAAAATTACGGAATCGGTTTTGCATAGCCAAGAGAGTTTTCAAAAAACTCGGGACAGCCGCAATTCTTTACCGACGTATTAACGCACGTAGGAAGCGTTTTTACTTCAGCGTCGTACTGCACGCTGTGCTGCCGTATTGTTTTTAGGCTCAAAAGTCAAACCGCCGTCACCTACGTAAGAATGCCGGTGGTCTATCTCACCATTCCAAATTTCTGCCGGGATTCCTGCCGGAAAAGCAACGCATTGCTTACGGACGCGGCCCTGCAAATGCAGGCAAAGCTCACATAAATAGCCGTTCTCGTTATAGATGTCGTAGCGTTGCGGCAAATTGCCCGCACTCATATTCGAATTACTGTTTCGCAATTTCATACACCGCGCCGATTAGGTTCCCAAATAAATTTATGTATTTGCAACTGTAAGCGCAAGGGCAGGTTCTCTGCCAAAATCCACTCGGCCGCATCTTTAAGTTCTACCGCTCCGAATGTAGGAGAAATAAGAATTGTTGCAGTTCTTGCGACAATATCGTAGCGACGAATAATTTCCATTGCAAAATCGAAATCCGAACGCGAAGCAACTACAAATTTTACCTCGTCAGTCGGTCTTATTATTTCTAAATTTTGCCAAAAATTGAGCGAGCTCATCTTTGAATCAGGGCATTTAACGTCAATAATGCGAATAATACGCTCATCAAGTAATGAAGCGTCAATATGTCCGCCTGTTTCGACGGCAACCAAGAAGCCCATTTCGCATAATTGTTGCATAAGAGCGAATGTTCCATATTGCTCAAGCGGTTCGCCACCGGTAAATTCCACAAATTTACAGTTGTATTCCGCTATTTTTGCGATAATTTCCGCACCTGTTATCGCCAACTCCGTTGCGCGGCTGTCGAGCGCGTAAGGTGTGTCGCACCAGGCACAACGCAATTTACAACCTTGCATTCTCACAAATACGCAGGGCAATCCGGCGCGCGTTCCTTCGCCTTGTATCGAATAAAAAATTTCACTTAGGCGGAATAATTCTGTTCGTGGATTTATTTCGAGAGCTTGAACCGTAGGCTGTTGCATCGAATGAATTTCAACTAAAAATGACAGCAAATTTACGGAAATTTGATTGCACGGCGGCTAATGCTTACTTTCGCAGGGTTAATGTCTTGCTATCAACTGATTTTTGTGAAAAATATGCAAAGCCTTCAAGAACGCATCGAAACATTGTATGATATTACAGCCGAAGATTTGCGCTTACGCAAGGAGTTACCGCAATTATTTTCTGACTTTACAGCGGCTCTCGAACGTGGCGTTGTTCGTGCGGCCGAACAGGATAAAGACGGCTTATGGCAGGTTAATCAATGGGTTAAGCGTGGGATCATCCTATTATTCAGAGCAGGAGTTCTGACAGATATTTCTATGGGCGGTTTCCCGTTTTTCGACAAAAGCACACTTCCTTTACGCTCTTTTTCTATTGCCGACGGCGTTCGTATTGTTCCCGGCGGCTCGGCTGTACGTGCAGGCAGCCATGTTGCGAATGGCGTTATTTGCATGCCGCCGATGTATATCAATATCGGTGCGTATATTGACGAAGGTTCAATGATAGATTCGCATGCGCTTGTAGGAACTTGCGCACAGATAGGCAAGCGAGTGCATATCAGCGCGGCGGCGCAAATAGGAGGCGTTCTCGAGCCTGCGGGAGCGCGCCCGGTAATTGTGGAAGACGACGTAATGATAGGTGGAAATTGCGGCGTATACGAAGGCGTAACCATTCGACGGCGTGCCGTATTGGGTTCGGGCGTAATACTTAACTCCTCTACGGCAGTTTTCGATGTAATCAAAGAGCGGGTATTGCGTTCGTCGGCCGATTCGCCGCTTGAAATTCCCGAAGGTGCAGTGATTATTCCGGGAAGCCGCCCGCTGGATACCGTGTTCGGACGCGCTCACGGCCTGTCGACGATAACTCCCATCATCATAAAATACAGGGACGAAAAAACAGATGCGAAAACAGCACTTGAATCCGCATTACGCTGAAAAAATAATCGGCTGTCAGTATATAGCGTAAAAAATTGCGGAAAGCAGAGAAAAATACATCTGCTTTCATAGAATTTACGTAGTTTTAATAACTGACCTTACGCAGTAGGTAAGAATTTGACAACATTTAGATGACGTAATTGTTTGAAAGCTGTTTGGGTAGCAGAGATATAGAGTTTCATTTTTAAGGCGGTATGATTGAGTTTGCTCGA
>JADZAA010000073.1 GCA_020852855.1 Bacteroidota bacterium
ACGGGAAAATACAATCGGTAATATCTAAAGCAAGAGGATTTTTAAATTTCGAGCGATTTAGAATTAACGCCCTATTCTACTTCGGAAAACTTAACTTTGCTCCATTAAAATTTTAGTAATGCCTTATGTTTTACTGCCGACAGCAATATTGGGTTTATTCATTCGAACTCATTATATTCAATAGATTTATTTCCGAAATTGACTTATTTTTGTTACACGATTAAAAATTGTCGTCTTTATTGTTTGTCAATCATATTCAGGGAAAGACTTTATGAAAATGTTTTGTATGGTTGCGTTGTTGCTTGTTCTGAACGGCAGTGCATTTTCCGCGCAAGCGCAAGAAAATAAAGATAAATCCGAGAAGTCGTCGGCAGAAAATCAGAAAACAGATGCGGGCAAACAAATTCTCCGTAACAAGCTCGGTTTTGCAGCATCAATGATATCCGGCTACGGACTAAGTTACGCCTACAACCTCGATAATTTACACGAAATTGAACTTACAGGCTCCGTATTCGGCGAAGGCGGAAATGAAAACGGCAACGATACAAGGTCTTATGTAGTAGCTACTTTAGGCGGCGAATTCCAACGAAACTTTCACGTAGGGCGAAGTTCAAGGTTTTACGGTCTTATCGGCGGCAGCTATTGGTCAGACAGAACAACCTATAATTATTCTTATCAGGGCCCGACGAATAGCAATGAAGATGCCATAACTATAGGCTTGGCTATCGGTTTGGAATTCACTTTCAGTTCACGTTTACTTTTAAACTGCGAAGGCGGTTATCTATATAGATACACAACGAAAACCGGTTCTTTTCAAAACAGTACAAATTCTTCGTATTCACTTGGTTTTGGTGTGGGTTGTGGTATTTATTATGCATTTTAAAATTTTCCACTTTAATCATAAAGTAAAAAATTACAATAGATAAAAACAAAAAACGTAATTTGACGATGCAAGGCTTTCGCTTCGGAACAGCGAGCGCGAACAATCAGGAATCTTTCTGCTAAAAAAGCCCGCGAAATTTGCGGGCTTTTTCATATAAATTCACGTAACAACGCAATGAACGAACAAAAATATACACCGCCCGAACCTAATATCTCCGGTATTCATAATGTAGGTGTTATTCCGCTGGAAATTCTGCGTGAATATATTGACTGGACTCCGTTTTTCCTGTCGTGGGAAATGCGCGGAAAATATCCCGCTATTTTTGAAAGCCCCGCTTATGGCGACGAAGCGCGTAAATTATTCGATGAAACAAATGAAATTCTCGATAAAATTATAGCAGATGGTTCTCTTACGGCCGAAGCGGTTTGCGGTTTTTTTCCGGCGAACAGCATAGGCAACGACGATATAGAAATTTACGCCGACGAAACACGCTCTCAGACAATTTTTACGCTTAATATGTTGCGCCAACAGACAAAGCGCGGGCAAAAGCTGCCGAATCTGTGCCTTGCGGATTTTATAGCTCCGAAAGAATCCGGCATCCGCGATTATATTGGTGCGTTCGCGGTTACAAGCGGTATCGGTACAGTAGAAATATGTCGTGAATACGAGGCTAAACGCGACGATTATTCGGCAATTTTGACAAAGGCCATTGCCGACCGACTTGCCGAAGCCGCAGCCGAGTGGTTGCATGAGCGGGTTCGCCGTGAATTTTGGGGATATGCCGCCGCCGAAACACTTTCCAATGAAGACCGAATAGCCGAAAATTATCGCGGAATACGTCCGGCGCCGGGCTATCCGGCCTGCCCCGATCACACGGAAAAGAAAAAACTGTTTGCTTTGCTTGAAGCGCAAGAACGTATAAGAATTACACTTACGGAAAATTATGCAATGATGCCGGCAGCTTCGGTCAGCGGATGGTATTTTTCGCATCCTAAATCGCAGTATTTCTCTATCGGTAAAATTACGCGAGAGCAGCTTGCCGATTACGCACGTCGCAAGAGCTGGACAGATGAAGAAGCCGAGCGTTGGCTCGGTGCTAATCTTGAATAAAGCCCCGATGACGAATAGATATTCACCTCGAAAACAGAAGCAAAATCCGGCTTTCCGGCTGCGATGATTTTCCGTATATTTGCAAAGATTAAATCTCAATCAATCCGCTGAAAATATAATGCTTACGTTCAATTTGCCTGTTCTGGACATTGCCGCAATATCCGCGCAGAACGCACACGCAGAAAACGAACCGACCCCAACTGAAGTGAAAAAATTTACGGCTTTGCGTAAATTGTATGTGGAAACTTACGGTTGTCAAATGAATCTGAACGATTCGGAAATCGTGATGGGTCTTATGCGTCGTAACGGTTACGAAACAACTGCAAAACCCGACGATGCCGATATAATTCTGCTGAATACATGCGCCGTCCGCGATAATGCCGAGAGAAAAATTCATGAACGGCTCAATCATCTTAAATACTACAAAAAACGTAACAGAGACCTGGTAATCGGTATTTTGGGCTGTATGGCAGAACGTCTTCGCGGCGATTTGCTTGATAAAGAACTTGTAGATATGGTTATCGGCCCCGATGAATACAGAAGCGTTCCCGATATTGTGAAACGCGCTTCCGAAGGCGAGAAAGGTATCGCCGTAAGGCTAAGTAGAGTAGAAACTTACGACGACATTCTACCGCTCCGCGCCGAAGGAATATCCGCTTGGGTTTCCATTATGCGCGGTTGCGATAAATTTTGCTCTTTTTGCGTTGTTCCTTTCACTCGCGGGCGCGAGCGTTCGCGTAAACTGCAATCCGTTGTCGACGAAATTCTGCATTTACGCGATAACGGTTTTCGCGAGGTTACTTTGCTGGGGCAAAACGTGAACAGTTATCGCGACGAGCAAAGCGGCTCGGATTTTTCAGATTTACTTGTTGCCTGTGCACGCTCCGCACCGGATATGCGCTTGCGCTATTCCACGTCGCATCCATACGATATGAGCGATAAACTTATTGAAACGATGACGGCTTACGACAATATTTGCAAATACGTTCATTTGCCGGCGCAATCGGGCAGTAATCGTATTTTGCAACTGATGAACCGTAATTATACGGCAGAGCATTATATCGAGCGCGTAAATGCAATTAAAAAAGCAATACCCGAATGTGCGCTTTCCACCGATATTATAGTAGGTTTTCCGACTGAGACAGAAGATGACCATCGTTTGACGTTGAATCTTATGCGCGAGGTTCGTTATGACGGCGCATATATGTTCAATTATTCGCCCCGAGAGAATACCAAATCGTGGAAAATGGGCGACGACGTATCTCAAGAAACGAAATCGCGCCGCTTATCCGAAATAATCGAGATGCAAAATGCTGCTTCACTCGAAAAAAATCTGGCTGAAATCGGAAAAATACTTGAAGTATTGGTAGAGGGTGCAAGCAAGCGCAATGCGGCGGAATGGCAAGGGCGGTCGGATTCAAATAAAGTAGTTATTTTTGCTCATAATGAAAACTCGGGCTATATTGTCGGCGATTACATCAAAGTACGCATAAATCGTGCTACAAGCGGCACTTTGTTCGGCGACACAGTCAAATAATTCATATCGAGAAAACAATATACGCCAATGTCGCTCAAACCAACTCCCGTATCGGAAAAAACAGCACAATATCTCAACGATTTATTTTCGTCGGAAGATGATTTCTTGCGCAATCTTCGGCAAGAAGCCGCCGAGACCGGAATGCCTTCTATTTCTATTGGCGGCGTTCAGGGTGCATTTTTGCAAGTGATGCTTAGAGCGATGCGCGCTCGGTTTGTGTTGGAAATAGGCTCGCTCGCCGGATATTCTGCCATTACAATGGCGCGGGCATTGCCAAAGCGCGGCAAAGTGGTATGTATGGAGTATAATCCCGATTATGCCGCATTTATTCGCCGGAAAGCCGATGAAGCCGGGCTCGGCGATAAAATTGAAATTTACGTAGGCGATGCAAAAGAAACCCTTGTCAATTATATTCCGCAATTCGGCTTCGACTTCGTATTTATAGACGCGGATAAGCCGAGTTATTCCGAATATCTCGATTTAGTCTATCCGCTTACACGGCAAGGCGGTATCATTGCCGGCGATAACGCCCTCGCATGGGGATTCGTAGCCGAAGATAATCCCGAATTTGAGCCGAGAAACGTAAAAGCAATTAAAGATTTTAATCTTGCATTGCGAAATCATCAAGGATTGTCGGCTTGCTTTGTTCCAATAGGCGACGGTATGGCAATGGGCGTTAAACTTTAAGGAAATTTCCGAAAAGCAACATCGCATAATCCGTGCTTACTCTTCATAATTTCCTTCCATTTCGTCGTCAATGTCCTCGCAATGATAGCCGCGTTTCGGAGCAGCAGAAACGCGCTTGGCTACGGGTTCTCCCGTTTTTGCGGCGTTAATTGCACGTTGTTCCAATTCTGCCCGAATTGCAAAGTCGCGCACACGCATTCCGGCATCTGATTCGCGGTCAAAATATTTACGACCGTCAACGTAAGTTTGCTCAACTCGGGAGAAATTCGACAGCGGATTGCCCGACCACACAACAATATCCGCATCTTTTCCGACTTCGAGCGAGCCGACGCGCTTATCCATTTTCATTTGTTTTGCGGAATTAATGGTGCAAAATTTTATCGCCTCTTCTTCGGAAATTCCTCCGTATTTAATTGATTTGGCTGCTTCTTGATTGAGCCGCCGCCCCATTTCGTCGTCGTCGCTGTTCACCGAAGTAATAATACCTTGCTCGTGCATAATGGCGGCGTTTTGCGGTATAGCGTCATACACTTCAAATTTGTACGCCCACCAATCGGAAAAAGTTGAAGCCGTTGCACCGTGCCGCGCTATTTCACGGGCTACTTTATAGCCTTCCAAGATATGAGTAAATGTCTGTATCTTAAAACCAAATTCTTCGGCAAGTCTAATCAACATAAGTATTTCGCTTTGCACGTAAGAATGGCAATGGACGAGTCGTTCTCCGCGTACAACTTCGAGCAACGCATCAAGCCTGTAATCTCGTCGAAACGGCAAACCGTCTTTGCGCTTGCCGTCGGAATGCTCTTTTTCGTATTCCAAAGCCGCTTGAAAGCCGTCTCGCATAATTTCCTCAACGCCCATTCTTGTTTGCGGATAGCGCGTAGTAAAGCGTTCACCCCAATTGGATTGTTTTACGTTTTCGCCGAGTGCAAATTTGATTGTTGGCGGTGTTCCGTCAAATTTAATTCCGTCTGCATCTGCACCCCAACGCAATTTGATAAATTGTAATTGTCCGCCGACAGGATTTGCCGAACCGTGCAATAAATGCGAACTTGTTACGCCGCCGGACAATTGGCGGTAAATGCTTATATCGTCGGGATTTAACACATCGCCTATTCTGACTTCGGAAGTAATCGCACTTGTACCTTCATTTACGCCGCCGGAAATTGCTATATGCGAATGTTCGTCAACTATACCCGCGGTTATGTGTTTTCCGGTTACATCAATGGTCGTATCGGCTGATTTTGCAATGTTTTTGCCGATAGCAATGATTTTTCCGCCGGAAATCAAAATATCCGATTCCTTTAATGTTCCGCTTTCGGCACTTGTCCAAATAGTTGCGCTTTTGAATAAAACTGTTTTTTGTTCGGGTATTCGCTCGAAGCCGAATGGCCCGTCGGGCTGTAAAATACCGAAAGCCGGACGGAATGATTTTACTTCGGGTGGTATTTGTTTCTGAACGTATGCACTATCGCGACGTGCCGTCCAAATACGTTGCAAACCGTTCGGCATAAAAGCCGTTCCGCGTCCGCCAATGGAGTCCATCAAGCCGGACAGTCTGATCAAACCTGCATATCCGAGCGTATCGCCTGTGAAAGAAATTGAAATTTGTCGTTCATCGGCAATAAATTTACCGTCAAGGTTTATCGAATCTTTTTTAAGTGATATTTCGGGTGATTCCGCTTTGCCCGCGATATAAATACTAAGCGGCGGCAAACCGTCTGTCCATAAAGTCCAATATCCACGCAAGTCATTATCAGGCAAAGGGTTGATTTTATATTCTTTTCCGCCGGCAAATACAGAGCGAATTGTTGTTTTTGCATCAAAAATATCGCCGTCGGAAAGTAAAAGATTCGCCCATTTGCCGGATTTTATAGAGCCGGCCGTTTCGGCTATGCCGCAAATTTCCGCAGGAATTGTGGTTAATGCAGCAAGAGCATTTGCAACAGGAAGGCCGTATTGAACTGCTTTGCGGATATTTTTCAGAAAATCGCCTCTTTCTTTAAGCCCGTGCGCGGTAAAGGCAAAGCGCAGGCCGGCCGAATCAAGGCGCATTGGATTAGCAGGCGCAGCATCCCAATACTTCAAATCCGCAAGCGTAATGTCGGCAGCCTTTTGCGGCGTAGAAACATCGGGCACGGACGGAAAATTAACGGGCAGAATAATTGTGGGCTTCAATGCGGCAATACTTGCCAAACGACGATATTCGCGCCCGCTGCCCAAATAAATAAAAGGCAGATTGAATTCTTGTGCTATTTTACTGCCGCGCAATAATGTAAGCTCGTTATTTGTCTCGAAAATCCATGCTTTTTTTGCCGCAACTGCCTGTGCCAAGGCCTCAAGTGAAAGATTGATTTCTACTACGGGCAAGGCCGGATTTTGTCGCCGTGCAGTGTGTGCGGCCGCATACCAAGCCGCATCTGAAAACGCTTGCCTAATTAGTGCGATGCTGCCCATCATCGAACTCGGATAAGGATTTGCCGAATTGCCTTTGCGGAATGAGAGCCATTGACTTACATCGGACTTAGCTATGATTTGGCTGGCTGTTCCCGCACGTGCAAATACAACTGATGATGAACCGCGCATAATGCCGTCAGTGGAATTTACTTGTGCCAGCGCAAACCCTGACCGGCGTAATCCGTCGGCTGTTGTCTCGTCGAGAGCTACCGATTCGGCCGTGCGAAATTCGGGGCGAACGGCTGCGTTCCAATATCGCGCACCGCGATTTACGGGCATAGGCTTTCCTATGTCGTCATCGTCTGTTTCGGCTGCAAACCTACTATTTTCGCCCGTTTTTTTTACGACACCGGCATCGGAATAAGGCTCGATAAATGCCGAATACAGCCATAATCCCTTGCAATCGCGTACTGTTGCGCCGCGAGGAACGGAAATTCCGGTGCCGGCGGCTTCAATTATGCCGTCACGAATAATAACAATGGCGTTCTGCATTGTAACGCCCGGCTCAGGAACAAGCGTAACATTCGTTAAGGCTATGTAAGAAACGTATTTATCGCGCAACCCGTCAATGGCGGCGGTTTGCACCGGTTCTTGGGATTTTACATTGAATAAACAAGTAGAGAACAGAAAGGCTATTGCAAGGAATAAGCGGAATGACATATAATAAAGTGGTTTTGGGCGCAAAGACTTGTGAAGTACAAATGTTTTTTTACAAAATTCCAGAATAACCGTCAATCGAACAAGTTTTTATTTA
>JADZAA010000074.1 GCA_020852855.1 Bacteroidota bacterium
CAATACACGGCATCAAAATATATGCAGATTTGCCAGGAAAACATTATTTTTTCTAAGAGTGATGAAATGTACGATTTATATCTGCATTTATTTATTTTTTAATTGCAACATATCACTCGTAAAACGACACTGCCAAAAGTTTCAAATAAATTATACGGAGATAGATGGTCTTGTATGCGTTGGCTTATGTGTCGACTTGCAGTTCTTTTAATTTTGCAAGGCATATTTTGTCTATATAATATCGGAAATTATTTGAATGATAAATGCGTATTTTTTTCTATTTCTTGTATAAACGATTATCCAGAATATAGTTGCGCACAGATTCAGGCACAAGATATCTGATAGAACGAGCGTCCGCAATACGTTGCCGAATATCAGTCGAAGATATTTCAATAAGCGGTGCTGCAACCGGCAATGGAAGATTTGAATCTGGAACGCCAAGTGAAGACAACATTGATGAAAATTTGGCAATTGCAACATAAACGGGCGAACCTTCTTCTTGCTCGTCCGAATAAAAAACTTCATCTGAACCGATTGAAAGTCCGTCTGATTTTACAAGCGGGCGCAATGCCATACATACACGTGCTAATGATAGAATTTTTGTCCATTGCCTCCAATTAGTGAACCCGGCTGCCGCATCGCTTCCTAAAAGCAAATAAATTTTATCATCTAAAAATTCCGCATAGTATTCATAAAGTGTATCAATCGTGTACGACGTACCGCCGCGACGAATTTCCCGGTCATCTACAACGAAGCGTGCATTGCCTGCGAATGCCAATCGGAGCATATCAAGCCGTGCATCGTCCGAAGCATTAGTTTTGTTTTTGAAAGGCGAAACTGCCGCCGGCACAATAAAGCATATATCAAGTTCGTATTGTTCGGCAAATGTTTCGGCAAGAATCAAATGCGCAGTATGAACAGGGTCAAAACTTCCGCCGACAATACCTATATTCATAGTGTGTCAATACCGTAATAATTTCACTTTGCAGACAGAAGTGCGGCAATAAAGCCGCTTTTTCAATTTTACTTTAATTGGGATAAACCATGGACTTCATATTTACACTTCACTCTCATTTCCGCTGGATAGCGTTGCTGGCGGCGGCTGTTGTAGCGGTAAAATACATTGCAGCACTTGTCGGCAAAAAAGAGTACTCCAAACTTGACCGTATTTTAGGCTTGGCTTTTTCCTCTGTAACAGACATTCAGTTATTACTCGGATTGATACTGCTAATTTCGCGAATTAGTGCCGGAGCGTTTTCGGGACGCATTGCCGAGCATATTACGATAATGATTATTGCCGTTGTTTTGGTGCATTTACCCGTAAAATGGCGTACAAGCGAATCTTCCGCAAGATTTCGCAATACTTTGCTGTGCTATTCAGGTGCATTAATATTAATACTGCTGGGAATAATCAGGATGCGCGGAGCGTTGATTTGATAATATTGCAATGAAAATCAAGTATTAACGTTCTGCTTTGCTTCTGCAATATCAGCCGTATTTAGTGAATTTCCGCGAAATGCTTCCATAAAAATTATCCAAAGAACGGAAACACCGGCCGATACAAAAAAGGCAACTATAATCATAATCAGACGTTTAGGCGATTCTCGTTCGGACGGTACCCGTGCTATGTCAAGGACTTGCACAACAGGCACATCGCGCTCTTCCTGAATGGATTCCTGTAGTTTTTGCGTTTGCAGATAGGCGTTAACTTGCTCTGCAATTTTCAGATCACGCTGTAAATTCAGATAGCGACGAGTTAACGCCGGAACTTTTTCCAAAGGTATAGAGAACTTATCGGAAGAGGTTAGCCCACCGCTTTGCGTTTTGTCGTATTGCTGGGCAAGCGAGGCCAATTGCTGTTCGTACTGTTGAATAACGGGCGAACCCGGCTGATAAAACTGTCGTGCAACTTTTAATTCCACTTGCATTTTAGCAAGTTGCGAGCCGATATCGACCGCACTCTCAACAATTGCTTTTGTTTGCTCTTCAAGTCCGATAATTTTATTCTCTTTCTGAAAACGTTCGATTTCGGAATAAATAGAATCGCGTTCTGCCGAATTTACGGCAATTACCCGCTCGATAAATTCGCGTGTTTTTCGTGCTGTCGACACGTTTTTTTCGCGTAGCATGGCATCGAGGCCGGCAACTGCCGTATTCGTCATATCTGCGGCAAGTTTAGCCGTTTCCTGCTTTTCTTTTTCATCAGGCAGCCAACCTGTCGAAACGACACAATTAATATATACCACGCCGCTTAATCGTTTCATCTCAACTTCAATGGATTTACGAACGTCGCGCAACCTGATTTCGGGCGATAGTTTAGCAAATTCGGAACGTTTGTCAAGGTGCAAAGAGTCTATAATGCGTTGCGCCAGAGAATTACTCGTAATTACTTCTGCGGGAACAATTTGCCCTTTATTATCGCCGAACGGAATCGATATTCCGGGTGCGGCCGACTGCAACAGAGCCGCCAATCCGCCTCCTCCGCGCTGTTCGGGCGGCATAAGCGACGACGCGGCACCGTAGGTATAAGGCATTATTAACGACACAATTGCAGTTAAGACTGTGGCAGGAACTATGCAAACGATAAGAAATATCCGGCGTTTGCGCAGTAAATCCGTAAAAGCGATTGGCCGGCGTTTATCCGAGTTATGGCTCATTTTCGAACAATTGTATAGACGATACCGGCAATAGTAATCAGTTGAGTGGCAATGGTAAGCGCACGAGTAAAAATATCGATAAATTTTACTTCCGATTGCTCAGGCACTAATATATTATCACCCGGTTCAATTGATAAATTTGTGTTTTCCGCCAATGCTTGCTCACCGCGAGGCTTGATAATAAGAGTTTCGCCTGGATCGGAACGATAACCAAATCCACCCGCAAGCGTTATATAATCAAGATATGTATATTCGGGGTGATATAATATACGCCCCGGATTAACTACCTTTCCCAAAACATTTATGTAATTCTTTTTTACCGGAACTGAAATCGAATCTTGGTCCGCAACTACAATATCGTTTTGTAAATCGTTTTTTTCTATCAGTTTACGAAAATCAACCGACATAATGCCCGGGTTTTCGCGAGAACGTGCCTTGAAATAGCGCATCTCGGATTCCGTCATTTCCGTTATCGGTGTGTTATACAGTCTCGACAGTTCGCGGTCGCCTTCGTACATATCGCGGCGGCGAACCATTTGAATACTTTCTAATGATGCTGTTTCCAGCATACCGCCGGCGCGTTGAATTATCTCGGACAATCTTGTCGAATCTTGATAGATTGCATAACGCCCCGGGTATCGCACCTCTCCGGTTATCGCCACAGTTCTCTGTTTCAACCAATTAGGCTTGGCTCGCACATATATTCTATCGCCTATTTCCAGCGGAATATTGGCATTATTTGTCGAAGCAGTGCTATCAATATTTGCAGACGGCAAAGATACGTACAAGTGTTCTATTTCGTTACCGCGCCCTGTAAATCGCACTATTTCAATGGAATCGAGATATGACGATACAAGCAGTCCCTGCGCGAATCTTAATACGGTAAAGAGGGAATCGCCTTGCCGAAATTCAAATTTACCCGGCTCGCCCACTTCGCCGGCTACTTCTATATTTCCTTTCTCGGAAGCAACCGGCACGTATACTACGTCGCCGCCACGCAAAGTAGGGTTGAACGCAAGATCACCCGACAGATAGCGCATTAAATCTACCGCTATCGGCGGCGACGAATCGCGACGAATAACTATATGGCGCAACGAGGCGTTAAACATCATTCCGCCCGCACGGTCTATAATCTCGGAAACACGGTCGGTTGCCGATGCAGGAATTACGCCGGGTTTGCGAATCGCTCCCACAACCGTAGCCTTGAAAGAGCGAACCTTTTTTAATGCAAGCGATACTGTATTTACCTTGAAAATGCGACGTATGGCAACCGCAACGGCCTGCTCCGCTTGCGTAAGCGTCATGCCGCGCACGGAAATTGCACCTATGCCTTGTATGACAAGCTTGCCGTCGGGCGACATCTGCACATCTTCGATTCTTGCACCCGGAATATCGGCAAAAAGATGGAAAACATCGCCCGGCCCTACATAATACTCCGATGGGTTTATTTCTTTGTCAAGCAATCCGGTGGTTTCTTTAGCAAGTTCGGTAGCCATTTTATAGCCGACCGTATCATATTCGCCCGGACGATTAAACTGCATCTTTGGCAATTTGACCGTGTTGGGTTGCGCTACTGCTGCAACTTGGAGGATGCAAAGGCAAAATGCGAGGGCGGAAGCAAATCTTGCAATAATCGTTGCTTTTGACATTTGAAGAGCGAAATTGGAAAATAAAACTGCAAAACTAATAATTTTTTCTCTAAGCTTCGTTTTTCACGATTTTCGGGTAGAACGTATCCGATTTTGGTATTTTTGTACCTATATTAAACCTTGCTTATCTTGTTAACAGTACAATTTACAACGTAAAATGTTACAAACCGCAACAACAAATTCATTTAAAAGCTTGCAAATCGTTGTTTGATATGAATAATACGGAATTACTGGCAACAGCGCGAAATTTAGCCGTTTCTGCCGGCGAACTTCTCCGAAAAGGTTTTGGAGGGTCATTCGGCGTTTCAAGCAAAGAAGGTCGGCACAACCTCGTAACCGAATATGACAACCGCTCGGAGGATCTAATCATTTCCGGGATTCGCCGCAAATTCCCCGACCACGAATTTCTGGCTGAGGAAAGCGGTGCGTCCGGCAATACTGACAGCAATGTCCGTTGGATAATCGACCCTCTTGACGGTACTGTAAATTTTGCTCATTCCATTCCGATTTTCTGCGTAAGCATAGCCGCAGAAGTCGGCGGCGAAATAGAATGTGGTGTAATTTATCAGCCTATGACGGACGAAATGTTCACGACAATAAAAGACGGCGGTGCATTTCTAAACGATAAGCCGTTGCGCGTTTCGCAAAATACAAAACTAAACGATGCCATTCTTGTTACCGGATTTCCGTATAATGTAGGCTCTAATCCCGATAATTGCATCGAGCACTTTTCGGCATTTTTGCGGTTTGGCATACCGATTCGACGGCTTGGCTCGGCCGCCTTGGATTTGGCATATACGGCCGCCGGACGATTCGACGGCTTCTGGGAAGCCCGGCTGAATCCTTGGGACGTTGCTGCCGGTATGCTTATGGTTCGGGAAGCCGGCGGACGAATAAGCAGCTACGACAATTCTGAATATAAAATAGGCGATAAAAGCATAGTTGCTTCAAACGGACATATTCATGGCGAAATTCTCGACGTTTTATATAGTGTCCGTTAAATAAATTCCGATATGTTCCGCTTGCTGATAGTTACGGTAAGTCAGTAAATACACAGAGGTTATCTTTGCAGACAATTTGGCTTGTGAGTGGGGCCGGCAATCGTTTTTCAGTGCTTGATAATCGCCTGTCCCGTATTTCGCTCGATGCTCTTTCGGTTGCGGCAACGGCACTTTGTCGCGCACCATTTGCGGATAGTCTGCCGACCGAAGGTGTTATATCGCTGCAAAAGTCCGACGGAATTTCAAGATTCGATGCCGCGTTTTTTAATCCCGACGGATCCACCGGAGCAATGTGCGGCAACGGCGCAAGATGTGCTGTTGTGTATGCTCGCAATTTAGCCGCAATTTCCGACACAAGCCCGATTCAATTCACAATGGCGGGTGCTACATATTCGGCCGAACTATCCTCCGCCGGTGTAACTGTTTCTTTTCCGCCGGCGTACAAAATTATTGAAAGCCTGAATGTCGAGGCGTTCGGCACAACCCTTAACGCCGCTTATGTCAATGTGGGGTCAGACCATGCCGTATTTTTCTACGAAGATTTAAAGAAAGAGATTCCCGATTTCCCCGATAATTTTCACACCTTCGACCTCACTGCATTCGCTATACCGTTGCGACGGCACCGACGTTTCGCACCGCACGGAGTTAATATAAATGTAGCAAAAAAAAGCCTTGTAGATAGCAATACGCTTTATTTACGAACTTTTGAACGTGGCGTAGAGGGCGAAACCGGATCCTGCGGCACAGGCTCGCTTGCGTCCGCGATAATCGGGGTACTTCGCGGAAAAGTCGCTTCACCGGTAACGATAATTCCAAAGTCAAATCGTTCGTTGATAATACGTATGGAGGGCGGTTCGCCTTATGCGGGGCTTGCACTTGACGGCGACGCAATTTTTCACGATGCCATAGCGGCTGATATTGCGGCCGACGGGCAGGTTACATTCGCAATAAGCTGAATCGGCGACGAGATTTACAGATAATACCCGCTTAGAATAACAGCGGCTATCGAGAAATAAATAACCAATCCGGTAACATCTACCAAAGTGGCAACAAACGGCGCGGAAGATGCAGCCGGGTCAGCACCTAATTTTTTAAGCAATATAGGAAGCATCGAGCCGCTCAAAGTGCCGAACAGCACAACAAATATCAAAGAGCACCATATTGTAGTACCCAGCATTATCCAATGTTCGCCGTAAGTATTCGGGAATAAGAACGACCAAGCCGTTATTCGCAAGAATCCTATTAGTCCCAGCGACGCGCCCAACACAATCCCGGCAGCTATTTCACGCCGCATAACACGCCACCAATCTTCCATAGAAATTTCTCCGAGAGCCAAAGCGCGAACTACGAGTGTAGCCGCCTGCGAACCGGAATTTCCGCCGCTTGAAATAATTAGCGGTACAAACAATGCCAATACTACCGCACGGGCTATTTCATCTTCAAAATAAGACATTGCAGTAGCAGTAAACATTTCGCCGACGAAAAGCACCACCAGCCATGAAGCTCGCTTACGTATCATACCGGCAAAGCGCATAGTCAAATAAGGTTCGTCGAGTGCTTCCAATCCTCCTAATTTCTGAATATCTTCCGTTGCTTCTTCTTCGGCTATATCCAGAACGTCGTCGACGGTTACAATTCCGAGCATAACGTTGTTTGCGTCTAATACGGGCAATACGGTTTTATCGTACTTACGAAATAGTTCAACGGCACGGGTTCGGTCGTCCTGCGGTTGTAAAACAGGCGGCTCATCGTCGCCGCAGTCGTTGGCCGTTATTTCCGGCGGCATAATAAGCAATTCGCGCAGGCTGATTTCACGCAACAATCGTCCGTCGGTGCCTATCACATAAAGTGTATGCAGCGTTTCGCTTTTTTCTCCATTATTGCGAATATGCTCCAAAATTCTTGGTAAATTCCAATCGGATTTTAAGGTCAGATAGTCGGGTGTCATCAAACGCCCTATGCTATGATCGGGATAGCCGAGTAATGTTGCGGCTACCGCACGTTCGCTTGGCGTAAGAAGTTCTAACAATCGGCGGGCTGCCGTGGCGGGCATTTCTTCGAGAAAGGCAGTACGGTCGTCGGGCGACATCTCGTTAAGTATTTCGGCTACTTGCTCTTGCCCAAGCCCGCGAATTATTTGCTCTTGTATCGGGAAATCGAGATATTCAAAAACATCGGCCGCAAATTCTCGCGGAAGCAACCGGAAAACAACGGCTTGCCCGGACTGTTCGAGTGCCGTTATCACGTCGGCTAATTCCACCGGCGAACAATCAAGCAATACTTCGCGCAACACGCCAAAGTCGCGCTTTGCAATTAGTTCCCGAATTTCGGGCTGAAGCAAACGTCCAAGCATGGCTTTATCCGTAAATTTGCCGCAGAGTTCGGATGCAATTATGCCATGCGCTTTATTCCAAGCTTTTGCGTATAAGAGCGGCTCTGTCGGTTACTGTAATATTTTTGTTGTTAATTGCCAAATAACCTCGCCGCTGAAACTCTTTAAGCAAAAGTTCGGCCGTTTCCTGCG
This sequence comes from Bacteroidota bacterium, assembly GCA_020852855.1. GTDB lineage: Bacteria > Bacteroidota > Ignavibacteria > Kapaibacteriales > UBA961 > JADZAA01. The sequence goes on from JADZAA010000074.1 coordinate 7,832, forward strand.
ACAACAAGGCATCTTCGGCTAAATCCGAAATACTGCGATTACAGACTGTATTTTCTACGGTAACATAACGGCTGACCGCTTGTGCAAGGCGTACGTCGCTCCGCCGTAACGATATTTCTTCAAGTAGCAACGATGGTGCAGACATTTGCTCCGTAACATTTCCGAAAACGAAAGTGCGCGCCTCGGCGGAAGATGCAAGCAACGAACGGAAACTTCCGGCCGAAACGGCTGCAATATCCGACGTAGTTTCAATTATGGCTGTATAGCGGTGCAGACTTTCACCTAATACGGCAATAGCCGAAAATACACATACTTCGCCGGCTTTTACTTCCGATAGAATTTGACCGCCCGTTCCTGGCGCAACAATAAGTAAGCGTCCCTTTGTTACAAAGAATACACGCTCGGCAATATCGCCGGCCGAATACAGCAATTTGCCTTTTTCAAGATGCAGGCGCACATAATCGGTCTTGTCAAGAAATGTAAATTCATCGGATAAACCCGTGGACAACGCAACCTCGGCGTTTCCATTTAACGTTGCAGAAGATATTACCGGAACTTCTTCCGTTGCAACTTCTTTCTTGGGACGACCGCGCTTTTTGGCAGGCTCGGATTGAACTTCCGCTTGCACCGCTATTTCTTCTACGGGCGGGGTTTCTTTCTTGGGACGACCGCGCTTTTTGGCAGGCTCGGATTGAACTTCCGCTTGCACCGCTATTTCTTCTACGGGCGGGGTTTCTTTCTTGGGACGACCGCGCTTCTTAGGCTCAGATGAAAGGTCAGGCGATTTATCCTCCGACAATGCAGATTTTTTAGCCATAACAGAACTATATTATTGAGGTTGGATAAATTTTAACAGTAAAAAAGCCGTCGAAAATATGCGACGGCTTTTATTGTAGCGGGGCTAGGACTTGAACCTAGAACCTTCGGGTTATGAGCCCGACGAGCTACCAATTGCTCCACCCCGCGATTAAATTGTTTGCAAAAATACACAATTTTATTCATTCTGACAATGTTTTTTTTTGCCGATGCTGTCTGCAACTATTCTTATGCCCGAATAAACAGCCGATAAAGTTGCCTGAGCGCATCGCTTATTCGGAAAATATTTTAATGTTTTGCACTAATACGCTTCAATGTTTCGCAGGGTACGAAATTCATTTCAAATTCATTGTTTGAAGAAAGCTGTCGTGTAAACCGGACAAATTAAATTGGTTTTTCAACCGTGCCCGCATGAACAATGCTTGTTCGATTTTGCTTTTTCAAAGCACTCTCGCCCCTCTCGAAACGAAAAATAAGCTAAGATTAAAGCACCGATACTGTCAGTATAAGGAATCTTGGCAAATTGATAAAGTCCGCTTGAAATAAGAAGAACAACCGACATATAAATACAAACTTTCGTACACTCTGCATCTGCTGTAATCGCATCGGAATTTAACGCCTTGCCGATTTTTAACTTCCATAAAACAAGCCCCAACATGACAATGATCGAAACAATTGAGATTATTATACCCCAAAAAGTTGTTGTGGGTTGCTGTCCGGTTGTAATGTTGTAAACGCTCGTAACAACAAGTGTCAAAACGAGAGCATAGAAAGAATAGCCGGTTATTTTTAATGCTGTCCGCTCGTAGCCGTCGCGGTTACTGTTCGGATTTGCTTGTATCCTTGTTATCATGTGAAGTATACCCAAGCCGGAGATTGTTTCGATAAAGCTATCTGCACCGAAGCCGAAAAGTGTTAAACTCTCGTCCTCAAAGCCAAAATATGTAGAAACAAGACCTTCGGCAAGATTATATACTATCGTAAAAACGGACAGTCCGAATGCAATTCCGAAAAGGCGTCTGCCGGCATTGTCAAGTGTTGTTGTCATGTTATTTCTATAAATTCTTAGCAACGCTCTGTTGCCTATAACCTGCGATTCTGCATAAAACAGGAACGAATCTGTTTCTCGAACAATCAGAGGCTTGGTATTTTTATTGCATTATTTTACGAACTGTTTTTTTAGATGTGAATTCGTCATAAAACCTTAAATTTTTCATTGTTTTCCCATGAACAAAGGCAATTTCATTGTACCCGAACGCGGGAACGTCATAGTTCCTGTTTCAGTTGCGATTATTATCATGATTTCGAGTGATTCGGAAACTTCGCCGAAAACTTCACGGCTAACGGCAACTTCGGCGGCTTCGGCAATGGCGCAATGCAATTCTGACCGCAATTCACCGCCGCTCACATTCAGAGCCATTTGGCCGATTCCGAACGTAAGCGCAGCCTCTCGCGTTCGGCGGCTTTGAACAGTAATTTTTTCGCTTGTATGCAACGGACGCGCAAACTCGAAGCGGAAGAAAACCGTTTTTTCATCTGCACCATATCTAACACGGTGCAGTAATTCATTTGCTGCGTGCATTGTTCCCGTAGTATGCGACAACTCGAAATATCCTGCCTGATCCCAACCTTTGCTTTCTGCATTTCCCGATAAAACGGGCGATATATAATTGGCAGGCGGCGATATGTTATGTTGTGTATTGCTGCATATAGGCGTGAATACTTCGGGCGGCGGCTCAACCTGTGCATGACGATACGCCTCTGCCAAGTTCCAGCGGAATAATTCGTCAAATTCGGCTTGATTTTCAGAAACATGCTCGTCGCCATACCACCAAAACCAGTCGGAGCCTTCGGCTATATAACAATGCTCCAATGCTTTTTGCGCTGTTTCCGGTTGTAATTCGGGCAATCGCTTCTCTACAGTCTCGCGTGCGGCGCGAAGCAATGACCAGGCAGCGTTATCTTCCCGGTGTCCTATCCAAATTTTGAAATTTGCATTTATCCAAGAGCCGGCACGAATATGCCGCAATTCCGGTGCGAATTCCAGATGTTCGGGCACTGTGGCTTCGTCGCAGGTTACGGTAATTAGTTCCGGCGAGCCGGTCAGCCTTTTGTATAGCTCGCGTAAAAACGGTTCGCCGTTTCGATAAAAATATTCCCAACAATTCTCGCCGTCCAATATTACGGGAACTACTGCGTGCGCCAGTGCGCTTTCGCCATGCCGCTCTATTATCGCCTCGCGAATATGCCGCAAACGTCCGCAAAAATCATCGGCCGCATGGTCGGCCTGCCAACGTGAATAAACAAAGCCGACTGCATCGGATAATGCATGGTCGCGAAATAATACGCCGAGCACTCCCGCTTCTGAAACGAATTTTCTCGGAAAATACTTGTCCGTCCAGTGCCGTTCGGCCGGAAGCGAAGCCCAAAGCGCGTCTTCGTCGCTGGCAGTCCAGCGTATGCCGGATTTTATTGCAAGTTCGAGAGCCGCATCGCTTATGCCGCCTTCGGAGAACCACATTCCGGCCGGCGTATCGTCGAAATATTCGCCGTATAATTCTATTCCGCGTTTTATATGCGCGGTTGCGTCTTCGGGATAAGCGAAAGGCGGCGACGGAAGTTCACATTCCATTGCTTCAAGCGCGGCACGAGAATCTATCAGAAGCGGCACTATCGGGTGATACAGAGGCGTAACGCTGATTTCTATTTGTTTTCCGTCGCGTAATCGGCGCATGACCGGGATTACACTTTCTATTATTTGGCGATGTACGTCAAGTATTGCCGTTATATTGCTTTCGCTGAAATTTCGTCCCTTTTCAAATAGTGCGGCAATGCGCTCGTCGCGTCTTCCCGACTGCCCTATCCAAGTCAAATTATACCATGCCTGCACGTCACGCCAATCTTGTACGGTAAATTCTGCTACAGCATCCGCCGTATTTTCAGCACGGTTCCATAATTCGCGATAACGCTCGTAAGGCACTATCATACATTCGCCGTTACATAGAAAAAACAGCCGTAAAATTTCATGCTTTTCCGCAACCGTAAGCATTTCGGCCGGCGTAAGCGAAAGTCTTTGTACTGTGTCGGAAGCAGTTCCGCCCGCATAGTCGGCAAGTTGCATGACAAGCGACGGCGCAAGATTAAAAGTTTGCTTAAGCGACGGAAAATCTACCGCCAACGCAGGTAAATCATAATAATCTTTCGCACCGTGCATACGAACCCAAGGGAGTATAAACTCGTCATTTTTTTTGTAATAAGGCTGATGTTGGTGCCAGAGCAGAGCGACTTTTAACGGTAAAGGCATATTGGTAGCGATAAATTGTAATTATTTCTGCAACAATATATTGGGAACAAGAGGTAGTGCCGTATCCGCACTAAATTTTCAGCGGAATCTTAGCGATGAAACAGGTTTGCTTTTGGCGGCTATCCACGCTGGAATAATGGTAGCCAACAATGAAAGTGTTATCGAAACCGCGCCAACGACAATAAAATGGCGCATAGAAAATGCGACGGGTGCAACGTCTAAGTAATAAATGTCGCCGTTAAGCCGCACAATACCCCAAGTTTGCTGTATAAGCCCCGCCAAATACCCTAAGCCGCAACCGATAATTGTTCCAATAACGCCGATTAACGTTCCCTGCATAGTGAAAACCGCCATAATATCTATACGGTTCATACCGAGTGCGCGCAAAATCCCGACTGAATAAGTTTTCTCTACAACGCTGATAAGCAACATAGTCAGCAAGTTCATAACTGCCACTATACTGATAAGCCCCAACACTATGGGAATCGGTTTTTTTTGCAGGTCAATCCATGCAAAAATGCCGGCGTGAATATCATTTACGCTGATTGCATAATACGGATAGCCGAGAATATCTTCGATGCGAGCGGCCACTGCAGGAATATTATCGGCAGAGCGCAACATAATATCGAAAGATGAAACAGAGCCGTCCGATATTCCGAAAAATTGCGATGCAGACTGAATCGGCAGATAAATGTAGAGGTCGTCGTATTGAGCCATACCGGTTTCATATATTCCGCTCACCGTAAATTTGCGTACAAACGGCATTTGCTCGCCGTCGGGCAAGGTTGTCATTACGGTTAAAATAATATTGTCTCCGGCTTTTATGTCAAGCGATGCGGCAAGTTTGCGTCCAATCAAAGCAGTACGTGAACTTTCGTATCCGATTTTAGCGGATCCGGCAATAATGCGCTTCGGGCGTGCGTGAAACTCTTCGTCTATATCCACGCCTTTAATGAGAACTCCCTCGGCACCGCCGTTACCACGAACAAGCCCTTCGCGTTCTACGTTTGCCATTGCCGAATATATTTCCGGAATTGCCGAAGTCAAATGTTTGTATATCGAATCGGCGGCGTATATCGGTCGCTTGTTGAATGTAACCAGCTGAATATGCGCGGTAAATCTAACGGCGTTTTCATGCAAAGCGCGGTCGAATCCCTCCAAAACGGAAAGTGCAATGATAAGTGCCATACTTCCTATTATCACACTTGCAAGCGCGATGCTTCGAGTAAATGTAAGGAAAGCGCGATTGCGAAACGATTGAGCAAAACGCCGGGCTGTAAATTCCGCAAGACGGAAATTCATCGGGTTATCACCTTCCCAACACAGCCGCAGCTGTCGCGACAGGCATGGAGTATTTATTTTTTTCCTTGCCGGTATTCGGGTCAGCCACAATAATATCGCCGTTCAATGTCAGCAGCAATTCGGCTCGGCGATAATTGTAACAGGCTATGTCGTAGGCGGTTTCGTTAATTAAATACGGCTGACCTTTGTTTATTAAATCAATTTGAAAAAGCCCGATGTCGGTAGGAATAAATGCCCAATCGGCTTGCGTTACGGCAAGTCCGCGAGGTTTTGCCGCCGCGTCGGACCCGTAATATGCGTCATGCAAAGCAACCTGCTGGGTTATTCTGGCGGTAGGTGCATCAATAAATACAGCGTAAGCGTCCGTTTTCGGCACGGAATTGTCAATTTTTCCCGCACCGAGACATATTATCAGAATACTTTTCCCGTCGGTTGACGGTTGCGCAAAAGTAGGCGCGGGCGGTGTTTGATGCTGTGCCACAACAAGATTTGTGCGCGTATCAATTTGAGTTACCGTATTGCTTGCTTGATTTGCCACAAACACTTGATTACCTACAGCGGCTATTCCAACAGGTTTTTTGCCTACGGCTATTGTTCGCGCAATTTTAAAAGCAGTAATATCTACAACACTTACCGTTGTGTCGTTCTCGTGCGAAACGTATGCGGTTGTGGCGTTGGCAAAACATATAGCGGCAGGGATATGGTTTTCGGCAGAAAAATCAATGCTGTCTTTCAATAAAAACGTTTTTGAATCAATAGCATAGATTTTCTTTGCCGACGGCATAAGCAAATACAATTTATCTCTGAATTCCTGAACGTTCGACACCGCAGCCGGCAGTTCCATGTTGTTTGCCTGCATAAACATATCTGCACTGACCGACTTATTATCGGGATATTCTTGCAGTGCAAGCGTAGCGGGCATACCCGAAGAAACGCATAATAATTGCCAAGCATCAGGCAATGTGTTTATTACCCTTTCTTCTCCCGAACAACCGACAAATATTGCAGTTACAACTACAACAGCGACACGAGCAACAATGAAAAAGCGTTTCATAATAATTTATTATACTTAGCGGGTGGAAAATCGGGGCTGGCCGTTTATTTTACAATAATCGAACATCAAGGCATTTTGTTACAGATTTTGCAAAATTAGCAAGAAGCGGCCTAAACTTATTCAACGTTTTACAGCGGCGGTATTTCGGCCGGTTCATTCGCAGTTTTTCTTTTCCATATAAAATATGCCGGAATTCCGGCGGCTACAATAGCCAATCCTATTCCGGCTTCGGTCGTTTTATTTACAACCAACGATACAATGATGAAAGCGGCAGTTGCAATATAAAACAATGGTAATATAGGATAACCGAAAGCCTTGTACGGACGCTCTGCGTCGGGGCGTTTACGGCGCAATGCAAATACGCCGAGAATAGTAAGAATATAAAACACCAAGACAACAGTTATCACATAATCGAGCAATGCGCCATAGCCTCCCGACAAACACAATATACAAGCCCAAACAGCTTGTATGGCCAAAGCGAACGCCGGAACCGCATTGCCGTTAAGCTTCCCTGCCTTACGGAAGAACAAACCATCGTTCGCCATTGCATAATAAACGCGCGCACCGGCCAGAATCAGCCCGTTGTTGCAACCGAATGTAGAAATCATAATAAGAACAGCCATAATTACCGCACCTGTTCCGCCGAACAGCACCTCGGCGGCGGCAGACCCTACTCGGTCGTTCAGGGCAAATTGCATTCCGCGCCCGGCAACGTCGGCAGCATCGGGCGTTCCGTGAACAGGCAACAGAAACAAATACGCTATATTAGCCAGAATATACAATCCCGTAACAATAGCCACGCCCAATGCTAATCCGAGCGGTATTGTACGTTTCGGATTTTTCACCTCGCCGGCGGCAAACGTGATATTATTCCATGCATCGCTTGAGAATAAAGAGCCAACCATAGCTGCGCCTATTGCCATAAGCAGGCCTATGCCGGAAAGAGTTTCTACGCCGATTATGCTCATAGTTCCATCGGCTTTTTTTGCAATAAAAGTTCTTGTCGGCTCCCATAAATTCGTCAAATTTTCCGAAAATGCGCCTGTTTGTGCGCCGATTATCAACCCAAGCAGTATTATTCCCAACAATGCGGCTGTTTTAGCTACGGTAAAAGTATTTTGTACAAGTTTTCCGGCGCGAACGCCAAAAATATTAAGCGCAGTCAAAATAATTACACTTAATACGGCTACTGTTTGCGCTGCCGAAATACGGAAATTTCCGATTGACATTAATTCTTTCGACTCGCCGAGCGACGGCCATAAAACACTCGTATATTTTGCAAAGGCGACGGCTACCGCAGCGATTGTTCCGGTCTGAATAACCGTAAACAAAGTCCAACCGTAAAGAAATCCGGCCGCGGGGCCGAATGCTTCGCGCAAATACACATATTGCCCGCCGGCTTTTGGATTCATGCCGGCTAATTCGCCATAACTCAATGCTGCAATCAATGTAAGCGCACCGGTAACAGCCCATGTCAGGAGCAAATAGCCGCCGGAACCTAACATACGTGTCATATCCGCGCTAACAATAAATATCCCCGAGCCTATCATAGAGCCTACAACCAGCATTGTAGCGTCGAAAAGCGTAAGCGAGCGTTTAAATTCCGTCTGCGGCATATTCATGCGTCTTGATTTCGGCTTGTAAGCAGATTAGTTTTTAGGGAAAAGATATTCAACGTCGTCGTCAAAAGCCATGTTGATAACAATCCAGCCGTTGGAAGGCGATTTATAGAACGTGAAGAACCAACGCAACGGATACTGCTCGTGCAATGTGATGAACCTAACTTTAACAAGCGATTCGCTTGCACTTTCCGAACCTGTAAATTCAAAACCGCGCACAGCACCATAAACTTCTATAGCTTTGTTAAAAGTGATAAGACGCTTTTCGGATTGAGCCTTTTTATTACCTAACGGGCTTGCGGTTAATATCTTCTCGAATGCAATGTCGGGCTCGCCGGCAATAATTCGCCGAAAGAAATTGTGGCACATTCCGGAAACGTCATGCGGCGTTCCGGCGTAGTCGGGCGGCGGTATTCCCTTTGAAATGCGAATCTGCGGGTCGTTTGTATCGTCGGAATGTTGCGCAAATAACGGGTAGGCGCAAAATATCCAGCAAATAACGGCAACCGTAACTCTACTCATGGCGACTTTTCCTTTTTCGCGATGTTTCATATTTTGTATGAAGCCCTACAAGTTTTTTTAATTCAAGTATTTCTTTTTGCGTAAGGTTGCGGTATTCTCCACGCGCCAGCCCACGTGTGGTTAAGGTGGCAAAACTCTTGCGGTCAAGCCTTTGCACCTCATAGCCGAGCGACTCGAAAATACGCCTTACTTCGCGATTGCGCCCTTCGCGTATACCGAGTGCAACTTTCCGGCGGTCTTCGGGGTTTACCAAGACTTCACACTCACCCGTAATACCGTCTTCAAGTTCAATTCCTCGGCTGATGGAAGCCGCATCGCGCAAGTCGAGCGGTGCATCGAGAACAACGTTATACACACGCGGAACTTCGTATTTCGGATGCGTAAGACGATAGGCAAGTTCGCCGTCATTAGTCAAAATCAATGCGCCGGTCGTGTTTCTGTCAAGGCGGCCTACCGGATAAATGCGCACCTCTTTTCTCACAATGTCCATTACGGTAGCACGCCCCAATTCATCGCTTACCGTAGTGATTATGTCTTTGGGTTTATTCAAAAGTATGTAGGTGAAAACTTTACGGTCGGAAACAGGCTCGCCCATCACAGTAACGAAATCGCCGGGCATAATGCGGACAGATAAATCGGTTGCGGCTTTTCTGTTTACTTTAACCACGCCCTCAATAATCAATTCTTCGACGCGGCGGCGCGAACCAAGTCCTGCATCTGCAAGATATTTATTGATTCGGATACCTTGCGCCGAATAGTCTTCCGATCCTGTTTTTGATGTATTTTTCCGAAGTTTCGGATAGGTACGCACATCGTTTTTTTTTGTTAATCCGCGCCCGGGCAAAAAGGAATTATCGTTTGTTTTCATTCTTTGGCGGCGTGATACGGGTGCTTTACGTTCCGAATCGCCTTTTGAAATTGGTCGCTTTATCATTAGAAGGATTATTTATGCTACAATGGCGGCAATTTACAAAAATTTTCGACTATTATACTCAAATAGAATTGCTTTGCAAAAAATAACAACCTGTCCGACTACGATACACGGCAACCGCCGTATAAGCAAGTTGTACGAGAACGCACAAAGTTATGGTTTCTTTGTCAGTATGCAGTTTGAAACATTCTTCTGTTAAACTGTAAATTTCAAAGAAATTATTGGGTGACTCACTCTTGTCGCACAATTCCGATTTTTTTTTCGCTATTATTTCTTCAATGTCATTTCATCAAATCAAAAACTTCATTTATTGTGGTTGTGTAAAAATCCGGCGAGATTAAAGCAACCACTAGAGTTGTTGCAACGTCTTAAAATTATTTATTACAGCGGAGAATGCAACGGCAATCAGAGTGTAAATCAATATAATGAAAATCGGCGTTTCAGACTTGATGACAGACCGTAAGTGGCACTCTGCAACAGGCTTAGATAAGGATAAATTCTTTGCGCCACTAACATTGTTCGGCGATGCCTACGAGCAAATATACGGAAAAAGCATAGAATTAAGACAAGCCGATAATCCGGCGGCTGATTCTGCAATTACAATGTATGAAGATTTGTTGTTTTTTTATATTGTTTAGTTTGAAATCCGGTTTGACCGTGCTGCATTTTAGGTCTGGTAATCGGTATAGACGGTTCTAACAGCGTGGAAGAGTTTAGCCGTTATTTTGTTAAAGAGGTAGAAATAACAGTAGACGGCATAAGAGCAGCCGATACAGCGTCCAAGCGATAAGAGAGCACAAAAAGATTGCTATGGCGAAAAAAAAACGCCATACGTCGAAGATGCTGATAATCAGCGCAATTGGTTGTTATACCAGCTATTTAAGTAATTGTTGGTTTGGCAATGCCCATGGCTGTTGCATATTACATAGTTACCGTTAAATATTCACACAAAACAGGGTTGCATTTACTTAAAAAAACTATGGCAAAAGTACTAGTAATAAAAGGTTACACCTCAGAGCAGATTAAAGCCGAGTTCAGCGAGTGTG
>JADZAA010000075.1 GCA_020852855.1 Bacteroidota bacterium
ACGGGAAAATACAATCGGTAATATCTAAAGCAAGAGGATTTTTAAATTTCGAGCGATTTAGAATTAACGCCCTATTCTACTTCGGAAAACTTAACTTTGCTCCATTAAAATTTTAGTAATGCCGTTTTTGTATTATTCGGCCTGGCATTGCCGATATACGCGCAAGATACCAATCGAGTCAAGCCCCTGTTTCAAGAATTTCAACCTGTGAATAGGGGTATTTTTATTTGTCGGCTAAGAGATGCGGTTGCACAATTTTATTTAGTGGGCGGGCGCAGATATTTCAGAATAACAGCCAACCACAGACCTATTGCAACGCACCAATATACAGCCGCATAAGCATAATGATTCAGTGCTTCCTGTGGCACGACGGCAATGGAAAATCGTGTTCCGGCGGCAGCAAGTATTGCTATAATTATCCATAAAACTATTTTTTGCTTTTCGATAATAGGCGGATTATATCCGCCGTGCGATAATGTAACTCGTAAGGCTACCAACGGAGTCAGCAATCCGAAGCCGCCTATAAAAAGAATATGCCATGCGTGAACATATTGTTCGGGAAAAACAGCGGCAACAGCCGGTGCAACTACTGTAGCCCAGCCCGCCAGCCATACGCCCCACTGGAAAGCTCCGCCGCGATGAGGCAAATGGTGTATATTAAAACCACGTATGCTTACCCACAGCATTGCGCCCGTTACGAGTGCGGCGGCAATGCGGATTTTGCCAAGTCCCTCGATGATGAACGCACTCGTAATTACTGTGGCAAGCACTATAAGTTCCAATGCCTTGCCGTCGGGTAACAATCGCCTTTCTGGTAAATCCAAAGTGGTCAGTTGCATTGCCGGCATAGGATTGACGCCTGCCATCGAGGGTATCAGTCTCATACCTATTCCGGCTACGAAGAATAGCATTACACCTCGAAAATAAAACGAGCGTGCAATTGAGAAAACGGGGTAGGGAAGTGTCGTAAACTCTTGCAATAACAGAATTGCGGAAGCTATTATTCCTATTATTAAACCGACGGCTACAAACCATATAGGTTGCATTATATCCTTAGTTCTTCGCCGGTAGCGTCCCGCCATAAATGCAAAGGTAATCCCGAACGACCATAGAGCAGCCGCATATAGAGCGGCTGGCCCGACCGACAGCGGCATAACGGTCAGTATTCCCATGACTGCAACTACGGGGAATAACTCGCCGAAAGTCGGCGGTGGCGTACCAAGAAAGCGCGGCACACCCGTCCATAGGAAGCCTAATGCGCATGAAAATAGAAAACCGCCGGTCATAAGCGCCGGATGTGTGGCTGCGGGATAGCTCGCAATCATTCCAATGCGATACAACGCCCATACACCGCCGCCGATAAGTGCGTAAATCGCACCAATCGGAAACAGATAGCGGTACGCCTCAACACGTCTGTTCCAAAAATCATCTGTTTTATTCTGCATATATTTTACCGAATCGGTCAGAACATATTTTTAAAGGTACTTTACTTCATTTTTACAATCGGAACAATGTGTAAATGTACTGTTTATTTATGATTTTGTGCCATGCACAATTTAAATGAAAATGGAATGGCTGTGTATATAATTTCGGAAAATGAATATAATTTCCGATAAATACTTGAAAGTTGAGATGCGCCGCAACAATACAAAGCAAAAGTTTGCCAAGTCAGTCAAAACTCTTCAATTACGGCTGTAAAAATAATTCCGAACAGATGCTGAAGTTTAGAACTGCTTATTCTTTCGATACTTTCAACACGACCTTTATATCGGGTGTTATCGGCTCGTCGGCGGGCGGTTGTTGCGAGATAACCGTATTTGCAAGCATTGTTCCGTCTGATTCGTATTCCACGTGATAAATAATTCCGGCATCATCGAGAATTTGCTTTGCCTCGTCGAGTGTTAGGCCTTCCAACATAGGCATTGTAGTTTGCCGCTCCGAGCCTTTGCTGATTACGACATTTACCGTTTCTCCGTAATGCACATTGTAATCAATAGGAATGCTTTGGCTCATTACTTTATCTTTTTCTGCCGACTCGCTGAACTCATAAGTTATGTTGCCTAGCTGCAAACCTATGCGCATCAGCGATAAACGTGCGTCGCGCAAAGTTCGCCCCAAAAGAACGGGCATTTTCAATATTTCTTTGCCCTTGCTGACCGAAATGTATACGCGCCGTCCCTCTTTCACTTCTGCGCCCGGATATGGCAGTTGATTCACAATCATTCCGCGCTCTACCGCGTCGCTGTATGCCTCGCGCACGCTTGCTACCTGCAACCTGCGTTCCGTAATAGTCGCTTTTGCCTCTTCCAAAGACATTCCGATGATATTCGGTACGACTACGGTAGACGACGAATGTATTAGCAGCGGCATAATAAGTTTGTCGGTGAGTACGGCAATCAACAATAAGCCGACGGTAAATAAACCGACGACAAGTATATATTGTTTGGCTAACCGAGATTTTTGCGGGATTGGAGCGTCCATGCGGGCATTTTTTGTCAATATATTCGGCAAAAATACAAAAAATCGTATTTTAGACTACTGCTTATCGGCGGTGTATCTTCTACCAAAGCAAACTTATGAATTATTACTCTACGTTCGTTTTTCTCGCACCTAATATAGCGCGAATTTTTCTTCCGGCAATTCTTTTTGCAACATCTTACGCAAACCTTTGCGCAGGCGGCGGCTGGCCGCAACCTAAAAACGATTTGTTTGCCAAACTCTATTATTTTTCTTCTTCGGCGCCTTCGTATTACGAAGCCGGCGGTTCGGAGCTGATTGAGTTTAAGGAATATGATTCTGTTCATCGGCGCGATCGTCGCTACGCAATGGATTTCTCTAGTGCCGGAGTAGGCCTATATGCCGAATACGGACTTACGGACAAGCTGACGCTCAGTCTGGATTTCCCGTTTTCGTCTTTTGGACTGAAAGAGACTTACTCGATAGACGATGTTCATTTCGACTATGAAACAAAGCGTGAATTTTCTCTTGTGCAATATAATTGGATTGGACTTGGCGCACGCTGGCAAATCTTGGAAATAGAGCATTTCACGGCATCGCTTGTCGGCGAGATTCGCATTCCGCCCGGATTTTCATCGCCCGATACCGGCCGCGCCGATTATCCGTTTCTTAGCGACGGCTCTTTTCAGGCTATTGGCGGTGCCGAAATAGGATATTCGTTTGCCAACGGTTGGATAGAGGCCGAAGCGCGTTACAATAGGCGTGGCGACGATTTCAAAAACGAAGCATTGTTGCATATCGAAGGCGGATTTTCCAATATTCCGAAAACCTATTTGAAAATATTTGCCGATGCTGCTGTTTCAACCGATAATTTCAACGGCGTTCGCCCGTTCAATCCCGTGCAATCGCAGTTGCAGGAAACCGCGTATAATTTCGGCGGTTCATTTATGGCATTTATCAGCGACGGTTGGTTCTTCGAAGCGTCATATTCAATCAGAGTGCATGGTTTTAACACATGGAATATGAAAATGCTTTCTATAGGAGGCGGAATAAAAATACCCGCCCGGCATAGTGGCGCAGGCAACGAAAAAATAAGATAAAATATCTGTAAAAAATATGAAAAAATGAATTTATACTTTTGCTTCGATGCGCCTGATGCCATCGGTGCCCGCTATAATTGCTTGCGATGCCAAGCCTATGAACAGGCCATGCTCTACTATTCCCGCACGTGAGGAGAGCCGTGCCGCTATCTCATCAGGATTATTCATGCGCCCGAAATCGCAGTCAAGTAAGAAATTGCGTTGGTCGGTAAGAATAGGCGGGCCGCCGGCAGATACTCGCAATTTTGTCTTTGCTCCAAGTGTTTCAATAAAACGCACTTCGGCCTTCCAAGCGAACGGCACAACTTCTACAGGCAATGCCCATTTTTCACCAAGTGCGTCGGAAATTTTTGATTCGTCGGCAATTACAATGAAACGTGCCGATGCCTGCGCCAAAACTTTTTCACGCAGTAATGCTCCGCCGCCACCCTTTATTAAGCGTAGCAACGGGTCTATTTCGTCTGCGCCGTCAATAGTCAAATCGAGAGTTTGGCAATCATCGAAAGTAAGCAAAGGAATACCGACGGCACGGGCTAAGTTTTCTGTTCTGACCGAACTCGGTATACCGTGAATATCGGAAAGCATACCGGCCGCGATGCGTTTTCCTATTTCTTCTATGGCATAATTTGCGGTGCTGCCTGTTCCAAGCCCGAGCGTCATACCCGATTTTATTTCTTCGACTGCGGCTACAGCTGCCAAACGTTTTAATTCTTCCGACTTATTCATCTGTATTTTACTACATTATTGAGTGGTTGAGGCTCGTTTTTTTCTTCGTATGGAAACAGCCTCGAAAACAGGGGGCATCAACGACAATACGATAATGGCAAAAATCACCAATGAAAAATTATTTTTTATTATAGGAATTTGTCCGAAAAAATATCCGGCAAGAGTAAGTGACAGCGTCCATATTGCGGCGCCGATTACATTATAGGCGAAAAATACGCGATAAGTCATATTGCTCATTCCGGCCGCAAAAGGGGCAAAAGTGCGTACTATCGGTACAAAGCGCGCAATAACAATGGTTTTTGCACCGTATTTTTCATAAAAGTTATGGGTTTTGTCGAGATATTCCGGCTTGAGAAAGCGCGATTTACGGGTAAAAAGGGCATGCCCGAGTTTCGCGCCTATAGTATAATTAAGTGCATCGCCTATGACCGCTGCCACAAACAGCAAAGCGATCATAACCGTGATGTCGAGCGTTCCGAGTGCGCACAAACTTCCGGCGGCAAAAAGCAGTGAGTCGCCCGGTAAAAACGCAGCTACTACCAAACCTGTTTCGGCAAATACGATAGCGAATAAAATTGCATACATAGCGAGCCCGTACTGCAATGATGCGTCCGCCAAATGCTTGTCAATGTGAAGGATATAATCAAAAAATGACGAGAAAAAATCCATTTAATACATTCTGAAAAAACTGTACTAAAAATAAAAAGGGCGCGAAAATGCGCCCCTTTTTCGATAGATTGGAGCGTTAACCGGCGAGTGCTTCCGTAACTTTTGCAGCTGCATCTTCGAGCGAGCCTGCCACAAGGAATTTCAATCCCGAATTGCGAAGTATTTCTTGCGCTTCGGCAGCATTGGTGCCCTCGAGTCGCACGATAACGGGTGCATTTACTTCTACTTGCTTCAACGCTTGCAAAATTCCGTTTGCCACACGGTCGCATCTGACTATTCCGCCAAATATATTGATAAGGACGGCTTTTACATTGCGGTCGCTCATCATAATGCGGAAAGCGTTGGCAATTCTATCCACGTTTGCCCCACCGCCCACGTCGAGAAAATTCGCCGGACTGCCGCCTGCAAGTTGAATAATATCCATGGTTGCCATAGCTAGACCGGCACCATTGACCATACAACCTACGTTACCGTCCAATTTAATATAGTTCAGGTCGTATTTGGAGGCTTCTACTTCGAGCGGGTCTTCTTCTGCCAAATCGCGAAGTTGTGCATAGTTCGGATGGCGGAACAATGAATTGTCGTCGAAATTGATTTTTGCATCGAGTGCGATGAACTCGTCTTGCTTGGTAAGCACCAGCGGATTCACTTCCAATAAACTGCAATCAAGTTTATCGTAAGCGGCAACTATTTTTTCGATAAAAGAGCAGAAACTCTTGAACGCCTTACCTTGCAAGCTCAATCCGAACGCCAAAGACCGCGCTTGATATTGCCGGAATCCGATTGTCGGGTCAATATACTGCTTCAGAATTTTTTCTGGAGAATGCTCGGCTACGGCTTCGATATCCATTCCGCCTTCGGTAGAAACCATAATCAGGTTTTTTCCGGTTTGACGGTCAAGCAATATACTCAAATAATATTCTTTGGCAATGTCGCAACCTTGTTCAATAAACATTCTGTTAACTGTCTTGCCTTGTTCGCCGGTTTGTACTGTAACAAGAACATTGCCGAATGTAGACAATGCGTAATTAAATGCTTTGTCGGCAATATTACCGTCGCCGATAACGGTTACGCCGCGCACGGGTTTGCCGTAGCGCATTACTTTTTCGCGGGATTCCGCGTCGACAACAAAGCCTTTACCGCGTCCGCCTGCGTGAATTTGACATTTAAGGACAACCGTAGAGATTCCTTTCATAACAAATTCGTGATAGGCGATGCGGCCTGCCTCGTCGGGCGACATAATTGGTCTGCCGTACAGGACGGGAACGCCTTCGGCTTTTAGGAGTTCTTTCGCCTGATACTCGTGAATGTTCATGTAATTCTCTGAAAATTGAAAAAAGAGGTTGTATTTTTGATGAAATTTCGGCTAAATATTGCGTCGTTTTACCCTAAAAAGCGGTCAAAAATACGTCAATTTATCGTCAAATACAAACAGATTAACGGGTTCCCGATGAAATTATTAATCTTTTATTTGTCGCTGCTTGCGGCTGTGCTTGTAAAACTTTCAATTTGGCCTATATTTGAGAGCTCGGAATTGGGCGGAAAAAATAATCCGATTAAAATATTGCTGACACCTTCGGTAGATGCACAAAAAGTGTCCAATAGTGCGGCAAAGTTAATAGATTTTCTAAATAAAAAAACAGGATACTATTTTACAGCCTCATTTCCTACAAGCTACATAGCCGTAGTTGAGGCTTTCGGCGGCGGCAAAGCCGATTTTGCCGCAATGAACACTTTCAGCTATATTCTGGCGCACGAAAAATACGGCGTGGAAGCAAAACTTTCGGTTGTACGGCGCGATGGAGAAAAAACGTATAAAGGACAGTTTATTGCCCGTACCGATAGCGGAATCGATTCGCTTTATCAATTAAACGGCCGAAAAATAGCGTATGTAGACCCGGCTTCCACTTCCGGCTATATTTTACCCAAAGCAATGCTGGACGGAATGCACGTAAAACCCGCAGAAGAGGTGTTCGCCATGAAACACGACAACGTTGTAACTATGGTTTATCAACGTCAAGTAGATGCAGGAGCTACGTATTATTCGCCGCCGGACAAGGCTACCGGCGAAATATTGGATGCGCGAGCCCGCGTAGTACGGCAATATCCCGATATTTATTCCGCTGTAAAGATTATAGGATTTACCGTTGATATTCCGAACGATCCATTCGTTTTCAGAAAAGATTTTCCGAAGCAGACGGAACATAAGATTTTAGAGGCTTTATTGGAGTTTCAATCTACGCTGGAAGGGAAATCAGCATTGTACGAAACGTATAGTGTAGAAGGACTTGTACCGGTTGCGGACTCTGCGTACAATCCATTGCGTACAATGATAGATTCGTTTGGCGGAAACACCGAAGAAATGTTGAGAAAGAAATGAAAAAACAATAAAAAACGATGGAAAAACAGTAGTAAATTTGCTGTTTATACACTCTTTTGTTTTCGAAAAATTCCTTATGTGTCCGAAAAAATATATTTGTGTTTTCGAGGCTGAAACTTATGAATAAACAACATGACATATCTTCGGTTCTGACCGAAAACCGCGTATTTGCACCATCGAAAAAATTTGCCGCAAAAGCAATTGTTTCATCTGCTAAAAATCTGGATAAAATACGTAAAGCAGCCGAAAAAAATCCCGTTGCTTTCTGGGAGCAATGTGCCGCAGCATTACAATGGGATAAAAAATGGAAAAGTGCGCTAATATGGAATTATCCTTTTGCGCAATGGTTTGCCGGCGGAAAAATTAACGCTTCTGTAAATTGTCTTGACAGGCATTTGTCGTCGTACCGAAAAAACAAAGCAGCTATTATTTGGGAAGGCGAACCGGGCGACCAACGAACCCTTACTTACGGGCAGTTGCATGCCGAAGTATGCCGCGCCGCCAATGTGCTGAAAAAATTCGGAATAGGCAAGGGCGATACAGTGGCTATTTATATGGGAATGATTCCCGAAGCCGTTATTGCTATGCTGGCTTGTGCGCGTATCGGTGCGGTACATAATGTCGTATTCGGCGGCTTCTCGTCCGATGCTCTGCGTGACCGTATGCTGGATATGAAGGCAAAACTGCTTGTCACGCAAGACGGTGCGTTCAGGCGCGGCACGTCGGTGAATTTGAAAGATGCAGCCGATAAAGCCGTGGCCGAATGCCCTGATATTACAAGCGTAATCGTAGTGCGGCGTAGCGGCGAAAATATTCAAATGTGTGCCGGACGCGATTATTGGTGGGGCGAGGTAATGAAATCTGCAACTGCAATAAACAAGCCCGAGTCACTTTCGGCCGAACATCCTCTGTTTGCACTTTATACCAGCGGCTCTACCGGCAAACCAAAGGGAATTTTGCATACTACGGGCGGCTATCTTACGCAGGTTAATTTCACAAGTCGTATTATATTCGACCTGAACGACGACGATATTTATTTTTGTACTGCCGATATCGGCTGGGTAACCGGACACAGCTATGTAGTTTACGGACCGTTAAGCAATGGTGCAACTGTTTTTATGTACGAAGGTGCGCCTAATTTTCCCGATGCGGGGCGATTTTGGGATATGATTGAACGGCATAGAATTACGATACTCTACACAGCACCGACCGCTATACGTGCATTTATGAAATGGGGCGATTCGTATGTGCTGAAACATGACCTGTCGTCATTGCGATTGCTGGGCTCGGTGGGCGAACCGATTAATCCGGAAGCATGGATGTGGTATCGTGCAGTAGTAGGCAAAAATAATTGCCCGATTGTGGATACATGGTGGCAAACGGAAACCGGTGCAATAATGATTGCGCCAATTCCCGGCGTTGTTCCAACCAAGCCCGGCAGCGGCACTTTACCGTTGCCCGGCATTATAGCCGATGCAGTAAGGCGCGACGGTACAAGTTGCGAACAAAACGAAGGCGGTTATCTTGTTATCAAGCACCCGTGGCCTGCTATGTTGCGAACGATTGTGGGCGACGACGAGCGTTATCGCAAAACTTATTGGAGTGAGTTCCCGCCAAATGAAAATGGGGAAGGCGGATGGTATTTTACCGGTGATGGCGCACGTCGCGACAAGGACGGATATTTTTGGATTATCGGGCGCGTTGACGATGTGGTAAATGTAAGCGGACACAGGCTTGGTACAGCCGAAATTGAAAGCGCGTTAGTTTCGCATACGACGGTGGCCGAGGCCGCCGTAATTACTCGCCCCGACGAAATTAAAGGCAATGCACTTGTTGCTTTCGTAACGTTGAAATCGGGCGCAGACGTGCCCGCATTGCATGAACTGCGCGAAATACTGCGCAATCACGTGGCAAAGGAAATAGGGCATATTGCCAAGCCAGATGAAATTCGGTTCAGCGAACAACTTCCCAAAACGCGAAGCGGAAAAATTATGCGCCGTTTATTACGCGAAATAGTTGCCGAAGGCAAAACATCCGGCGACACTACAGCACTTGAGGATTTCTCCGTTTTGGAAAAACTTCGCGCAACCGAAGAAGAATAGTTGTCGGTAATTCCGGCTCTACGGTACCGATAAGAAACAAAAATAATGCTTCTTATTTGCAATGCACAACAGCAGAACGCTTTTCATATCTCTGCAATTTCTAAAAGTTTACGGTAGTTAACAGATGAAACTTAGAATACACGGAGATAACATAATTGAATGTGAAAGAGCATTATCCCTGATAGCACTTGCTTACAACGGAAAAGTTGTAGCGAAAAGCAAAAATATCGTTATGCCGTTCTACTCTATTCAAGCCAAAGACAAAGAGTTTTTTGAAGTTGAATTATTGGGCGGACACGACCGTTGAAATGTGAATTTTAATACAGAACTCACAAAATACGGGGCACCTTTGAGAGAAGCAACAGACGCTTACATTACCAAGAGTTTCAAAAGAAAAAATGGCATTACTAAAATTTCAATGAATTGTAATTGCATTGAAAATGCCCGGCAAACGGTTGTCAAAAGTTTTGATTACACCATTTATCGCGGCTGTTGATTGACTTATTGCATTGTCTTTCCACAGCTTGTAATGAAACTCTACATCTGCTTTTATTTGAAATAAATACTTGAAGTTCGCTCGTATTTGCCAAGCTTTTGCTGTAAGCAGATTGTCTGCAAGCATTTTATCAAAGCTATTTTGTTGTTGATCC
>JADZAA010000076.1 GCA_020852855.1 Bacteroidota bacterium
ACGGGAAAATACAATCGGTAATATCTAAAGCAAGAGGATTTTTAAATTTCGAGCGATTTAGAATTAACGCCCTATTCTACTTCGGAAAACTTAACTTTGCTCCATTAAAATTTTAGTAATGCCGTTTACAACTATTGCGTTACTTATTGTTTTTATCGGTAGCATTGTTACAAATACTTCTACAGCCTACGCACAATGTCCGGCGGGGTGGAACGGTCCGACCACAACTAACATTAATTCTTTGGACACAAATGGCATGCCCTGTACAATAACTATCACATTCTGTTGGATGGTATAGCCCGGTGGCGTTCTCTTAACCCAAGTGCAAACATACACCGGAAGTCGTGAATGCTTACTGCCCTTTTTAACAAATCCAACAAGGAACGGCTTGATTTTGGATGCGGTTCTGAAAGAATTGATTTCGCTAAATGCCGCACCTATACCGCCATGCAGCACATTAAGCGTTCTGTCTTTCTCGCTTGACGAATATGCCTGCAAACTGATAGAAAATGATGCTATTCATCAGATTATGCGAGTCATTACTTGTCCGGGGTCGGGCGTGTGCCGCAGTACCTATAGGATATGTGTAGATTTCAGCGGACAGAACCCGACGATTTCCAAAACCTTGATAAGCAAAACTCTTGACGGTTCAAGTTCTTGCCCCGATACGTTCCCGGAAATACCTCTTGAATTGCCAAATGGCTGGCAATCAACATGTTTTATGGATAAATGTCAATAATGTTTTTATTTCAGAAAATGACTAAGAGGTCGTTTATATTCACCTTTTTCCTACAAAATCATGAAATATATTTTTCTTGTTATACTCGTCGCTATGGCAGGCGCGACTTTTGCCAAAGCGGACGGCTTTCGATTTGAGAGACTCGACATTAGTTATGCAGGTTGCATTGCCCGAAACTCTGTTATCATTGCCTATGGCACCGGCGGAACAATGACCTTGTCATACGACGACGGCGCACATTGGACGCGCAAACCCGTTGCCGGCGACAACGAACGAATCCTTAAAATTGCCAATGAAGCAAATACTTTCGCCGGTTATACCGATTTAGGAAAAATTATCATTTCTACAGATAACGCACTAACTTGGAAAACACTTGACTTGCCTTCCTATTTGATGCCAACTGCGGATATTATTATATGCAATCAACAATTGTGCATTGCCAAGGGAACATCGCTCTATTTTCTTGACCAAATGCTGAATATCCAAGACAGCATTACACAATCCGCAGGCGATTCCATTGTAACGCTGTCCTATGGCAACGGAGTAATCTATGCCGGTGGCAATGGGGGAATGTTGTGGATATACGATGCCGTTTCTCATACTCGTATTCGCACAATTGACCTGAAAGAATACGGACTTTTATGCCGTGCACCGCACCCTCAAATATCACGGCTGTTGGCGACGACACATATTTACTGCTCGGCAGCTATATACTCCGAAGTACAGATACCGGAACAACGTGGCAACCAATTATTGTCTCTACAGGACGGTTCGCTGTGGGAGAATCGGGACTTTTTGTGTCTTCTACGGAAGCGGTAGAACCTTCAAGACTGTATTTTATACCCGTAACCGATAAACTCGAAAACGGCGTATTAGTGCGTTAAACTCTCGACACAACAGAACGTTATATCAATTTTACATTCTTTACCAACACCGCGCTTAAAGGTCGCGATACCATTATCGGCGTAGGATACAACAATACAATACTTCTCTCGCCGAACGCAGGCAAGACTTGGAAAATAATATCAAATTTTGAGTCGCCTCCATACAGCTTTTCCTGGTTAGATGGAAACACGGGTTTTAACTTGACAAGACAGAACGGCAGAATTTACCGCACCACTGACGGCGGTACCACATGGCTGCCCCAATTCTACAATCCGAATGTTGATAACAACCCTATGGTTTTGTCGCAAATATGCTTCGACCGCAGTGGCTTCGGAGTAGTACAAAAACGATATATGGCAGCCGCATGGGATACTATATTCTATTCCACAGATTTGGGCGATACATATCAACCGTTTCCGCGTAGAATGTCGCCATTGGGAGACAATACAAGATCCGTCCTCTTCAAATTCGATACAACTATTACCCTAATAACCACTTACACAACCTATAAGCTGGGTCATTTAATTTATCAGTTTGACACGACGCTACGGGAGCGTTCATATACTGTTCTCGACTCTGTTTTCATCTTTTCTATATGGCGCAGTGGAGATACTCTCTGGTCGTGGCGCGTCAATTACCGCCGGCCTATCTCGTTCCAGCTCACATTTTCACTTGACAGAGGTAATAATTGGCAGATAGCGCAAGAATATCTTAACGACCGTGTAGCACCCAACTCCTTTGTAGCCGGCAATCTAGATAATTTGCTGTTTCGACCCATAGGGAAATATCTTGTATGCGGTCGAGATGAGGGATACTGGAAAAAAGAAACCAACATCTATATTTATGATACCGAAACACGCAGATGGCTTGACGACACACTCAATATCCCCGGCGGCTGGTTAGGAGGCTCAATAAATCGTATAGGCAATAAAGTGGTGCTTAACCATGGATATTGGGATGTGATAGGCAAACAGATTCTCTACGGCGACTCGCCTGTATCGCCGCAAAAATGGAAAACCGCCACCTACCCCGGAACAACTTGCGGGGTAAACAGTTCATTCGAAGATTCAGACATTGCGTACTGCATAGTCGTTTCTAATAACACAACGCATTTGTATAAGGTAATGGTTGATACAAGCTCATTAACTTCCGTAAATGAACCAAAAATCGAAGGAGGACCTACTCTCGTCTATGCCTTTCCGCCGTATCCGAACCCTGCTTCAAGGAGCGTAAGAGCTTTGATATATTGGGATAGGCGCATACCTTTCGGCACAGCAAGTTGCGAGATTTACAATGCCTTAGGAGAACCAATAGAGCGTGGTGAGCGTATTACCATGCAATATACAAACGACTATCACGGCGAACTTGTCTGGGATTGCTCGCAAGTTACGGCAGGCGCGTATTATATTCTCATTCGGCATGGTAGCGCAACTACCGTCGTGCCGGTTTTGGTGCAGCACGAATAATTAATGTGATGCCGTGCCAACGGATAGGATTATCATTGCCCGATGATATCTGTAATAAAATCAATTTATCATGCCCCTGTTTTCAATGTAAAAAAACATCTCGAAAACAAGGGCATTTTTGTGCCAAATAAAAAATATTACGCATCCGCTGTTACGTTTTCGTAATTAATGGGTTATTATGATAAGACAAAAATATTTTGTAACAATATCACGCATCTAAAAATATGTTGTAAATGGCAAACTAATATCCGTAAAGACCAAAAAACGATTGCAACGCTTTTAGTTACGCTTTTATTTATTATTTATCGCAAAGGTATGTTTATGCAATCTTTCTCTATCGCTTCGACGCACTCGCGCAGAATACTCTCCATAGGAGAATTGTTCTCCCTACGGGAGAAAGCCGAAAAGCTCTCTCTCTCTCTCTCTCTCTCTCTCTCTCTCTCTCTGCTGTTTAGTTGTTGTAACAACTATTTCTACAAAATAGTTATGCTTGTCGCTGCCATCAAGTTTCTAACTCCGACTACAGAAATTGTCGCGCAAGTCAATTCTAATCCTTGGCCTATTTTAGGTAATGTCGGCATAGGTGCGGCAGCTAATCCGCAACGTATGTTAAACATACACGGAGTCGGCATATCAGGGAACGCTTCTGACCCAACGATTCGTTTAAGCTACAATCAATTTAACACAGACGCTTACGAACCCGAATTTATGGGGCATTTATCGCTGATAACATCGCCGTATAATCAATTTACATATTCTTACTGCCGCGATTTTTTCGGTGTATATCAGACTACCGTGAAAGACCTTGTTCTTCAAAACGGATTGAAAGCGGGCGATATTATAGTTGCGACACGTAATGAAAACGGCTATATTCGCTTTGCAACAACACCACTGCCGACAAATCCAGACAGCTTGCGTCCGGGCGACTATCAAGACGTAGAGCGTTTAGCCATAACTCCAAGCGGTCAGATAGGCATCGGCACACACTCTCCCATCGGCAAATTCGACGTGAATTTTGGTTCATGGAACTGCGAGCTTCCCAAAATATCTTTCAGCAATAATCCTGTTTCGGGAGCCACGGGGCATACGATACGCCCATCTATAAGATTTTACACTCCTACGGGCATATATCAAAGCGATGACAACCCGCCTATTCCACTAAGTTGCGAACAAATTCCGGCACGCGCATGGTGGCTTGAGGCA
>JADZAA010000077.1 GCA_020852855.1 Bacteroidota bacterium
GATTCTTCGGGCGGCGGTCGTCAAGTTCAGCACGGCGGCAATAACGGCGGCGGTCATTTGCAAGGCATAACTCGCAAGAGCCTGCCTTTGCGCCGTTAAGAAACAAATTATCAATCGAAAAGGCGTTCTACCCGTTTCAAGGTGAACGCCTTATTTATTTTTGCTTACACATTATTTGTAATAACACGGCTAAAATTGCGTTTATAGAGCCATTTCTCACACATAACAGCAAATATGATAAGAGCAACTACATTAAAAGCAATTGCCGCAACGAGCGTTCCGTGTGTATTTTTTATTTGCTTTGCTTTACAGGCCAAAGCGAATTTTTCGGAAAATTCCGTACAATTAAAATATTTACTGAAAGCAGGTGAAGAATATGTTTATTCTCAACGAACCTCGATGAAACAATCGGTCGGAGATATGGAAATGTCTGCTTCGATGGAAGCGGGCAATGACGTAATACTGCTCATCAAAGAGGCAAAAGAACATAAATACAAGGTAGAAACAATGTTTTCACCGTTGAAAATATCAATTTCGGGTTTAGAGCAAGCCGGTTTTCCGGACACTGCTATGACGATTGATGCTCCGTCGTCTGCTTCCGAGCCTATAATGGTGAGCGAAGACGGTACAATAGCGGAAGAAAAAAATAAGCTGAAAGAAAAAGAAACGGGCGGTATGGTTGGGAATATGAGTGCGACGGCATTACGGCAGGCTGTGAAGCAAACGCTTAAATATGTTTTTGGCCCGCTTCCTGATCGCCCGATTTCTACAGGTGAAGAGTGGGCGCATGAAACGAGCGAAGACGGTACTTCGCGGGACGTAAAAATTACTGCAAAATGGAAATACACGTTTGCGGGCATTATTGACACACTCGGCAAACGTTGCGCCGTAATAAATGCCAAAACTACATCGTTGAATATGGAAGGCACCGTAAGTCAAACGGGTATGAAAATGCAAGTTGAAGGCGACGGTGCGGCAAGCGGTCGTTCTATTGTTGAAATTGCCAATGGGATGTCGCTTACCGGTAAAGTTGCAATGCAAATAGAAATGCGTATGGCAGTTTCGGGGCAAGACCAAATGATAGTGCCTGTGAGTATGGAAACGGTTAATATATTTACGAGGAAAATAAAGTGAAAACAGGCGGAATTATCGCGTTGTCAATAGTTCTATTTTTTGCTGTAAAACCTATTTATGCTATAAAATCAAATAAAGATACGGTCTGTTTTAAGTATCTTTTTAGCAAAGGGGATAGTTTAACCTATTTATGCAGGTCACGTGACAGCATTTATATGCCTTATCGCGAAACAATAGTGCGCTTGCGCAAAGAAATGATTGAGGTTATATGCGATTCGGTTTCGCCGGACGGATTGTTTCGCTTGGCAGAAACGCTGAAATCGGTAGAAATAACCGAGTCCGGCAAAGAGGTTCAGGAGCAGACGCGCTTTGAAACGCCTTGGTTAGGTCGTAAAATCTGGTTTTGGATAGATTCTGCCGGAATCAGACATTCTTTCGGCGCAGAGGACACCGTAAACGCGGCAAACTCACCCGGCGGTGCGTTCCAGCCGCATTTATTTTTTACACTCGGCCCGGCCTGTCGCAATTCAAAAAAATCGTGGGATGTTGATACTACGGTCGACCTTCCGGAAAATTCTATTCCCGCGCCGATGTTGAAATACTACTCGCTGTTTCGCAATCTTCCGCCTACGGATACGCTCGGGCAAAAATGCAGGACAGGACAATATTCTCTGACGGGGCAAGGCTCTACGCACGTTTTTACGGCGCAGGGCGATAAAATGCGTATGACTGCGGTTTTGGCGCAATTCGGCAGATTCCTATGGGGCGACGTTGCCGACGCTCCCGCGCATTTTTACGCCACTACCGAGAATAAATTCACAATTACTTTCGACGAAGCCAACCCTGATGAAAAAATAACCGGCAAGCATTATATCAACACGTATTATACGCTGAAAGAAGTGCGGTTTGCAGACGGACGGACTTGGAAATTGAGTGATTCAATGAAAAAAGCAATAAAAAAACGATAAATAAATACTTTCTTCGTTAGAGTTGTTGCAACGTCTTGAAATTATTTATTTCAGCGGAGAATTTAACGGCAATCACAATGTAAATCAATACAATGAAAATCGGCGTATCAGCCTTGGCGACATACTGTAAACGGCGTTCTGCAATAAGAGGGATTGGGGCGTTGCAAAAATTTCAGCCTTCGGCAATACCCAAACCGTTATCGCACATCTCTACGAACAGACTGAAAAATCACAAAATATTTTGTTTTACCGTAACTTTTAAGTTACAATTATACTTATGAATAACAAAGTTCGAGAAGTAATTGAGTTTTAAAGCCACTTTAGTGATTTTTTAAAACAAGAACCTGAAAAGGTGCAGAATAAAATCTTTAAAATCATTGAAGCGATAGAAACGTTGGAAAGAGTTCCTACAAATTATTTCAAACATTTATCGGGGACAGATGATTTGTATGAAGCAAGAATTCGATTATCGTCGAACATTTGGAGAGTATTTTGCTTTTTTGACGAAGGAAAACCTGTGATTTTGCTTAATGTCTTTGCTAAGAAAACACAAAAAACACCTAAATCGGATATCGAAAATGCAACAGATTTAATGAAAAAATATTATGAACAAAAAACAAAATGAATACAAGAAGTTGAAAAGATATAAAAGACGATGTTTACGGAAAAAGAGGAACTGAAAGACGTGATGAATTAGAACGCGAAGCAGAATTTTTTAAAGCAGGTTTGTTGTTAAAAAAAGATAGTGAAGAAAAGTAATTAACACAAGAACAGTTAGCGGAATTGGTAGATAAAAAGTGAACCTATATTTCTCGTGTCGAAAACGACGGAAGTAGCATGACTTTAAAAACATTATTCGACATTGTGGAAAAAGAATTAGGCGGTAAAGTAAATATCTCAATTCAAATCTGAGGCGTGCTGTAACAAGCCATTCGGAAGCCGTTGCTTGCAAGTAAGAATTAGTGTTTGGCAGTAGCGACATTTTCAAACATTTTCACCATGCGACTTATCGGCAATAAGACACATGGCGACCTTGCCGAAATTGGTATTGTGGAATTTATCAACCAATTCATGTATGATTTCAAAAGCATTCATGTGGGGAAGGATTTGTATCGGGCAAAGGATCACGAAGAAGATTATTGTAATTGTAAACAGGTTATACTAAATTTTTAATGGAGTAAATTTACAGGGAGAAAGTTGGAAATGGAATTTATAGATTTTCTACGTGAGATGTTAGGCATTACCGAAGATTTTGCCATTACTCGAATAGATAAAGATGA
>JADZAA010000078.1 GCA_020852855.1 Bacteroidota bacterium
CAGAGCGCCACTTACGGTCTGTCGTCAAGTCTGATACGCCGATTTTCATTGTATTGATTATATTGTGATTGACATTTAATTCTCTGCTAAAATAAATAATTTTAAGACGCTACAACAACTCTATTTTTTTGAAAAAAAATAATAGATTTTTAATGCACCGGCAGCGGCAAAAGGCAATATTGCGGGTTTCAGTAGAATTTGATAGCGCGGCAGGGCGAAAAATATAATACAAACAACGGTCGACGCACCCCAGAAAATATACAGCGGAATTGCATCGTAGAATTTATTGGGTTTAATAAAAAAGCCGACTGCGAAACAGCATAAAGTCACTATCCACGGCACAATGTATGCCGGATGCAATGTACGTTTATCGCTAGGATTAAGAAGCCATAAATGTGTAATTTTTTCAAGCGTATATCGCGCTTCTTGCAAAGGGTGTTTCAGAATAAATTTTGCAGCCTCGCATAGATAAATATCATTCATTTTCACCTCAAAATCAGGCGCGTTTTTATACTTGGCAATTTCACGAATCATCACCGAATCGCCCCAAGAACCTATAAATTCCGGGTTATGCCCTCTGTAAAGATTTAATCCCGAGCTCGTAGTCATCGGAATTACTCGTCCGAAGTTTATGTAATTTCTTATTTGCCAAGGAGCAATCAACAGTATAACGACTGCGCCGAACGTGCAAGCACACTTTATTCCCAAACGTAATGCAAATATGAAAAATAATGAAATAGAATATAATGCAAATTCAGAGCGCAGATATATGGTTGTCCCACATAATATTCCCCAAAAAATAATTGTTTTAACGGAAATTTCATTCCGCCGAACAAGCATTGACAACAGCATCAACGTAAACAGATGATACAATGCCGTTGGTCCGGCAGACAATGAAGAATAAATAAATTCCGGCAGAAACGCCAGCGACAAAACGGCTATTTGCGCCGCTTGCCTGCCGAACAGACGTAGAGAAAGCCGCCATAAGCACATTATGGCAGGCACGATTAGCAGGGCCTGCAAGCCGTAGAAGATAAAATTACGCAACGAAATATTGTCAATAGCGAGAAAAGGCAATAAAACAGCAGGGTAACCGGGCGGCATATAAGCAGAAGTATGCGGCCGCGTCGCAGCAGAATAGCGATGCTCAAGATGCTCTCCTTCGTAATACCAAAGAGCGTAACCTTTTCCGTTTTTTACATTCTTGGCAATTTCGCCGTATTCCCAATAGTAATCCTGCGAAACTCCGTCGTAAAACAGCAATGCCGCTAATCGCACGGCAACAGCCGACAGGCAGACTGCAACTGCAAATTTATTCCGGCATACAGGCAATGATTGAAAAAACGACAATAAATTCATTCGACAGAGTTTTATATTGTTCAGCATTGTTTTCTATGCACGAAATTACTGAAACTTGTGTGCCATTCTAATTAAAATTACTTGTTTTGGCTACGTTCGACAAATGCGAATACCGAAAAAACTGTTTGTTTCGGTTATGTGCGACAATTTCGGGGCGCGTTTTTTGTAATTTTGTATATTGATTTGCAGGCAGACTCTCGTTTTTCATCTATTTTCAGGAAAATACTCGCAATGACTTCACGCGAATTACGCCAATCATTCCTTGATTTTTTTGCCGCTCGCGGCCATAGAATTGTTCCAAGCGCACCGGTTATTCCTCATGGCGACCCGACTTTGCTATTTACGAATGCCGGAATGAATCAATTCAAAGACGTATTCTTGGGCATTGGCAAACGTGATTACACGCGCTGCGCCGATACTCAAAAATGTATTCGCGTATCGGGCAAGCACAATGATTTGGAAGAAGTAGGCTACGACACGTATCACCACACCTTTTTTGAAATGTTGGGAAATTGGAGTTTTGGCGACTATTACAAAAAAGAGGCTATCGGTTGGTCTTGGGAATTACTTACGAAAGTTTGGAATTTACCGCCCGAGCGGCTGCACACCACAGTTTATCGGACAGATGACGAAGCGTATAATATTTGGCGTGAATATTTGCCTGCCGAGCGCGTACATTACTTCGACGAAAAAGATAATTTCTGGGAAATGGGAGCGACCGGTCCGTGCGGCCCTTGTTCGGAAATTCATTTCGACCGTACTCCCGACCTGAGCGGCGGCCCGTTGGTTAATGCGGGAACGCCGGAAGTCATTGAAATTTGGAACAATGTTTTTATTCAATATAATCGCCGCGAGGACGGAACGCTCGAAGAGCTTGCCGCTAAACACGTGGATACGGGCATGGGGTTCGAGAGGATTTGCGCCGTAGTCCAGAAAAAAAACTCAAATTACGACACAGATGTTTTCGCACCTGTTTTGGAGGAAATAGAAAGAATTTCCGGGCGCAAATATTCGCCGGAACTGACAAACTCCGACGGAATTGCGATGCGCGTAATGGCCGACCATATTCGGGCTCTTTCATTTGCCATTGCCGACGGCGCATTACCCGGAAATGAAGGGCGCGGTTATGTATTGCGTCGTATTTTGCGCCGTGCTGCACGATACGCTCGCAATCTTGGTATGCGCGAGCCATCGCTCTATAAATTAGTTGCGGTCTTAGTTCAAAATATGGGTGATGTTTTCCCGGAAATTGAACGCCAGCAATCATTGATAGAGCGCGTTATCAAAGCCGAAGAAGAATCGTTTTTGCAAACATTGGAACGCGGACTCGAACGATTTGAAGATATAAGCGAACGGCTTGCTCAAGATGAAAAAAACGTAGTGTCCGGCGCGGAAGCATTTTTTCTTTACGACACTTGCGGTTTTCCGTTAGATTTAACCGAATTAATTGCCAAAGAGCGCGGGCTGAAAGTTGACAGCGACAAATTTACGCGCTTAATGAACGAACAACGCGAACGTTCGCGGCAAGCGCGTAAAACATTTTCGCAAGAAGCGGAATTGCCCGTAATTGAAGCAGAAACGCAGTTTATCGGCTGGGATAAATTAACTGCCGACGCTAAAGTGTTATATGTTAAGGATAACAATGTAATACTTGACAAATCGCCGTTTTACGTAGAAATGGGAGGGCAACAGGCTGATACAGGCGTGATAACGCTTGGCGGCAATGTTTATACGGTTAATGATGTTCGCAAATCCGGCAGCGCAATTGTTCATTTTTGCGATTCGGACGTTGAGCCGCTTTTGGGCGACACTGCAGCAGCTGCGGTAGATGCCGGGCGACGCTGGGCTATTCAGCGCAATCATTCGGCCACGCATATACTGCACGAGGCTTTGCGCCGAGTTCTCGGAACTCATACACAACAGGCGGGTTCGTTGGTTGCACCCGACCATTTACGCTTTGATTTTTCGCATTTTCAGAAGGTTACACACGAAGAATTGGCAGAAATAGAAGCAATTGTAAATGAAAAAATACGTGAGCGTATTCCTGTAATAACACTTGATTTACCCGCTGACGAAGCGCGTAAAATACCCGGTGTAAAAATGTTCTTCGGCGATAAATACGGCGACCGTGTTCGTGTTGTGATTATTGACGAAAAATTCTCGGCCGAGTTCTGCGGCGGAACTCACGTAGGAAATTCATCCGACATAGGTTTGCTAAAAATAACTTCCGAATCTTCAATAGCTTCGGGCGTTCGGCGTATAGAAGCCGTAACCTCCGCCGGCGTAGAGCGTTATATCGCCGATTTGCATGAAGTGGCATTGCGCGAGCGTGAAACGCAGGCGTACCTTCTCGAAAAAATCAAGCGTTTGGAAAAAGATTTGGCAGAATATAACGTAGAAAAAATTGCAGGCAGTTTTACGCAATGGGTGGCCGATGCTCCAATTGTCGGCGGTGCAAAGTTTGTGGCGCGGCAAATCGAAGCAGTTGATGGCGAACAACTTAAATCACTCGGCGACCGCCTGCGGAATGCTCTCGGTAAAAGCGGCGTGGGAATTTTAGCCACCGTTTCCGAAGGTAAAGCACAACTCGTATGCGTTGTAACAGATGATGTTACCGGTAAATATCAAGCCGGAAGAATAGTCGGAGCATTGGCAAAAGAACTTGGCGGCGGCGGCGGCGGCAAACCTCACCTTGCAACTGCCGGCGGCAAAGACATTAGCAAATTAGCCGAAGTATTGTCGCAAGCCGGAAAACATCTGGAAAATAAAGGGTAAAACCCGCTTAAAGTTCAATTTCTTGGCGTAACATACACGTATCGTTCGATATGAAATATGTTCTATCCATTATTTTGTTGATGTTTGCCGGATATGAAATATGCAGAGGACAATTTGCGCCCGATAATTCAGCCGATGGAGCAGAGATAATTTTGCATACAAAAACGGGTGATATATTCGGAACTGTTCTTTTGCCCGGTTCATTGCAAAAAAAGATTCCGGTTGCGCTTATCATTGCAGGCTCGGGACCAACCGACCGCGACGGCAATAATCCGATGATGAAGAATGATATGTATAAGAAATTGGCAACCGGACTTGTAAAACACAATATAGCAACAGTTCGATATGATAAGCGCGGTATAGCCGCAAGCATGGAAGCCGGAATAAGCGAAAAAGATTTACGATTTGAGAATTACGTTGACGACGCTCGCCAATGGATAGATTTACTTAAAAACGATGAACAGTTTTCGAAAGTCACAGTTATAGGTCACAGTGAAGGCTCACTGACAGGTCTTTTGGCCGCCGCTGAAAGCAATGTCGATGAGTTTATCTCGATAGCAGGCCCCGGGCGCACGGCCGACGAACTTCTAAAAGAGCAATTGTCCTCTCAACCTCAAGCCGTGCGTGATTACGCATTTCCGATTCTCGACAGTCTGAAAAATGATGTTGTTACGAAAAATATATTACCGATGTACGCCGCATTATTACGCGAAAGCGTACAACCTTATTTAATCTCTTGGTTTAAGTATAATCCTTGCGAAGCTGTCAAGAAATTGAATATTCCGATATTGATTTTACAAGGCACAAACGATGCTCAGGTGAAAATTTCCGATGCAGAATTATTGCACAAGGCAAATCCGGCATCAAAACTTATACTTTTCGAAAACGTTAATCACATTTTGCGTAAAATCACGGGCAATACGGAAGCCAACATTGCCTCCTACGGAAATTCGTTATTGCCTATTGACAATGAATTGATAAACAGAGTCGCCGAATTTATACTTTCAAATTAAATACATTGAATGTGATTATTTGTTAACTGCTTACGATACAAAGAATTAATGCAGTCATTTCAAATAATTGTTTTCTCACCGCAAGAGAATCCTTTTTCTCCTGCAACAACCTTGCCGGCTATCGTAAAACGGTCGTGTTCAAATACAATCAGCCAGCCTTCTTCGGCCATTTGCGGTAAAAATATTTTCTTTTCTTCGAGCGTAGTCAGCGGATAATTATCGTAGCCCATAATATACGGCAACGGAATATGAGCTGCGGTAGGCAATAAATCGGCTGGAAAAGCAAGCGTAGTCTGCTCGTCGGAAACGGTTATCATTTGCATTGCGGGTGTATGACCATTCAGAGGTACAGCATTTATACCGTTCAGGATTTCACCCGGTCCGTCCGTAAATTCCATCATTCCGGCATTCACGATAGGCATCCAATTTTCCGGCATAAACGAGGCACGGTCTTTTTCCGACGGTGCATTAGCCCATTCAAAATGCTTTTTCTGAACATAGTATTTTGCATTAGGGAAAGTGGGGACAGTCTCGCCGTTGCGCATAACGGTTGCACCGCCCGCATGGTCAAAATGCAGATGCGTCAGAATTACATCGGTTATGTCATCTGCGGCAATTCCGTAATTGACAAGAGATAAGTCTATACTTTTAATGGAATTATCGAGGTCGTATATCGAACGCATTTTAGGATGCATTTTGTCGCCGCAGCCAGTATCCACAAGTATATTACGTTCGGCAGAGCGTATAAGCAAGCACCGTGCCGTCATCGCTATGCGATTTAATTCGTCGCCTGCGTGATAAGATTTTGACCATAACGGCTTAGGTACAACGCCAAACATTGCGCCGCCGTCGAGAGCGAAATCGCCCGTTTCAAAAATATCTATCTTGTATTGTCCTATTTGCATAATGCTTTTTCGGAAAAGTAATGTTGAAGTGTAACCAAACGTTTCGATTGCAAAATTATAAAAAGTTCAACAAAGAAATTCCGTTCTGACCGCTTCAAATTTTTACCGGCAGAAATTAAACCAAAAAGTAATGCAGAGTTTGTTAAATTACGATTTTGTATTTTTGCCTAAGCGTGTATTTTATTAACTATTAGAGCAAAAGCCCGATGAAAAATATTTTTAACGTAATTGTGCCGCTGTTCCTGATATTTATTTCTTCTGCTTCGGCGCAAAAGCCCGAAATATTATGGCAATTCGATACTTTCGATGCATCATACGGACAATCGGCCGCCGCAGATATTGATGGCGACGGACGTTTGGAGATTGTTTTCGGTTGTTATCGAAACGACAGTTGCGTATATGCACTGAATGCGGAGAACGGTTCGCTTCTCTGGAAAGTGAATACCTCCCGCCCGGGTAAAGAAGGTTGCAATGATGTTGCGCCATTGATTTATGACATAAACGGCGATGGACATCTTGAAGTAATAGTTCCGAGTTCGTGCAATGATACAACGTTCTGTTTTGATGGCCGCGACGGTGCTGTAATTTGGAAAACTCCGACTGCGGGCAGCGATTCACCGCCAATAATAGACGATATTGACGGCGACGGAAATATGGAAATTCTGCACGGTCAATTCGGCGGATATGTCATTTGTATAGATGCGCGTTCAGGCCGTATAAAGTGGAATCTGGAGGTTGATACAAAATCATGGGTACAAACCGCACCGACTATTCTTGACGCAAACGGCGACGGAAATTCGGATTTTGCCGTAGGTACCTGGAATCTCGCTTCGAGTGCGCAAAGTGCGTATTATGTTTTTGAAGGGAAAACGCAGAAGCTTCTGTGGTCTTATCCGGTGGGCAATCATATCTATCACGGCTCGGCGGCGGCGGATATTGACAGCGACGGAAAAATGGAACTGCTTGTAGGTGCATATAATGACACGCTGTATTGTTTTGATGCGGCAAGCGGTCTTGTTAAATGGAAATATTACGGCAGAGGTGGCTATATCGGTGCCCCCGTAACAATAGCCGACTTCGACGGGGACGGAGTATGCGACATTGCTTTTTGCAGCGGCTACACAATCGGCGTTCTAAATAACAAAGGAAACTTATTGTGGAAATATAATTTACCGTACATTGAAACGGCGTTTCGCGGAGTTATAGCGGCTGATATTAACGGCGACGAATACAAAGATGCGATATTCTGTACTTCGGGCGGAAAGCTAATCGCATTGAACGGCAAAAAAGGCGAAGAAATTTGGAAAATAAACATAGGCGAATATTCCGGTATAGACAAATTCGATATAAATCACGCACCGCTGATTGCCGATTTTAACGGGGACGGCTTACTCGATATATTTTTCGTTGGCGGATTCAGCGAGTATCCGGATTTCTCCAAGAATCGCGGACGGGCTTATTTGCTTAGTATCGGAAAGGGTAACGGCCCCGATTGGTTGATGTTTCAACATGATTTCCGTCGCCGGTCAGCTCTTTGCGGCGCGCAATCGGTTAGCGTTAAAGAGGAATTTACTTCGCCTCAATTTTCCGTAATTCAAGATTTCGATTCGCGTGAAATCACGTTTCATTCATCATCGAATTTGTCCGGTACAGCGGTAATTGTGAATACATTAGGGCAAATTATGTTGAAAAAAGGCATAGAACCAAAGTGTAAAAATAAAATAGACCTTGACAAAATACCGGCCGGAGCATATTATTTTATGGTCAAATCATCACACGGCATAGAATTGTACGGTAGCATGCTGTTAAAATAAACGTTAATTAAACCAACAACTTGGTAAATTATATCTTTCCAATCAACCTATCGTAACAATCTTGATATTTTTCTCGGACGGAGGCAATAACACTCGCAGGCAACGGCTGCGGCGGCGGTTGTTTATTCCAGTCGGTCGTTTCCAGATAATCGCGCAGAACCTGCTTATCGAAATTTATTTGCTCTTCACCGGCCACGTAATACTCTTTCAGCCAATAGCGTGAAGAATCCGGCGTTAGAGCTTCGTCAATTAGAATAAGCGAACCGTTGGAATCAAGTCCGAACTCAAATTTAGTATCGGCAAGAATAATATTTCTTTGTTCGGCAAAATCGGCAGCAAAACGATAGAGTTCAAGTGTAATTCGTCGCGCTTCGCCAGCTAAATCGGGCGAACACAGCAGAGCCGCTTCTTCAAATGAAATGTTTAAGTCATGGCCTTCTTCGGCTTTAGTCGCGGGTGTGAAAACAGGATTTGGCAGATGTGAGCTTTGAATAAGTCCGTCGGGCAATTTTATTCCGCAAACAGTTTGATTCTGTTGGTATTCTTTCCAGCCTGAGCCTGCCAGATAACCGCGTGCAACACATTCTATCGGAAGCGGTTTGGTTTTTTCCACAAGCATAGAGCGTCCGGCAAGAATGTGGCGGTAAGGCGCACATTCGCCGGGAAAGTCGTCAATGTCGGCCGAAATAAGATGATTGCGAACTATATGCTCCGTTAATTTGAACCAAAAGACGGACATATCTGTAAGCAACTTACCTTTGCCGGGCACAGGCTCGGACATAATAACGTCGAATGCGGAAATTCTGTCGGTTGCCACCATCAGCAGAGTATCGCCGAGGTCGTAAACGTCGCGTACTTTACCGCGGCGAAATAATTTAAGAGCAGGGAAGTCAGTAGAATAAACGGCTGAATCTGTCGTTTTCATGGCAAGAGAATAAAATTTTCAGTGAAATATATCGTTAAACTGTGAGGCATATTCGGCGCGATATTGGCATTTCGGTAAAAAACCGCTAAGTTTGCGCTGATTTTTTTTCAATTTTATCCGTAATTAACGATGGCTTATCCCGAACCAAAACAGTGGAAATATCCGTTTTCCACGCAGAATTTCATCTATTTAGGCATTGGTGTCGCCGTTATAGCCGTAGGTTTTTTTCTTATGGCTACCGGAATTTCAAGCGACCCGTCCGACCATACTACGTGGATGAATCCGATTGCCGTGGACGTTGCGCCTTTAGTTCTCGTTATCGGTTTTTGCATAATTATACCTTACGCAATTATGAAAAAGCAGGAAACGGAAGAAAAATAAGCAAAGGCCGGAAATTTCCGGCCTTAATTGAAACTGTTTTTTCCGAAAATGGCAAACGAAGAATCCGACGAATATATACGGCGTGTTGCGGCTGAACTTACACCTGCCGACGAAAATGATATAATCCGCAGAACTATTCGCAAAAATCGACGTTCGGCAGCGTATGCCAAAGGGCTTACCGGACGAATAGGATTATTGCTCGATATGTTGCGCGACCGTAATTTCAAATTTACATGGTCAAGCAGAGCGATAATACTTGCCGGACTTGCATATTTTGTCGTTCCTACCGATGCACTTCCCGATATTATTCCTTTTGTAGGATTCGTAGACGATGCCGCCGTTATAGGTGCGGTCTTCCGTCGGTTACGAAACGAAATTGAACGCTATCGGGAATTTCTTATGCAATTTGAATAGCAGGAATTTTCCTACGGGCGTTTTCCGCCGAATTTCTTACCTCCGCCGAATTTTCCGCCGCCTTTTCCAAAAGGCTTCCTATCGCCGAATTTTTTATCGCCACCGAATTTTCCGCCGCCTTTTCCAAAAGGCTTCCTGTCACCGAATTTTTTATCGCCGCCAAATTTTCCGCCGCCTTCACGGTCGCCGCCGAAGCGCGGTTTTCTGTCGTCAAATCTGCGTCCGCCTTCACGGTCGCCGTCACCGAAGCGTGGTTTTCTGTCGTCAAATCTGCGTCCGCCTTCACGGTCGCCGTCACCGAAGCGTGGTTTTCTGTCGTCAAATC
>JADZAA010000079.1 GCA_020852855.1 Bacteroidota bacterium
CAGAGCGCCACTTACGGTCTGTCGTCAAGTCTGATACGCCGATTTTCATTGTATTGATTATATTGTGATTGACATTTAATTCTCTGCTAAAATAAATAATTTTAAGACGCTACAACAACTCTATTTATCAGAAAGATTCCATTGTAGTTATCAAAAATGAAAATGGGATTGTTACTACATTTGCAATGTTTGAATTAGACACAGCTGACTTTCGAAGGATTGACACGATGTTGGGGATGCAATTTTTAAGCAGCAGCGAAAAATACAATATAATGAAAATATATTTCAGCAAATTCGGAGCTACAATCGACACAAGCGATAAAAAAACAGTAAAAATAACGTCCGAATTTCGCATTAGAGTTACATCCGAAGGTATTCAGGATTTTTTCAATAGCGGTAATAATCTGTCGCGGCCTTTTACATTGGTAAAATACTCAAGTAATGTAGGCGATAAGTATGAATTTACCGATATGGATAATAAAAAAATAACACGGGAAGTTGTTTACAAATCAACCGATAACGATTATGAAATCGGCTTTTTTAGAATTAAAGTAATGAAAATAGACGAAATCGAAGACGACCCGATGTATAAGAAAATCACCTACGTGGCAAATCATAAATACGGACTTGTCGGCATTATCATAACTTTAAATAACAACAAGACCGTTACACTTTCTTTATCTCCGGCAAATATGTAAAACGATTTCCATTGCTTTGTTTTATTACTTTTTAACTCTGTAAGACTCGCAACGAAAACTTTGCGAGTTTTTTTTACATATAAATTTCCGATACAAACAGATATATTTTTATTGAATTACTTTTCTTTGCGGAGATATTGCAAAAGCAAGATAAAACGTTACGATTCGTATTATTTACCGGGAGAATCCAATTTTTGCGGATATGCCTCGTTTCAGTATCGGTTTTTCCGTTATTTTCAATTTTCAACCTATTATGCGAAATTTCCTGTCCATACTCATCGCTTGGGCTGTGCTATGCTTTGTTGCTCAAGCGGCAACGGAACAGCCGTCCGTCCGATTTGCCCAAGCAAGCGGCATATTATCTTTCGTGCCGTCTTCTAAAGCCGAGCGGAATTTACAAATAGATTCGCGTTACAATCGCGTTGTATCGCTAAAAACCGAATCGGCCGCATCGGTATTTTTCGCACCCGAGAAAACGTTGGTTATCGGTGATTTTCCGATTGGAATAAAAAAATCGGCAACAATACAGTTGCACCGAGCCGAACAAATTTCAGATGCCCAAACATTATGGTATTTCAACAATCAGATTCGCTTAGCACCCAAAGCCGTAATGTATTCGGGTTTTATCCAAGGAGAGGACGGCTCGAAAGTAAGGCTCTGCATGGTAAATGACCGTATGTACGGCGTAATTTCTCGTGCTGACGGCGAAACCACCACCATTGCTCCCGACGATTCTTACGATAAATCAAGCGGCGAGCATATACTTGCCTCAAATGAAGATCCGCGTATAGCCGCACTCGGTGCCAAATTCAATTGCGAAACAGACAAATACGCCCAACCGGACTTAAATGCCGACCAAAAGCCTTTCGCAATGCCAACGGGAACAAATCTGCTGGAAGTTCAGGTCGGCGTAGAGGTTGATGCTCCGATATTCAAGAAATTTTTGGGGCGTAACAATAACGATGAAGATAAAGCCTATAGTGCTGCGCAAGCCTATATTTATGCATTGTTTGCCATGTCAAGTTCGATTTATGAAGATGAAGCAAACGTTACTCTGACTCTTCCTTTCGTCAAGATGTGGATGGACTATAACGAAATCGGTTATCCGGGATATAATCAATATGGCGGCGATGTAGGAGAGATTCTCTCGGCAGCCGCAGATAAATGGTCGCGGATTACCAATAAAAGCGGCACATACAAGCGTGATTTGTTGCACGTATGCACTTCCGATGCAACAGGAATGGCGGGCGGCGTGGCATATACCGGCTATCCTGCATATACGGGTGCTGTTTGCTCGCAGAATTTAGGCTATGGCGTAAGCAGTTTATATATAAATGCAACGCTTCCCGTAGTTGCATATATTTGGGATGTTATGGTAATTACCCATGAAATGGGGCATAATTTCCGTTCGCCGCATACGCATACTTGCCAAGGCAATATATGGCCGAATAACAAACCATTGGATACTTGCGTAACAAAATCAGTAATTGGCGATGCTTGTTATGGTGCTTCCGTAAAGGCTCGTCTGCCTTGGAACAAAGGTACAATTATGAGCTATTGCCATTTATTGGACGCAAATAACGGGTCCGTTTTGGAATTTCGTCCTATAGTTGCGGCAGTAATTCGCGACGGTGCCGAGCGCGCCGCCCTATTAGGCTGTGTAACAGAACCCGCAAATCCCGTTATTAAGTTGCAATATCCTTTGGGAAAAAATATAATTCGCGGCGGTAAATACGATACTATTCGTTGGACTTCCGCAAAGGTAAATACCGTCAGAGTAGAGTATTCGGATAATAGCGGCCAATCTTGGACTAAAATAGGCGGCGTAACACCCGCAGTGAATAGGCGTATGCCGTGGCTTGTTCCGCTTAATGCTTCGGGGCAATATCTCGTCCGAGTTTTAGACGCAAGCAATTCGGCAGTCGGCGACAGTAGCTGGGTTAATTTCAGTATAGCCGCACCCTCTGTAACACTTCAATATCCCGTAGGCGGTGAGCGCATCGGGCAACGCGAAAAACCGACTGTTTTTTGGTCGTCGCAATTGATTGATACCGTAAAAGTCGAGTTTTCGTCTGATGGCGGCACAACTTGGGATATTGTGTCGGAGTCTGAAACAGGCAATAGTTTGGCATGGAACGTACCCGATATAGAAACGTCGCAGGCTGTTATTCGGGTAACGGCTTTATCGGACGGAAAAATAGTTTCGCAAAGCGGAAATTTCGCCGTCGGAAAAGAAAAACTGCAAATAATCAAGCGCGAATTGTTGAATAAATTATGTCGCAAACAGACCGGTACAATTGAATGGATGTATGATTTTATTTCGCCTTCAACTATGGCACACGTTGCCATCTCGACCGACGGCGGCGTAAGCTGGACGCGGCTGACAAATGCTCTCGGCAAAAACATTGCAAACGGAGCTTTCGACGGTTGGAACGTACCGGACGTAATTACATCGAACGCGCTTTTGCGCATTTACCTGCGCAATGACGCAGCTGTTGCCGACACCGCAAACGCAGTCATTGCAGATTGCTCCGTAAATTCGGTAAATGAAGTTGCAAACAGTTGGAAATCGGTAACTTTAGAGGCTATGCCCAATCCTGCGGCCGACCAAATAATCGTCCGTGTAAATCTTGCCGCGAGCGTAAGTGATGCAGAATTGTATTTGGCGGATATTTCGGGACGCAGAATAAAATTATTCGGTAAATTCACTAATCTGCCGCACGGCGAACATTCATTGCATTTTGACTTGGGCGACGTGGTGCAGGGTGCGTATTTTCTTACTATGAAATCAGGTTCGCACTCTGCTGTTGCACCGTTGAGAATTGTACGATAATTTATACTACATAAAAAAAGGCGGGCTTTCATATTCCGGAAAATCCGCCTTTTTTATTTTTTGCAATGAGATATTTTACAGTAAATATCCGAATATTGCATCCCAAATCAGAATTGCCGCGGCAGAGAGAGTGAACGAGCGAACAGTGCTGTTGCCAACGCCTTCAGCTCCGCCCGACGTAGAAAATCCGATATGGCAACCGATTAGCGCGGTCAGCCCGCCGAAGAAAAATGATTTGAACAGCGAAACGCCTATTTCTTGTAACGAAAAAAAACGTTGCACGGAATCGAAAAACAATGTGGCGGTAAAGTCGAATTTTAGCGACGTTAGCAGGAATGCGCCTATCAGAGCTATCAAATTGGAAAATACGGCAAGTGCCGGCATCATCATAAGAGCGGCGGCTACACGCGGCATTGCAAGGTAGCGGTCTTTATCAATAGCCATCATTTCGAGTGCGTCTATTTGCTCCGAAACTTGCATAGTGCCTATTTGTGCGGCTATTGCTCCCCCAACGCGCCCGGCTATTACCAATGCAGTCAGAACAGGCGTAAGTTCCGTAAAAACAACGGTGCTTATGGATCCGCCGATAAATGGCCGCGCAATACCTATCAAATTAAATTTTGCAAATAAATTTGTTGCTTGCAAAGCGGCTATTGCACCTGTAAATGCACCTATAAGCAATACTAACGGCAATGAATCGGAGCCGACAACCGCCATCTGCTCAAGAGTAAGTCGCCTGTCGCGTATAATTCGCGGAAAATAGCGTATAATGTTCACAAGCAATATAATCAGTTGCCCCAATTCGCCGAAAAAGTTAATTATTCCGCGTCCGATACGTGCGAAAAACGCTTCCATATCCTTCTCTTTTCAAGGTATTGTTCTGTGATATTTTATGCAAAACTACAATTTTCTTGGACGGAATCTTCGCTTTTACGGTAAATTGCATATATGTTGTTAAGCAATGCGCAGGCACTCAGTCAAAAAAAACAGATTCGGCCTTATTTTTCCGGTACACCGATACAAACTTTATCGAAGATTGCAAAAAACGGTATGAAATTAATTGTCAATTTGCAATATCTCAAGAGATATTTATTATGCCGCATTGCACTTAAAGTCAATAATTATCGTCAATAATTATCGGCAATATTATTCTGTATGCGATAAGTTTCGATTGTAAATAAATATGCTGTACGTGTTTTATTGCTGTTAAAGAAAGCGGAACGAATATAAAGAAATATAAACTGTTCGCAAACAAATAATACACAAAATAAACTTGTAATTATTATGTGTAATTAAATGCAGAATTCCGATACAGTATTTCAGCGGTGTGCTTTTGACTGCGCACGGCGGCAAAATTCGGCTGTATTTTTCCATAAGCCGCCCGATTTATAGAATATTTGCCGCCCTGCTAATGTTACCGTAAAGGAAGGAGTGTTGGAAATGGTTAAAATTCTGTCG
Source organism: Bacteroidota bacterium (assembly GCA_020852855.1). Classification (GTDB taxonomy): domain Bacteria; phylum Bacteroidota; class Ignavibacteria; order Kapaibacteriales; family UBA961; genus JADZAA01. Next base: position 4,990 of record JADZAA010000079.1, read on the forward strand.
GCGCGTGCAGAGCAGTAGAAATAAGTTGTCAATTCAATGTTTTCGTAGGCGTTATTGCCTTGAAAAAACATGTTTCTCGATTCGTTGGAAGTAACACTGTCGACCATAAACGTCATATTCCATTGCTTGCCTACTACGGTGATATTATCGCCGATGCGAAAACGTTGTGCATTCATTTTCGCAATATCACCGCCGACTTGATGACTGTTTCGATAAACAATAAGCGTCCAGCGTATCCGCAGACCAAGAGGCAAGCAATTTGTATCGCGCCCGGGGCATTCGTAAAAAATCTCGGCACGTAACTCGGCAGGCTCTTGACCCGGTGCAGGTTGCCGTATTTCAACTACTTCCCGCGGCGAGCGCAATAAAGTTACGTTTCGCACCGAATCATAAAAAAACAGCACGGCATTTCGTGGATTCGGAACGATGCAGGATTCGGCAAAAGCCAATGTTGCCACGGCAATCGCCATCAGGATTTTATCGCAGATATTTTGCATGAAAAGTGATCGCCAAGTGCGCAAAACCAAACATCTGAAATCAATCGTGTATTACATCGGAAAATAAATAAATATCCAACTTGCAAATTACGAATTATTTGCAAATAAACAGATGCTAATAAGCGGTGTACGTACTTAAGGAGAATAAAAATACCGTAATTTTATATGTATTTTATTTATTTCTTTAACCGAAAAACCGTACAGTAAAATAAATTTGCGGGAAATTGCCGGAAACTTATGCTGATTACAGGAGAAATGATAATCCGTTTTCAGCTATTTCTTGAACGATGCCCGTTATGTTTTTTACGAAAACATAGTATTGTTATGTAAAATAAAAGCGGTCTGTAAATAGTTTTTTTACAGAAAATGAACTTTTTTGCGCTAACGAAGTATTATATGGGGATTTGTTTGCGATTATCCTTATGTCTGCACAGCGATAAACAAATCCGTACATTCTATCGAAGGCTATGATGCCGATATTCGTTTGATGCGTCTTTGGCAGGCAACAGAAATCCATTATGGTTCCTTACTAAAATAGCCGAAAGTAACAATCGGGCGTTTTTCGTTTCTTTGCATATATGGCAATGTAGGTTAAAAACTTTAGGACTATGAGAATCTTTTCATTACTGACATTTTTGATACTGTCTTGTTCGGTAGTAACGGCACAAGATATTAAAATCACCGAAATACTTGCATCGAACGGGCGCGAGGGTATTGACGAGCGCAATAAAACGTCTGACTGGATTGAACTCGGTAATATGTCTGGCGAACCCGTTTCTTTGGCTGATTACCGTATTTCGGATAAATCGAACTTTTCGAAAGCGTTCGTACTGCCCGATACCGTACTTCAACCCGGCTCGCGTATTTTGGTATGGACATCTGATTATCCTGACACTGTGGCGCAGCCTACGGTAATACGCGGCGCAGCCGGAAAAATCGGGTATTGGCGTGCGCATGACTCGTTCCATTTTTTTTCGCTTCCGATAAATGGCGACTTCACGGCAAGTATACGCCTGAATAATTTAAACGGCTGTGAGGCATCTGAAGCCGGCCTCATAATACGCGAGGAAAACAAGCCCGTATCGCGCTACTACGGCGTAATGGCGCATAACGATGCTTCATTATGGCAACATTTTAATCCGACAACAGAGCCAAGTCCTGCAAATGGATACTTTTCTTTGAACGGTTTTTGGGGTAATCTTGAATTTCCTTATGTATGGCTGAAATTACAGCGATCCGGCGATTCAATAATTGCTTTTTCATCGCTTGATAATTTTTATGGCATTACTAAAATTTTAATGGAGCAAAGTTAAGTTTTCCGAAGTAGAATAGGGCGTTAATTCTAAATCGCTCGAAATTTAAAAATCCTCTTGCTTTAGATATTACCGATTGTATTTTCC
>JADZAA010000080.1 GCA_020852855.1 Bacteroidota bacterium
ATAGCCCCACACAAGTAAAATTATGCTCAATCGAGGGTGAGAACGTTTTGGGAGAAATAACAGACATAGCAAATGAAAACGCACAGTCGCCGCGATACATTCCTTTGCTTGCATTTTCGGAATGAAAATCATGGCATTTCTGCCAATAGCTTGACTGTTCTGCGATAATTATACAGGCACAGCAACAACCAAAAAGCTCTACTTGCAACGCTTTGCCAGCAAGCACCAATCAAACCGAAAAGCGGAATAAGTATAATACAAGAACAAATGTCGAAAATTGTGCCGACCATTGATACTTGTCGCGCCCATTTCCCCCGACCGTGTGCCGTTACAAAAATATTAAAAGGCTGGTAAAATCCTTGAAAAAAACCGGCAAGAACAAGCGGAAACATCAAAGGGATTGCCGCGTAATATTTTTCGTTTGCTGCAATATGAATAAGAGTTGGCGCACCTAAATAAATAGCCGAACCGATAATAAACAAAACTCCGAAGTTGATTAGTATCAATCGGTTTTTCAGGCGTTTCTGTGTAGAAAAATTTTTATATAAAGTCGTTGCTATTGCCTGACTTGCCTGCGTCATTGGTGATGCTATGTTTCCGCCGACAGAAAAATAAGCCGATGCAGCCGAGCCGCCGAGAAAAGGAACCAACATACCGGCTAAATTGAAAGCCGGCAACGAAAACATTCTGCCTATATATACATGAATTCCGAATTCTTTTATTTCTGCAATTAATTCCGGTGTTCTATTGCGCCACGAGCGGAGTTTTGGTTTGAGCAATATTATTACGGTTATTCCGCTTACAGCCATTGCGCCCAAATTAAGAAGCAATGACAAAATAGCTCCCAAGCTCAGTATATTGACAATAATTAACAGCCCGGTTGCATATAATAATTTCGACAGAATATTATATATGGATAAATGATACATTTTTTGCGAACCGGGTATAGTTTCCTGAAAAAAATACTGTAGAGGAAAAACCCAAGCCAATAGCGATGCTGCAATCATGGCGTTTTTTACGCCAGGTATTGGAAACAGCGAATCGAAAAGAATACTGCTGATGCCGAGCAATATCGAAAAACTTAATGAAATTGCAAATGATACAACACATAAAGTGCCCCAAATTTGCCGCATTTCATCTTCGGTTTCAGCACGAGCAAGCATACGTGCTCCCGATGAAAAAACGCCAAATTCAAAGAAAGTATATACAAACGTAAAAATTGCAAGACAAGCTGTTACAATGCCGTAATCTTCGGGCGTAGCAAGAAATTTTGTGTTCAGTTTCTGAGCGATAAACGAGAACAAAAGTCCGAACACTTGCGAGCCGTACAGCGTAAGAGCCTTCTTAGATTCGGGCGTGGTTAGATTCTTGCGTATATTGCGTAGCGTCAATTTTTTGGTAATTGCCGCTATCGGGCGTAATTTTGAAGAAATCATCGTCGAACGTATTTTTTTTATGTCGAAAACAGAAGCGCAACGCAATATAGTAATCACGCTCGACTACGAAACGTGGCACCCCGCCGTTCCCGCGGGTAAGCGCATAGATTGGAATGAAACGGTTATCGCCCCAACGGCGCGATTATTGGAAATTTGCAATCGCAATAACGCAAAACTTACCATTTTCTTTGAAATTGGAGAGTATTATTGGTTGCGCGGGAGCCGTCCTGATATTGCCCATGCTATCGAAGGGCAGTTGCGCGACATAATACGCGACGGGCACGACGTGCAGTTACATCTTCATACAAGTTGGCTACCCGAAACGGGAGCGCGATACGACGAGGCTACGGATACGTGGTTCTGGGACAACCGCTATCAGAAATTACATGAATACCCCGGCGATATAACCGAGCTGTTACTTCGTTGCAAAAACGATTTGGAAGCAATGCTACGGCCGGTAAACCCAGAATATCACGTAACGACTTTTCGCGCAGGAGCATATCAAATTCAGCCGAGCAAACAAATTGCCGACGCTTTGCTTGCAGCAGGAATTTCCGCCGATTCCTCCGTTTGGCAAGGCGGATATCAACCTGAACGCGGCAATGATTTTCGCATGGCATGGTCTGGACAACCTTATTTCGCTTCTTCGTATAATGTAAATTACTGCGCACCGCCGGCAGAGCGTAATTTTCTGGAAATACCAATTTCAACAATAAAACGTTTCCCTCGTATTTTCGGTATTCCGCTTCCTTTTTTACGTAAAAAAGTAAAACGCTGGCTCTTCGACGATGCAGATTTTCCTACTATGTTTTCAACTTTTCGAATGCTCGACACACTGCCACGTGCCGAACAATTTAAACTTTATTTCGCACGTACTTTTCCCGCTTTGCAAAAATTCTTAGTAAAGGTAGGTTATCATGGCGGACGCAAATTTACTCCTATTTCCCATATAATTCCTTGGCTAACGCCAAAAACGCATGGCGATATGCTACAAAATCGCGTATATGTTATGATAGGCCATAGCAAAGCGAATATAAATTTTGCAGATTTTGAAAAATTACTGTTAAAATTATCCGGAATGTCTGATATTCGATTTTCTACGATTTCCGAAATAGTAAATTTGACGCAAGATACTATGCAAAAAGAAAGCTTGCAAGAAGATTTGGACTTTCAAGTCAAGATAGAATACAAGGCAATTATCGGTGAAGAACGCAATGAAAAAATATCGGGATATTTACAAGAAAAGATTCCTTTGGACAGTCAAACAGTTTTGGATTTAGGTTGCGGTTCGGGCTATTGGACAAAAGCGATAAAGGAACGGCTAATTACACCTAAGCGCGTAGTAGGGCTTGACTTTGGCGATGATTTTTTAGAAAAAGCGCGCTCGGTTTACGGTGCGGAAGCCATAAAAGGCGATTTTCACAATTTACCGTTCGACAATGATTATTTCGATGCTATTTACGCAGATAATACAATTGAACATAGTTTTTCTCCGCACCGTGTTCTCGAAGAATGTTTCAGAACGCTAAGACCGGGTGGTTTACTGGCTATGTGCGTCCCGCCGGATGCGCGTAATCCCGATTATATTACGCCAAATCATAATTGGCGAATGGATAGCGACGAGATAAGAGCAAGATTAGAGGATATTGGCTTTGAGCATATACAAATAGAAGAAATTGATGCAGTAAAAGAATGGGGCGAGCGGCCATATTTACCTTCGGACAATATTTCTACTTATGTAACAGCCCGAAAATCATATAATGAGTTTGAGCGTTTAAGGGAAATAGCATTATTTTGCTATCAGGCTATTTTGCCCGAAAAAGATAATCGCACGATAAGCGGATATAAAATACTTAAAGACGGTTACGGATGGTGTGGCTCTTATTCTCGTGCCGCGCATTATTTACTTAGTCAAGAAGGATTTAATTCACGCATAGTTACATTCTTTCTGCGTAATTTGCCTTTCGGACGCGGCCCCGAAGGTCTGGACACACATACCGCAGTAGAAGTCTTGTCAAAGGACGGCAAATGGTTGCTTCTCGATGCTACTTGCGGCATAGTATATCCGTATTCTATTGATGAACTTTTGCAAAATCCGAAACTCGCCGACGAATATCTTGACTCGGCACACTTTACGCCCGACGCACGCTGGCATGAGCGGCGTTATGAGTGGTATTGCTCGACAAAGGCTTATGAACGCGCTTACGGAAAAAAACACCCCAAAGAATGGTGGATGAAATTCAAATCACATTTTTAAACATTCAAAAATATGCGGCGTAATATAGAACAAATAAATAAAAACTATGAAACTTCCAAAGTTGACCAATGGGGCTCCGATTGGCGCGGCGTATATGTTATATGGCACGACTACTGCATTAAACATATTTTAAGCGAATTATCGGGAAGACAATTTTCAGATGCCCCTCTTTCGATATTGGATATTGGTTGCGGCTCCGGTATTTTATCGGAAAAAATATATATCGGAATTTCGAGTAAATATTCAATAAAAGAATATATAGGTGCTGACGTATCGGCTTCGGCTATTCAGAAAGCAATAAAATTATTTCCAAATACTCGTATAAATTACACCGTAATTTCCGAAGCTGCTACGGATTTTCCAGAGCATAAATTCGATATAATTATAGGGCTGCAATTTCTATCGTATCTTTTTAGAGATGAAAGGAATAGATTGATTTCTACATTAAAAAGCTTGCTTGTTCAAGACGGAATGGCAGTTTTTTCCAGCAATGTTCGCACAGATTCCAATGAAGATAATAATTATTTAAATGCGGAAAACTTAGGAAAAGATTTATGTGGGCATTTTAATGAGATTAAATATTATGATTTATTTACAGCTCATTATGTAGATGATTTCGAGGCGAAAATTTTTAAATATTCGTTTTTTCCGCCTATACGCTGGCTTATGAAGAATACAAAATTACCACTTATGGCACATAACTATTATGCAAAACGAACAACCGACTCATATCCACTGAAACGTTTAAGATTGTATTTCTGCAAGTAGTTTGTCTATGAAATTATTCAGAATTTGCACGTCAAAAAAATGCGACAAGCAAATATTTAAATTAAAGCCTCCTTTTCTATAAACATATAATCCCTACGGGATTTCGAAAAAATATTGAAAGTAAATAGAGTTGTTGTAGCGTCTTAAAATTATTTATTTTAGCAGAGAATTAAATGTCAATCACAATATAATCAATACAATGAAAATCGGCGTATCAGACTTGACGACAGACCGTAAGTGGCGCTCTG
>JADZAA010000081.1 GCA_020852855.1 Bacteroidota bacterium
ATCCGATATTTTTCCAACCCCAAAAAACGATAACGCTCGACATAACGATACACCTTGCCGGAATCTACGCCTAAATAATCCGCTATTTTATCTGCCGGCACAGATTTATCCGACATCAGCAAAATTGTTGTCTTCACATATTCCGCCCGACCTCCAACATTACGTCGGAAGATTTCTCATTGCCGCCGTTCGCTATCTGAAAGCGTAAAATTCATAAAACATAATTACACATTTCAGTCGAAATCTTTGCAATCTTTTTCGGTTTGAATATAAATAGTGAGACACCCTTAGACGTCACCACTCGTCTAAGGGTGCTCCCCTTCTCACCTTTTCACCACCACAACGAAAGGAGTTCATCTATAATGAAAACCGACGCAAAAATACGCTGTAACAATAAACGAAGCAAGTGTTTTTTTTCAAATAACATAAAAAAAACGTAAAAGAGGCTTAGCGATAATAACTCAATATTTTTTCAGATTAAAACCGTCAAATTCAGTTTTACTACTGCATGCTTCATCATAAATATCGCAGTAACTGTCTTGCCGATTATTTGTCGGAACATTCTATAGTACAAGAAAGGGATTTAGCCTCATTGTTCCATATCTGATGTACAACTTTACCGCCTTTGCCAAACACTTTTACGGAAACACCCGAATTATGAAGAATTGCAATGGCGCGACGTAAAGGAATGCCGCGCACATCGGGCGGTGTATATGTTTTCTCTTGTTTTCGGGATAAATTTCCGTCGGTGCTTGGAATCGGCGGCTGTGTTTGTACTGCTATTTCTCTTCCATGTTCTACTTTTGCTCCGGGCATAACACTTTGCGACACAACAATTCCGGCGGACGGACTATTCAAACGCAATCCGTTGCGATGCAAAAGTTCGTGCGCTTCTTTATCCGACAGGCCTCGCAATTCCGGCACCAAAGCGGTATCACTTGCTTTTTTAGTTAAATTTGTTGAGGTAATTGCAGGCTCAACCCCTATTGTACCCGCCCAACGCTCTGCTATACGCCGAAAAATCGGTGCCGCCGTTTTACCGCCGTAAATATCCGTTTTAGGGCGATCGAGCATAATTATCATGGCAATACGCGGTGCGCTAACCGGAAAAAAGCCGACAAAAGAAGCCGTGTAAGCCTCTTTTGAGTACACTCCTCCTATAACTTGCTGCGCTGTTCCGGTTTTTCCCGCCACGTCAAGGCCGGCCACATCGGCCTCCGTGCCTGTTCCGCGCTTTGTTACACCGCGCAACATATCCGCCAATGTAGTTGCAGTTTTATCGGATATTACCCGCCGCACAATTTGCGGTTTTGTTGATTGTAAAACTTTACCGTCGTCCGAAAAAACTTCTTTAATGATATACGGTTTCATCATTACGCCTGCATTTGCAACGGTAGCGTAGGCGTTAACTATTTGCAGGGCAGATGCAGAAAGTTCGTAGCCGTAACCCATGAACATTTTAGTTGTATTGTCGAATTGTCGCGGCTTTTTGAGAACTCCGGCAACTTCTCCTGGCAGGTCAATACCGCTTGCCACTCCAAATCCGAAGTCACGGGCATATTTATAGAATTTTCCGTCTGGAATTTTTCCTGTTTGCTTTGCAAAGACTATATTGCTTGACTGCTCCAATGCTTGGCGGAACGTAATTTTACCCAAAGGATGCGAATCTTTCACCTCGAAATTCCCGACACGATACGTACCTCCTTCGCCGTCGACACTATCCGAAGGCTTTACCAAATTTTCTTCGAGAGAAGCGGCGGCGGCAATTATTTTGAATGTAGAGCCGGGCTCGTACATATCGGAAATTCCGCGTATTCGAGTTGCATCTGCAAGTAATCCTCCCGATACTCCCGGGTCGAACGACGGAAAAGAGCATAAAGCACGTATTTCGCCGCTGGACGGCTCGATTGCAATTACAATCCCCGACACAGCTTGTGCCGATTCTATTCCCTGACGCAATTCGTATTCGGCTATTTGCTGCAAACGCATATCCAGCGTAGTAATTACGTTAGCTCCATTGTCCGACGGCGCATTTGATACGTCAAGCGCACTGCGAACCGCACCATGCCCGTCGCGTAACATTACGGCAAATCCCGGCTTGCCGCGAAGCAACGAATCCTCGGCTGCCTCTACCCCCGAAACACCGATATTATCAACATTGGCCATCCCCACCGCCTGCCCTCCAGCATTGCCGAAAGGATAGCGACGACGCGGCTCGATAATACGAATAACTCCTTGCCGGCGCAAATCTTCCAATTCGGAAACAGTATGCTGTCTGCCCCGTATCAGCCATAAAAACGAGGTCTTACATTCCCGAATTTTATTGAGCCATACGCTGGCTGAATCTTTGGTTATGCGGGCTAATATCTGCGCTACCGACTCTATATCGGCAGCCGTTTTTGGGTCTATGGCATACGAATAGCTGATTGCGGTAGCGGCAAGGACTGTTTTATTTGCATCATAGATTATACCGCGGCGAGGTTTTAATTCTATACGGGATTCGTATTGACGGCGCGCTTGCTGCTGTAAATCGTTTTTACGCAAAACCTGCAGATATATTAAGCGAGAAGCAATTACACCCAACGCTGCAAGTAATACAACCTGTAGTGCCCCCATCTTCCACAAATGGCGTTTTTCGTAACCAGTTTTTCGGGGTATATCCGAATCTTCCGCAGCGTCGTTTATCATTGAAATCGGGCTTTATTTGCCGAAATAATAAGAGTTTTCGGGGCATTGGAATTGCGTATCATACGAAGCGATAAACGCGCAACGCTGTCTATACGTTCGGCAGATTGCAGGCGAATAACCTGAGTTTGAAGACCTCGAGTAACGCTATGCATAGAATCAAGCGAGCGTTGAAGATTATCTCTGTCACGTAGCAACTCATTTACTTTAATGGCATTATTAACGTAGAATATAGTTGCGACCGCAGCCGCGGCTATAACTCCGAACACTTGCCAACGCCTGCTTTTCGGAGGTGTGCCGTCTTTAGGCTTAACAATAGGCGGCTTAAACGATATTTTTTGGGACATAACGCACTGTTTAAGCGTTTTCAGACTATTTCAATAGAAAGCATATTGGTACGCGAACGCGCCACAAGCGGGCGGCCGATTGTAATTACAATATGCGAACCGCGCTCGACATATCTTTCTTCTACCACAAGCCGCTTAATTTCTTCTATAGTTTCGTCGGTTGCTCCCACCTTTTCGATAACCAGTCCGTGAACACCCCAGAACAGCCCGGCGCGGCGAGCTACCGCTTGGTTTTCCGTAATGGCAATTATAGGCGCGACCGGTCTTTTATTCGATATTAACAAAGCCGTTTCACCTGACAGACTCAGCGTTCCAATGGCTCTGATGCGCGGCTCTTCGGCTATAGAAGCCGCTGCCGATGCAACTAAGTCCGTATTCTGTTCGCTCTTACGCAATCCGGCCACTCTCCTGTTCAAACGAATATCATCGTGCATAAGTTGCTTCTCGGCTTCGGCGCAAATAGTGCGCATATACGAAACAGCTTCCACCGGATACGCCCCGACCGAAGTTTCCGCACTTAGCATAACCGCATCGGTTCCGTCCAAAACGGCATTAGCCACATCGCTCGCTTCGGCGCGAGTCGGCCGCGGATTCTGAATCATGGACTCAAGCATTTGAGTTGCGGTTATTACGGGTTTTCCGTAGCGATTGCACATGGATATGATTTTTTTCTGTGCAATAGGTACTTGTGCCGCAGGAATTTCCACACCTAAGTCGCCGCGAGCCACCATAATGGCATCACTTGCCTCAACTATCTTTTGAATACTCATTAAGGCTTCGGGCTTTTCTATTTTCGCAATAATCCACATCTCGCTACGCAGAGAGTTAAGATATTTACGCAGAGTTTTTACGTCGTCAGCCTTGCGAACAAACGACAAAGCCGCAAAATCGCAACCACGTTCTGCGGCAAATTTTACGTCTGCTTTATCTTTTGAGGAAAGTGACGGCTGGCTTATGTTTATATTCGGCAAGTTCAAGCCTTTCCTTGACTTAAGTAGACCGCCGTTAGCTACTATAACCTTTGCCGTAAAGCCGTCGGTTTCGCGCACGACCACTTTTAACAGGCCGTCGTCGAACAAGACTGCATCGCCTGCGTGCACGTCCTGTGCAATTGTAGGATATTCAACCGGAATCAGATTTTCCGCCGGAATACTTATCTTTTTTGCACGAAGAACTGTCGGGTCGGCAATGTACATTTCCCGCCCGTTAACCAAGCTGATAACACCGTCTTTAAGGTCTGCAACGCGTAATTTAGGCCCCTGTAAATCCGCTATAATCGGTAAATGGCAACGTAAAACTTTTTCTGCTTTTCGTACCATTTCGATATAAGAAGCGTGAATTTTATGCGAGCCGTGCGACATATTAAGCCTAAAAGCATTCGCCCCAACCTCTGCCAGTTGCGCAATTTTTTCGACGGACGCTATGGCCGGCCCCATCGTGCAGACAATTTTAGTTTTCTGGTCTATAAAATGCATTGCCGTTTTTACAAAAATTTCAAAATTTACCGTACCGATACAAACGCAGGATAGATAAAGGGTTCTATTTTTTGCGCTGTCAAGCTGTTGTTATCGGTGGTAATGCATACGCCACACACACGATTATCTGTATCGGCCGGTTCGTATTTATGCGCTGTTTGAAGCATAAAACGCTTCAAAGCAACGTCTTTTCGCAGTCCAAGCACAGAGTCATAAGGCCCCGTCATTCCTACGTCCGTAATATAAGCCGTTCCGTTTGGAAGCAGTTGGGCATCGGCGGTTTGCACATGTGTATGAGTACCCAGAACAGCACTTACTTTGCCGTCGAGATACCAGCCCATAGCAACTTTTTCGGCGGTAGCTTCGGCATGAAAATCCACGATAATCGCAACACAAGACTTCATTTTCGACAAGGCGAAATCGGCGGCGCGAAACGGACAATCTATAGGTTGCATATATGTTCGGCCCTGCAGCTGTATCACTCCTACGGTTTGGCTGTTTGGAAGAGTCAAAATTGTAAATCCTCTGCCGGGATTGCCCTGCGGATAGTTCATTGGGCGCAAAACATTCGGATGAGATGCAAGCAAAGGGCGAGAGAGCCAATTTTCCCACACATGGTTGCCTGTGGTAATGGCTGTCGTTCCTGCATCAAAAAGCTGTTGTGCTTCTTTTTCGCTTAATCCCTTACCATTAACTATATTTTCGCCATTAACTATTATGCAATCGGGCGAATATCGCTGCTTTAATTCGTCAAAAGACCGAATAAGACATTGCAACCCGCTAAATCCGACCACATCACCTATAAAAAGCGTCGTCATTTTTTCGTATTTACTCTTATTTTTCACCTGTTATTCAAGTGCAAATTACGAAAATTTATGCGGGCAACCGTTGTTGCAACATATTACGACACGTCTATTCTGCCGTAAATTCACGACATTATCGTATTTTTGCGATGTTTATCAACCCTATTTTCTGCAAGTAGGCTCTTGGCAAAACCTTTTCTTGTAAATTCGGAGAAACACGTCATGCTTCATACAGATATTCTCGACCTTCTTAACCGTCAGATTAACAAGGAATTTTACTCGGCTTATCTTTATCTGTCTATATCGCACTACTTCAACTCATTGCATTTGAACGGTTTCGAGCAATGGACGAAAAACCAGGCACAAGATGAACTTGCTCATGGTTTGAGGATATACAATTATATGTTGGAACGTCAAGCCGCAATTAGCTTTGATGCTATTTCCTCACCCGACCGCCAATGGGATTCGCCGATTGATGCGGTTTTGGAAGTTTACAATCACGAATGTTCGATTACGCGCTCTATTCACGACATATTAAAAGCCGCACGCGAGCATAATGATTATTCAACCGAAGTATTTCTTCATTGGTTTGTAACAGAACAAATCGAAGAGGAATCCATGGCCGACAAAGTATTGCAAAAGCTAAAACTTATTGGCGACAACGGCGGTGCATTACTTATGCTTGACGACCAGCTTCAGAAAACGCCTCCGGCTACCGATATGCAGGCATTCTAATTACCCACACAAATTCGATTTTTCAGTATACATGGAAAAAACCCTTATTCTTTCGGCTGCCCGTACTCCGATAGGAGCGTTTCAGGGAGCATTATCAGAAATTTCTGCTCCAAAACTCGGTGCAACAGTAATACGCGAGGCTGTCAGCCGCGCCGCCATAGAATCTTCGCAAATTTCAGAAGTGATTATGGGCAACGTACTTACGGCTGGTGTTGGTCAAGCTCCGGCACGCCAGGCTGCTATTTTTGCCGGATTGTCCGATTTAACGCCTTGCATGACTATCAACAAGGTGTGCGGCAGCGGTTTGAAATCGGTTATGCTTGGCGACCAAGCCATTCGTTGCGGCGATGCCGAGATAGTAGTGGCAGGCGGTCAAGAATCAATGTCAAACGCACCGTACATTCTGCCGAAAGCAAGAACAGGCTATCGTATGGGAAACGGCGAAATAATAGACTCAATGATTAACGACGGACTTTGGGACGTTTACAATCAATATCACATGGGTATTGCCGCCGAACTATGTGCTTCCGAATGTAATATTTCTCGCGAAGCGCAAGACGAATACACAATAATGTCGTATCAACGCGCCCAAAATGCTCAAGCGCAGGGTTGGTTTAACGACGAAATCGTTCCGGTGCAAGTCACCTCCAAAACATGTACGACAGAGGTTTTAACCGACGAAGAGCCGGCAAAAGTAAAATTCGAGAAAATCCCTTCGCTTCGTCCGGTTTTCAAAAAAGACGGTTCTGTTACTGCTGCAAATTCCAGCACGATTGACGATGGTGCGGCAGCTGTAACATTAGCATCCGAATCGGCTGCAAAGCGCGTCGGAGCACGTCCTATTGCACGAATTATTGCTCAAGCTTCGTTTGCACATCAACCGGAGTGGTTTACAACAGCACCGATACACAGCATAGAGAAAGTTTTGAACAAAGCTTCTATGTCTATAAGTGACATAGACTTATTTGAAGTAAACGAAGCCTTTTCCGTGGTTTCTCTTGCCGCCATGAATAAATTGGGCATACCCGTTGAAAAGTTAAACATTCATGGCGGCGCAATTGCTCTCGGGCATCCTATAGGTGCGTCGGGTGCTCGTTTACTTACAACATTGATATACGCTCTTCGGCGTGTAGGCGGAAAGTACGGTTTGGTTTCATTATGCATCGGCGGCGGCGAAGCCAGTGCTATGATTATAGAGCGGCTTTAACGTCGGTTTTACGTGTGCTACATAATAGGCAACCTTAGCAGAGTTGCCTATTTTCTTTTAAGAACAATAGAAACGGAGCATAGACGTATGAACACCCCAGGTTCTTTATTTTTCATAGGGTTGTGCGGAAGCTTAGCCGCCTTGCTCATCATCAATTATCTTTTGTCTTTACGGCGCAAGCGTTTAGCGTTCCGCCGTATTCTCGGCTCTGTTCGATTAAGTTCGCCGACTTCCTATTTAGCAGACTTTCCGTTGCTTCCGCCTCCGGTCGAACGCTATCTTTCTCTTGTAATAAACAACAATTCTTCTCGATACCGTTTAGCTTCTCTTACTATATCCGGCCAATTCCGCCGGAATGAGCGTGCCGGCTGGCAACGGCTTAACGCTCGCGCTATGTATAATTGCTCGGAGCCGTCTTTTGCATGGTTCGGATATTTCGGTAATTTATTTTTTCATACTTTAACCGCACTTTTAACGTTAAACAATGGAAAAGGACGTTCATCGCTATTATTTTTTCACAGCATTCCGCTTTTAAGTTCTTCGGGGGCAGAAACAGATATTTCACTACTTTCGCGCTATCTTTCCGAAGCCGTTTATTTTCCTTTTATATTCCGCAATGTAAAATTATTCAAATGGTCGCCTTTAACAGAAACTACCGCCTCTTTAGAAATGACATTCTTACAAAATAAGATTCATGCAACAGTAGCATTTGACTCAAACGGATATATTTCCGACATAACAATTACGGATAAATTTCGCGATTTCAAAGGCTTCTTTGAAAAACAAACTTTTCATGCCTATTACTCCGACTATCAAAAATTTCACAACATATTAGTTCCTACATCACTACGCTATTCTTGGGAAACATCGGACGAAGACTTTCCTTATGCACAGTTAAACGTATCGCATCTCTCCTACACATAACACAACGTTTCACGTGAAACATTTATCCAATTCTACTGCTCCCGAAATTCAATTTGAAGTTATAGTTATTGGCGGCGGTCATGCCGGTATAGAAGCTTCTCACGCAGCCGCTAAAATGGGTTGCCGAACAGCACTTGTTACAATGGATATAAGAACAATCGGACGATTATCTTGCAATCCTTCGATTGGCGGTTCGGCGAAAGGCCACCTTGTCAAAGAAATAGATGCTTTGGGTGGCGTAATGGGATTACTTGGCGATAGAAGCGGACTTCAGTTTAAGATGCTAAACACATCAAAAGGGCGTGCCGTATGGTCACCGCGCAGCCAAAACGATAAAGATTTATATCCTATTTATACTCAGAACTTATTGCACTCTGTCAAAAATCTGACAATTATACAATCTGCCATACAAAACATAGTAGTTTCCGATGATAAAGTTAAAGGCATTATATGCGCTGGCGAGTTAATTACAACAAAAAGCGTAATAATTTGCTCCGGCACTTTTCTCAACGGTACAATGTACACCGGGCTAGACAAAACTCACGGAGGACGTGTAGACGAACAGCCGTTAAAAGGCCTCACAGAACTGCTTAACGAATTAGGCATAGAGTCAGGCAAACTAAAAACCGGAACTCCTCCAAGAGTATTGCGAGAATCCATAGACTATTCACAAACACAGCCTGCATATGGCGATGAAAACCCGAAGCCGTTTTCATTTAGAACGCAAACAGTAAAAAACTCCATAATTTGCCACAGCTCGCAAACTTCGGAAACAACTCACGATATTTTGGAAGAGGGTTTTTCCGAATCGCCTATGTTTACGGGAGCAATTCAAGGCAGCGGGCCGCGCTATTGTCCGTCTATCGAAGATAAAATAGCAAGGTTTGCAGATAAAACATCACATCAAATTCTACTTGAGCCCGAAGGATTGTCAACAAGTTCGGTATACGTAAACGGATTTTCGACAAGTTTGCCAAAGAAAACGCAAGAATTAGGATTACGTTCTATACCCGGACTGCAAAAAGCCGTTATACTTCGTTACGGTTATGCTGTAGAATACGACTTTTTCTATCCGTATCAATTACATCACACGTTGGAATCAAAATTTATTGGCGGCTTATTCTTTGCCGGTCAGGTTAATGGAACTTCCGGTTATGAAGAAGCGGCGGCACAAGGTTTAGTTGCCGGAATAAACGCTGCCTGCTCGGTACAAGGACGGACTGCATTTACATTAAGCCGTTCCGAGGCGTACATTGGTGTTTTAATAGATGATTTGGTAAACAAAAGCTCGAATGAACCGTATCGTATTTTCACGTCATTAGCAGAATACCGTTTGATATTACGCCAAGACAACGCACAATTCAGGCTTACAAAGTATGGCCAAGAACTCGGCTTAATAAACGAAAACATCTGTCAAAACGTTACGGCAAACTATTCGCTACGCGATGAAATAAAGCAAATCATCAATTCTGCATCTGTCAAACCGGAAATTATCAACGATTACCTTGTCGGCAAGAATGAGTCGGCAATACAGTTTCAAACTTCTGCAAACCAGATAATTAAACGGTCGTCTATTCGGCTCTGCGATATTTTGCCGCTGGTAAATAGGCGGTATCTTAATTTATCCGAAGGTGTTGCAGCCGAGCAAGCCGAGATAGACATTAAATATGAAGGATACATACAAAGACAACAAAAAGAAATAAGACAATTCTTAGAATTGGAACATAAAATTATCCCGGAACAATTTGATTATAGAAGTATAACTTCTCTATCGGCAGAAGGCCGTGAAAAGTTGTCAAAGATACGTCCATTATCACTTGGTCAAGCCGCACGCATCATGGGTGTCAGTTCATCGGATATTTCTATATTAACACTGTACCTCCGTTAATATTGGCATACGCTTTGAGATAAGAACAACTCTTTACGTTTCACGTGAAACACTTTGCAAACGACATTTTTTGAATTATGGAAAAGAACTTTATTATCATAGGGATTGACGGCGGCGGCTCAAAAACTCGTGGAACTTTGCGTTGCAACGGCGAAACTATGGCAGAAACCGTATCCGGTACTACTCGTATAGGCTCGGTCGGTTTCGTCGAATCTGCGGAACGATTGGTGAATATTATAGTAGAACTATGCAATAAAGCCAAAATTGACAGTTTGGAAGTTGATTCCAGCGTAATCGGCGTGGCGGGCGTTTGGCTACAAGAAGAAAAATCTCGCCTTCAGCATTTAATAATAACTATTGCAAGAAACAGAAAAATCACTATAAACGACGTTATTGTTACAAGCGATGCGGAGATAGCCTTAGAAGGTGCTTTAGAAGGAAAGGTCGGCGGGTTGTTGATAGGCGGAACCGGAAGCATTACATTAGGTAAAATCTCTAACGGGCAGATAATTCGTTGCGGCGGCTGGGGCATTGAATTAGATGACGAAGGTAGCGGCGCATGGATAGGACGCGAAGGCTTGACGGCTGTTGTACGCTCTCTTGACGGACGAGGCGAATTTACGACTCTATGCAATATGATAGAAGAACGCTTCCCTACGATAACGTTAAGTAATCCGCGCTCTTTGGTTTCGGCTTTTACAGAAAAAATTATAGAATATCATTCTGTAACGCCATTGGTAATGGCTTGTGCGGAATCAGGTGATAAAATCTGTAAGTCTATAGTGGAAGAAGCTGCCGAACATCTGTACCACAACATCCTTACTTTATCGCGCATTTCCAAAGGTAAAATAAATTCCGTAGCATGTGTAGGTGGTATGTTAGAAAAAGAAACTATATTGTCAAAAATACTTTTTCATAAATTAGACGAAAGCATTGCTATTAAACGCTTGAAACCTAAAGGCTCTGCTTTGGACGGCGCAATATCGTTCGGTTCTAATCTTCTTCTTGAAAATCTATAAAGGACAAAACTGATGAAAAATTCTGTTTTCTGCTTTTTTGTTGTTATACTAAGCATAGTAACTTATAACGCAACAGCGCAAGACGCGCCTTATGCAAATCCGCTAACAGTGGAAATTTCGCGCCGAATGACAAAGGAATTACTTGGACCAAATAGTGCTTCTTTTATGAAACCGCTGGTTGTAGTCAGTAATGCAACCTCCAACTCACGCTTTTTTCGACAAGCATTCGTTCCGTCTAAAGTGCAAAAACCTTACTTTAAAGTCGGACTACATTCAATGATAGGATTTGTACGCGACGACCAAAAAACATATACACCGATTGCGCCACGTGCTACTTTAAACGAAGTTATTTCCGATACCGCTGTTTGGAACGTAAATCTGCTAACCAATAGCGTAACAATAAAAGATACGGCCGGCCTTGTAACAGATATACTTAAATATTTGTTTGACAAGGGCTTAGGCGTTGATTCAGCAACCAGCGGCATGACCTTCCCAAAAAGTGCGGCCACTGTTTTCGGGTTTCAAGACGGACGATTAAATCTGTCTGGCGATTATTTTGTTAAGCAATTAAAAGGCGGCGACCAGATGTTGTCGCTTGCTTTCAGCAAACTGAATCCGGCCGCCCAAGACACAATACTGAATGCAATATCAAAACTCCCGTCAAGTTTTGCACTGCCTACCGGCGGCAATGTTAATACAGTATTTGCTGCTATACCTCAAATAGAAATAGGTTCGCTGTGGGGAACAGAATTGTTGATACGCTTGATACCGTCAATAAAGTTAGATAAAAATATCGGCAATTTCTCTTTTTGGGGAATTGGACTTAAGCATAGCATTTCACAATACTTTACGCCGAAAGATACAGAAAAAAAGCCATGGTGCGACGTGGCAATTCAGGCTGTTTATCAAGGCACGTCTTTGGAAAACAAGGTGGGAGTTACAAATGCCGAGCTAAAGTCGGACGCTACAATATGGGACGCGAATATTCACGCATCAAAGAGTATATCGGGAATTATAGACGTTTACACAGGTTTTTCTTATGAAAAAATCTCGATTAACTCGTCTTACAAGTATTTACTTCCGGTGGAATTGCAAATGCAATTAGGCTTACTGCGGCATTTTCCGATAGATACTATTCCTTATGCAGAGCCCGAAAAAGGATATCCGGGCGATACAAAACCGCAAACAGTTACTTCAAGCTTAACGGATACAAATGCCAAATGGATAATAGGTCTTGCAAAAGAATTTGGACCAGTCGCTGTTTTTGCAGATTACAGCATCAGCAAATTCAACATATTTTCTGCAGGAATAGAGGTAAGTTTTTAATTTAATTTGACTTAACTTGTGTTGAGTCGGAATGTGGAGGTCCCTTCTTCGTTAAATAAATCGGCAATGATACAGGATCGTCACTCTGATTCGTATAAAGATATAAATCCACTCGCGAAAGAGAGTCTTGTATATCAACCGTATTAACGTTTAGACGTATTTTCCCTTTTCCCATAGGCGGAACGGTAGAACGCTCCACTACGCCGGATAAACATTGACATGAAGGTTTTATATGCCGGATAATTAAAGGTGCAGAACCAAGATTTAATACTTTTACTTCGGCACTTACAAACTGCTTGCCGTAATATTCTAAGGCAACGGATTTTGGTTGCAATATAATTTCAGGTCTTGAAGCCTGCTCTTTTTCTTGACCTTGAACGTTAAAAACAACGAACAGGCTCAGAATCATAAGTATTAACTTGTTGATGTTCATATTGTTATGTTTGATTGCCAATAATTGTCAGGAAGTACTCGGAAAAATTGTACATTCCTTTTTTGTTTGTTATCCACTCGGCGGCCTGCAACGCGCCCAGTGCAAACCCTTTTCTGTTTTTCGCTGTATGAGTTATCTCAAGCGTATCGGAATCTGCATCAAAAATTGCCGAGTGTTGCCCGAAAATACTGCCGACCCGCAAAGAGCCTATATGCAATTCTTGTTGCTGTACGGCTCTTCCAAGATTTCCGGCAACAATTTCTTTTTTCCAAGATAACTCTTTCATTATACTCTCCGCAAGCGTTAACGCAGTACCGCTCGGACTGTCCGCCTTGCCTTTATGATGCGCTTCGTAAATTCCTGCATCGTAACCGCCCACAGCCTGCGCCAAAGATGCTGCGTAGCGTGCTATTGAGAACATTAAGTTAGCACCTAATGAAAAGTTTGAGCCGTACACACAACCTATACCGCTGTCTTCAATAATTTTTCTTACCTCCGCAGCTTTGTTATGCCAGCCCGTAGTTCCTATTACGATTGGCACGCCTAATACAGCCGCAGTTTGTACATTATGCAAAACAGCCGCAGACGTACTGAAATCTATAAAAACATCGGCCTCCACCCTATTATACGGCGTTACAGGCATACCGCTTGTGAAAACTCGAACTATTTCGTCATTACGAACATTCGCAGTTTCTATTATTTCTTTACCGGTTGAGCCACAACCAATTAAAGCGATTTTCATAGTAATTACAAAAGAAGCGAACGACCGCTGCCAACCGAATGATGAACAATTTTTCCGTCGGACAGATAAAGTTTTTCGGCATAAGTAAAATACGACAAAAGCTCCGTGCTGTGCGTAGATAAAATTATCGTGGTTCCTTCATCAGAAAGGGATTTGAGTGTAGAAGCGACTGCAATGGACGTTTTTTCGTCGAGATTTCCCGTCGGTTCGTCTGCAATTACAATCTGAGGCTTATGAACTATGGCACGTGCAAGAGCAACCAGATGTTTTTCGCCGCCCGATAGCTGTTTCGGGAACTTATCGCGTAAATGACTGATGCCGAGCGAAGATAATACCGATAAAGACTGTTTGTTACGCTCGCCCGCAGCTACTTTATTGATTATTAACGGATATTGGATATTTTCGACAGCCGTACAGATTTCTATAAGCGTAGAATCCTGAAAAATAACGCCCATATTTCGAAGTAAGGAACGCTTCTGCTTTACGGAAATAACAGCGGAATTTTGCCCGTTGATAAACACCGAGCCTTTTGTAGGCAAAATATCGGCATATAATAATCGCAAGAGCGTAGTCTTCCCCGCTCCCGAAGGGCCGGTGATAATAGTCGCCGAAGGATTCGTCAATGAACAAGAAATATTATTCAAAGCCGGCATATTGTCGAAATGTACGGAAACGGAACGCAGTTCAAAACGCATAATACGTCAAAGAATGTCCAACTACACCATAATATAAACGAAACGAATGACAAACTATTACGACGCATCGAGAAAAGAATGGCTTTCGCGCCCGCAAATCGTGGCCGGAGTGATGACGGGAACATCTCTCGACGGTATTGATATTGCCATTGCAGAATTTGAGCAACAAGGCAAACACAATGTTTTTCGATTGCTTGGAACGTATTTCACGCCTTATTCCACCTATTTGCATGATAAAATTCTCAATGTAACAGAAAAAAAACGACCTGTTTCCGATATAGCCGAGTTGCAGGTAGAATTGGCAGAAGTTTACGCTACGGCAATTCTCTCGGCTTGCAATATTACCGAAATTCCAATCTCTTCAATAAAATCTATCGGTATTCACGGACAAACCGTTTGGCATAATCCGCCGGGTTCAAGAAAAAAAACAGCGGCAACGCTTCAACTTGCAAACGGTTCTACATTGGCGCAAATCCTTCAAATACCTGTAGTTTCGGATTTTCGCAGTGCCGATATTGCTGCCGGAGGACAAGGCGCGCCTCTCGTTCCCGCTTTTGATGCCGCATTTTTACGGCACGACGACTACGGCGTTTGCACACTAAATATAGGAGGCATAGCCAATATTACTTTACTGCCCGCACGTTCCTCTTCTGCACCTGTTTCGGCATTCGATACCGGCCCGGGAAATATGCTTATAGATGCGGCCTCGCTATTGTTCTTCGGGAAAAAATTTGACGATGCAGGAAAATTTTCACAAGCCGGTATTTGTATACCTGGATTGCTCAAGATATGCTTGGAGCATAATTTTCTTCAAAAAGCACCGCCAAAATCAACCGGCCGTGAAATGTTCGGACGGCAGTTTTTAGATAAATTACTAAGCAGCATACGTTTACCTGCAACGCCAGGCGAAGACGTTATACGCACGGTAACTGAATTTACAGCCGAAAGTATTGCAATGAATATTCGCTTGTTCGGCGGCGGCGTACGCCAAGTTATAGCCTCGGGCGGCGGAATTCGTAATCCTACGTTAATGAATTGTTTGATGCAAAAACTCGGCGATATAGAACTGATAACTTCCGATGATTTTGGCGTTCCTACAGACTTCAAAGAAGCAATGTGCTTTGCCTATATCGCCTATCTTACTCTTGGCGGGCTTCCGGGAAATATACCGTCTGTTACCGGAGCACAACGCCAATGCGTATTAGGTTCGATTTCTACTCCTTAGTTTTGTAATCTGTTGTAAAACAATAAGATAAGTCATGTTCTATGTTTTTCCACAATTTTATTAACATAAGGGCAAAATACTGTGGAATACTTCAAAAAAGCGGTGAAAACAATCGTGAAGAACTTACATTTTCGGCAATTTGTTCACATATCGGTGGATAACACTTCAAGTTTTCCACAAACATTCAACATCGGAAAATACAATTTCAATCGTTGTAATATCATTAAATATAACACAGATAAAACAACAGACAAGAAAGTTTTCCACATTTCCACACGGTATATCATATCTTATAAATAAAAAAAATTACTTTATAGTAAGATATAGATAGTCTGTTGCTGAAACTTGTAAAAAGAAACTTGTAAAAAGTATTGCTTTATTACTCGGTTGGTGCCCCGATTCGTATGCGGAAACGTCGAGCAACTTCGCGTATATCTTCTACGTCCGGTGCAAGCCGTTTAGCTTCGCCGTAGCATATATCCGCATTAGCAAAAAACTCGTTTTGTTCGTAGAAAGCGGCCAAAACAAGTTGCGCCGTTGCCGTCTTCAAAGAGCCGAGTTCGGAAGTCAGTTGCGCCAGAGTGTCGGCGACAGATGTCTGCTCTTCTTTCGTAATAATGCAGATAGCGTATTCGTCAGAGCGATAGTCGTCATTTTTTTCATAAGGTCGTACACTCCAAAAGTAACATTCGTCCGGTTTTAGGCGCAACGGCAACAGATTTACAATGCAACTGTTGCTGGCTACGTTCTGTTCAAATAAAATCTGATGTTCGCGGTCGCGTATCAGAACACGATATTTCGTTGTACCGTTTGCCGGCAACCATGAAAGAGTTGTTTTGTTGCCAAAAATTTTACCCGAGCGCGGCATAACCGCAGTCATGCGTTGAATGTCGTTTCCTTGTTTAATTTCGCCGTCTTCTTTTTCGTCTGTTGCGATTTTGATCAATTTTCCGAGTACGTCTGTTTGCTCGCTTGTTGCCCGTTCAACGGATCCGGTAACTTCCATCTTGGTTTGATAATTTTTGTTGTCGCTTTCTTGCGGGGACGAGCGAGTCATCTGTGCGGCAACGTAGTCGGCAAATTTCCGCGCAACACCGCTTTGCTTGCTTTTGCCGAATTGTTTCGCCAAATCGGAAGCCTTGTATCGTCCCGTGCGTTTTAATTCCACCGAGCCGCCGGCCCCAACAAGGCCGGCGAAACCGTCGGCAGTAATATATATTTCATCGCCATCGGCTATTATTTGTCCTGTATGCAGATTATCTGTTTGGCCATTATGTCGCAGAGTTACATTACCTTTTACGGCCAAAGTACGAAACAACTCTTTACCGTCGCCCGTAGCACCTTGCAAGGCCGTCAGAAATATGACAAAAAGAACTGCTGTAACAGAGAGAATTTTACTCGTTGCAAATATCGGGCGAGCGTTTTCTCTTGCAAAAAAAGTGCGTATTTCGCACAAAATTTTTGATAATGTCATGATAAACCTCCAGAACGTTACCGCTTAATGCTATGATTATCACACATAAAGACAATCCTAAATTAAAGCGATATAATTCGAATAACAGATATTGACAAAGAAGAAGAAAAAGCGACAGACCAAGCTGTACCAATACCGAAACAGTATCGTACCAACGCGACTTATACACGTAAAGCCAATTAAAAAGTACGATAAAGCAATAAGCCATACATATATTCAGGGTAATTTCCGACCAATCGGGAATTACATTTACGTAATCTTCGCGTAAAATCATGGAAATGATATTTGCATGAATTACAACGCCATACATATCGGGAAGCGTTCGCCCGGCCGGTCTTTCGTTCAGCGGCGTAAAAAATCGGTCTGTCAAATCTGTTTGCCCCAGGTAACGCCCCAAGTAACCGAAAACAACTATTTTGTTGTGTGCAAAACTAAGGTCGGCAGAATCATCGAGAAGAGTATTTGCATCGAGTGTATAGAATCTGCCGTAATTACCTGTAAAATTGATGGTTTCCAGATAATTGCCTCTACGCAGAAGTCGGGCGGTTGCAGCAGAATCTGCAATTTTTGCTATTGCGGCGGCAAAACACAACTCTTGTTTCTCGCCGGCTTGCTCTACGGGAGAAAATTTACGTACAGTTTTGTAGTCGGTTTCGTCTTCGTTAATCAAATTGGCAAAACCCGATGCTTTGCCGTGCGAGAATTTTTGATGTGAATATATCGGTGCGTCGAAACGTGCAGAACCTGCATTGTAGCGTATTTTAGAGCATAATACCACGTTCGGAGCATTGGAGAGCGCGGCTGCAAGGTTGTCGTCGAGTTCGGGCGATTTTTCACGAAGAAAAAACGCATCTATACCGATAACTTTAGGCGAAACATCTGTGATTCTACGAATTTGACGCGCAATTTCGGCGCGATTCAACTCGGCAATATTCACCAAAACTATATTGGTGTCGGTTCGTTCTACCGTTCGTAATCCGGAGAATACAACGTCGGTTAAATGAAAGTCTGCAATCGAACGGGCAAGCGGATTAAGGAAATCAACGCGCAACGCTACGAGCTGAAGCACCTGCATGGCCGCAAATGTCAATAAAAGCGTAAAGAAAGAATCTGTATTAAAAAAACGTCTTAACATAGATTTTACGAATACTTAACTCAAATCTAAGTATTTTGTTGTTAGAAAAAAATGAGAAGGTAAGTTAAATAAACCGACATTGCCTGTTTGCAGGCTGTTATAGATATTAAATCACTCGGCAATATAATTTTATTGTTCATGTAAGTTGTTTGTAAATATGATTTGTCGCTCAATAATCAATACTGTAAAAAGGTTGTGTATAACAGTAACAAAATCATGATTACAAGCGGTTTATTTGAAAAATATCTTTGAAATACTTTGTTTTTTTAGTTAAAATCTGTGTTTTGCAATATAACCTTAAAATATTAAGTCGAGGCAATGCTGTTTCACGACACAGAGGTAAAAAACCTTTTCCGCGAGGGCAGAAAAATCGTAGTTTTGCATACAAACAACAGTAGAATTTCCGCTTGGATTTTTTTTCATGGCAAAACATAACAATCGCAATGAGGCTACAAGTATCCGTGCTGAAGACGATGAACAAGATGCAGGGTTGCGACCGTCGTCGTTTGACGAATTTACGGGGCAACCGAAAATAGTAGAAAACTTAAAGGTGTTTATTGCCGCTGCTCTTGCTCGCGGCGAAGCATTAGACCATGTGCTGTTGACCGGCCCGCCGGGTTTGGGCAAGACTACGCTTAGTTACATCGTGGCACGCGAGATGGGCGGAAATATAAAAGCGACGAGCGGCCCCGTATTGGAAAAGCCGGGGGATTTGGCCGGACTTCTGACAAATTTGGAAGAGGGCGACATACTGTTTGTTGATGAAATTCATCGTCTTTCGCCGGTTGTGGAAGAATATCTTTATTCTGCAATGGAAGACTACAAGCTCGATATAATGATTGACAGCGGTCCTAGTGCGCGCTCAATACAGCTTGCATTGCCGAGATTTACGCTTGTAGGAGCCACTACACGCGCAGGCTTACTGACCGCACCTTTGCGCTCGCGATTTGGAGTAGTTTGCCGCTTGGATTATTATTCGCCCGAAGAGCTGTTTGTGGTTGTTCGCAGGTCGGCCGGATTGTTAGGCGTTAAATTAGACGAAGAAGGCGGTAAGGAAATAGCGCGTCGCTCACGAGGAACGCCGCGTATAGCAAATCGCCTGTTACGCCGCACACGCGACTTTGCAGAGGTAAAGGGAAGCGGTGTAATTACCCGAAATATAGCGCAAATAGCGTTGCAGGCTCTGGACGTTGACGAGTTTGGATTAGATGAAATGGATAAACGAATCCTGCTGACAATAATAGAAAAATTCGACGGCGGTCCGGTCGGAGTGGGAACTATTGCCGTAGCCGTCGGCGAAGAATCCGGAACAATCGAAGAAGTATACGAGCCTTTTTTGATACAGCAGGGATTTCTGCACCGCACGCCACGCGGCAGAGAAGCAACTGAATTGGCATATAAACGCTTCGGATTTGTCCGAAACAAAGACAATACACTGTTCTAAAATGTTTTCCGAAGAGAAGTATCATCAAACAGCGCGAAGCAACAATTGCCATGCGGCGGCCGTATTGTTTTGTGCAAGCATAATTTTAGCCGCCGCGAAAGTGTCGTCGGGTAATCCGTCCGGTAACTGAAAGCTTATTTCTGCAACAGGTTTTTCGTTTACTCCAGCAAGTTTAGCCAATTCCGCACCGGTTAGAATTTCGCTTGTTCGTATAAAATCGGGTAATGCGTCGAAGCCTATACCGACGGTTCGGGGCTTTTTTACCTCAAAAATTGCATCGCCATGCGCTCTGCAATACCAATCGCCGTTCATTCGCCCCACAAGGTCAATTTTATGCGGGTCTATTTCACCGTCAGTCATCACCTCTTCCGCTATATGTGCGCGAATTGCTTCAAGTATCAGAATTACTCCGTTTCCGCCAATATCACGGCGAATCGGGTAATGCTCTACCAATTTACATTCCAAAGAAAACGGTGATTCGGCCACAAGAGGCGGTGCTACCGCTTGCGAAGCACGTTTTGTGAAACCGGCTTTGGTAAATTCATCTACACCGCGCGGATATTCGCTTGACGCAAGACTTGCTTGTTCGGTCATTGCGTAAGTTACTGCATTTACGGTACATTCGCCTGTGTCGAGTATATTCAGATACGTGTCTTTGGCTATACCTGTCCGTGCTGCAATAGCCGGGCCTATGGCTATTGTTGGCGGTTTTGACGAATAGGCGTTAAAGAAGCTGAATGGCGATAGATTTGCCGTGCCGTCGGGCGATAAACTCGCAACAAAAGCTACGGGACGAGGTGCTACGCCGCCTAATAAAATCTGATGCATTTCGCGATGCGGAACTTCGCCCGGAATTATGGTTCGGAATGTCATTGTAGTCAGAATAAATAAAGAAATCGGGAACGGAAGATTTTGAATGTAAAATTAAGAAGAATTCCAAACTTATCGGTTGATTAAGACTTAATTCTACCGTATCGAAGCGTAGTCGGTCTGCCGACTTACACTCAATAAAAATCAAACTGTAAACACATTTTACGGTTGAATTATTTTTTTACCGATATATTGTTA
>JADZAA010000082.1 GCA_020852855.1 Bacteroidota bacterium
CAGAGCGCCACTTACGGTCTGTCGTCAAGTCTGATACGCCGATTTTCATTGTATTGATTATATTGTGATTGACATTTAATTCTCTGCTAAAATAAATAATTTTAAGACGCTACAACAACTCTATTTTATCGGTGTGCCCAGATTTTCAAGGTAAAACGGTATAATCGGCGTAACGAAAACAATAGATATTTGAGTGAAAATAATCAGCATTAAAATATTGCGCAATTTGGAGTTCGTTGCGGCAAAGCGGAAATTTTTTACAACGGAGGATGACTGCGATTTTTCGCTTACTTCGGGCGGTTCCACAATGTATTTTATGATAATTCCCGCACTTACAAGGCATAAGCTGCCCACGACAAAAAACACATTATTCATGCCTATTAAATCGGAAAGTGCGCCGCCGAACATTGCGCCTACTATGCCGCCGGCAGCTACCGTACTTTGCAGAACTCCTATGGCATATCCGGAACGACCCGGAGGTGTTGTGGCCGAGACAAAAGCGAGAGAGGCGGCTATGAATCCGCTGATTGCGCCCTGTAAAAGACGCAGAATGAAAAGTTGCCATACATTGACGGCAAACCCCATAATAGTCATTGAAATTGCAAGCCCTATAATTGCCGCGCGAAACCATTAATTTGCGTCCGTAGCGGTCGCCTAGCGCACCCCAAATCGGAGAAGCGATAACCGAAAAAACAAATGGTGCCGAGTTAATTATTCCGCTCCAACGCTGTGCAGATTCGAGGTCTGAAACGCCGAGTGCGCGAACGTATAGCGGCAAAAACGGCAGGCAGGCACTCATTCCTATCATAGCTATGAATTGGGCTGCCCAAAGTATTCGAAGGTTGCGTTGCCAAAGAGGCATCATCAGAAGGCGGTTTTATCCGTAAATTTGTGGAGTGTTTAACGCAAAATTACGAATTGTACGGCTGCGGACTGAAATATGACGATTAAGAAAAGCAATTTCTTAGATTTACAGTTCATGTGCCACTTGCGTTGAATGAAAGCATTTATTCCGATAATCATTGCTTGGGTATACCTGAAATTCATGCGTTTTCTTGATGAAAAAGCCGCGTTTTAATTGGCTCGCAATATTGCATTTTGCAATGCTCTTTCTTGTGTGTTTGCTTTGCTTGATGCAAGCGACTGCGGGCGAGCGTATTGTCCTTGAGTCAATAAATGCCGGTAAATCGCAATTTGTTTCCGCAAAGGTATATGTGGCAGACGAGTCCTGGAATATTTACCGTCCGCAATCGCCTTCCGAATTTATTGTGCGGGAGGGAGGCGTATCTATTCCTTTGCAATCGTTTTCCTGCCCAACGTCTGCGCCCGTTTTGCCGTGTCCAATTTTGATAATGGCCGATGCTTCGGCGTTATCGGGTGCAAATTCTGCTGTTTGTCGCAGATTGATTTCCACGCTTGCCGCCGCGCTTCCTTCCGACAGCGCGACACTCGCCGCCGCTGTATTCGGCGAACGCCCGTATTTACTGCAAGATTTCACTACAAATAAATCGGCAGTGGCAGCTGCATTCTTTAGTTTCCCGGCCGGCGACGGCAGTAATTTCTCCAATGCCTTGCTTATGCAACCGGCCGGTGCATTGCCTCTTGTGCGCCGCCATAACGGATCAAAAGCGATAGTGCTTATCACCGACAGCTACGGCGCAATCAATGCCGACTCGGTTATCCGCCTTGCAAACAGTCTGAATGCTCGTATAATTTGCGTGTCTTTGCAGGCGCAACTTACAGCTGAATTGCGTAGAATTGCAGATGAAACAAGCGGCTTCGTTTTAGAAGATATTAATACCGAATCGCGTGCCGAAGAAGCAACACATAGAATATATTGGCAACTCGGCGGCGTTTTACCTTGTGAAATAACTTGGAAATCAATTGAGCCATGCTCCCCAGGCACGCGCAGCTTCTTAATTGAACACATTCGGACGGGCGCACAATCATTAGCCGGTCCTTTCGGTGCGGCACAGTCGCTTCCGGCACTCGAAGTTTTGCCGAAATTTATTGATTTCGGTTGCGTCAATCATCAAGACTCTATAGTCGTTACGTTAAAAGCGTCGGGCGGTGCAATTGTATTGCAGTCGGCAATTTCGGATAACTCTGATTTTATTGCGGATGTTCCGGCTGAAACAACTATTCAGGACGGCGGCGAATTTAAATTAACCGTTAAATATTCTCCTTCGGATTCACTTTTCACTTCGGCGCAAATCAATATTCTATCCGACGTTTGCCCTGTTTACTTAACGGCTTCGGCAGGTTGCAACGGACAACGCCTGCGCCCGAAAACGGTAACGATTGTTGCGCCCAACGGCGGTGAAGAACTTGTGGCAGGCGATACGGCACATATTGTATGGCGCGGAACGCCCGCCGGCGGAATTACCCGCGCAGAATATAGTCTTGACGGTGGGATTTCTTGGAAATTTATCGCCGAAGGTAACGGTATGACCTCGTTCGACTGGATAGTGCCCTCGGAAAGCTCGCAGCGATGTTTGCTTCGGGTTGTATATTTTCGTTCATTAAATCAACAAATTACGCTGAAAGGCCATAACGGTACCGTTAATTCGGCGCGTTTTTCAAACGATGGCGCACTTTTGGTTACTGCTTCCGCCGATAAAAATATCCGTGTTTTTGATGTAAAAACAGGTGCGAATATTCACGGTTTTCCATTTATTGGCGAAAACAGCGGCGTTAAATGTGCCGAGTTTAGCCCCGACGGTAACGATATTGCCGCAGTAGCCGCCGGAAATTTGTCCGTTTACGTTCTGAATGCCGTAACAGGCAAAGAGCATTTTAAATTGGACGGGCACAGCGACGGCATAAATACTTGCGAATATAGCCATGACGGAAAATACCTTCTGACAGGCGGGCGCGACCTGACGACGCGATTATGGAAAATTGCCGAAAACATAGGTATAGCTTCACTTGTAGGACATTCCGGCGAAGTTACGGGAGCGCGTTTCCGCGAAACAGTTACGAAAATAGGGGCGGACACTTTACAGTTCTTTACGTTTGCCGCCGGCGATAAAACTATAGCGGATTATATTGCCGCATATCCGCCGGGGAACGTGGAACGCCAATCGTATTCTTTGCCCGTTGCTGTTCGCGCTGCCTGCTATTCGCCTGTTGCCAAACAATACGCCGTGGCTCTTGCCGGCGGAATAATACGAATCACATCGGATTTGAACAGGTCGGGGGAGGAGTTGTCCGTACAGACAATAATCAACGACCTCGATTTCAGTCCGGACGGACAATTGATTGCCGTTGCCTGTGAAGACAATTCGGCACGTATTTTTAACGTTAAGTCCGGCAAAGAAGTTACTGTTTTCAAAGGACATACAAGCGCAGTTTTATCTGTCAGATTCAGCCGTGACGGTACGCGAATTGCAACCGCCGCCGCCGATAGCTCGGCTCGTATTTGGGATGTAAACATAATGCCGATACAGGCCGATACGTCCAATAATTTTTGGCGTATGGGGATAAAAAGGCTATGGGCCAAACCTTGTGATTTTGGCGCGGTTGCAGTCGGCTCTGTGAGCGATTCGTCATTTACCGCTGCCGTTTGCAACGGAGGATCCCTTCTTGCTACCATAGACTCAGTTGTTATTTCTTCCGGTACTTCGCAGTTCGAGGTATCCGGCGGTTTCCCGAGAACTCTTGTGCCCGACTCATGCGCTTCGATTCGCTTGCGCTTTATGCCAACCGAAGAGAAAACTTATTCGGCGGTTTGCAGTGTCTATAGCGGTGGCCGCATAGCGCGTGAATTTGCCGTTTCCGGCGTTGGAACTCGTGTTGCTCTTCAAACAGTTTCGATTATAGATTTCGGTTTTACGGAAACCGGCACTTTCAAAGATTCGGCTGTTCGCATTCTTATTCGCAATAATTCCGCAGTTGCACTTAGTATCGATTCTGTAAAACTTGCCTCGACCTCGGCCGGCTTCGGCGTTCTCGATGCCGGAAATACTACGCTTGCACCGGGAGAAATACGCTCAATGGAGCTCAGGTTTGAGCCTCTTCAAAACGGCCGCCGTTCCGACCGCCTGCAAATTCATTACTCGGAATCCGGCCGTCCGAACATAACGGGAGAAACTGTGGCGGCCGACCTTTTCGGCGAGGGAATTTGTACGCCCACAAGCGGCTTTGCCCGAATTGTACCTGCCGATAATCGTATGGAAACCGAATCCGGCAGACAAATTCGAGTGAAAATCGGAGTTGTGCCGCCGGACGACATTCCTGTTGAAAAATTGCCTGCAAGTTTTTCTGCTACCGTACAATGCAATGCTTCGTTATTATTGCCAATCACCGATTCTCTTCGCGGAACGGTTTCAGGTGGTGTACGAACGTTTAAAATTCGCGGTATACGCTTGCCAGGTCAGGATGTTCTGATTTCGCTCGATTTTTACACGGCGTTCGGCGACGCAGACTCTACGGCGGTGGAAATTACGGATTTTAATTGGCCCGGCTGTATTCCTTTCGCACTTCCACGGCCTGTATACGTGGTATTTTCGGACATTTGCCGTGCGGGTGAAAAACCGCGAAGATTTGTAAACGGCGATAAAAAACTTTATCTGGCTATAGATCCAAATCCGATAATCGAAAAAGGCAACGGCAATATTAAATTCGGATTGCGCGAAACCGGATTGGCACGTTTGCGCCTGACGGATTTATCGGGCAGAACATTACGTACGTTTGCGGACGGCATATACGAAGCGGGCGAATATAGCGCAACGGCCGATTACGATTCTATGGCAGCCGGACTTTATATGCTCGTTCTTGAAACTCCCACAAAAGTAATTTCCACTCTATTGCCGATTACCCGATAATGACCATATTCAGCTTCCGGGCATTGGCATTGCTCGCAACTATATGTATCGCAACAAATTGCGATGCCCAAACCGAATCCTCCGAATTGTCTTCGCAATTTCGTTTCGGTGCCGGACTTTTCGGCAGTCTGTATTTTCATTCGGCCGGATTCTCAGGCTTGCCCGGCGTTTCCACTTGTTGTCCGTATTACGAAAATGGCTCCGGCTTGGGGCTTGGTGCTGCCGCATTTTTCCAAAAGCCGCTTGCACCCGCATTTTCGCTTTCGCTTTGGGGCGGCGCGTCCGATATAGTAGCCGGATTCACTTCGATTGAAGAAAAAACCGTTATAGTTGATAATACTGTGCAATCGGCGACTATTCAGCATATTCTCGAAACAAATATTGCCGCTTTGTATTTCGAAATGCAACTCTCGGCGCAATTTTCAACACTTTTTTCGGGCTTTATCGGTATGAGGGGCGATTTCTTTGCAACTTCGTCTTTTAGACAGCGCGAAGAGCTCGTAATTCCCGAAACCGGTTCGTTCGAAACAGGAACGCGTGTTCGCAATGAAAGGTCTGGCGCGTTGCCGGGAATAAATCGCGGCTTGATATCGCCGATACTCGGTATTCGCTTCGATGTTCCGCTTAATGCAGAGCGCACAATGTTTTTGCTTCCTGAACTGTCTTTCGGACTGAGCGTTACCGATGCAACGGGATTTGCGCCGTGGGGCGTTCGGCAAATTCGCGCGGGTGCAACTTTCGGCTGGCAGTTTCAAAAAGATTTGGAATTTATTCGCGAAAAATAATGCCGTTAGATATCCCCGATCTGTATAGTAAATAAATAATTCGGAAAATATATTTTACAACCTTAACTCATTTATCATAATAACTTACGTAATAAAGGCAAATTCTCTTGCTTTTTACGGTGAAAATTAACGAAAAGAAATGACAGAACTTCAAAAAGAAATAGAGCGTCGGCGAACGGTAGCCATTATTTCGCATCCCGATGCCGGAAAAACCACATTAACCGAAAAATTGCTTTTATACTCCGGTGCTATACGTGCCGCCGGTACGGTAACGGGCGGAAAACGCTCTTCGACTACTTCGGATTGGATGGGCATAGAGCAAGAGCGCGGGATTTCGGTGTCGTCAAGTGCGATGCGTGTGGAGTACGACGGCTCGCTGCTGAACATACTCGACACGCCCGGACACCAGGATTTCAGCGAAGATACCTATAGAACTCTTATGGCGGTAGATTGTGCAATAATGTTGCTCGATGCCGGCAAAGGTGTTGAGGAACAAACGGTTAAGCTCTTTAAAGTGTGCCGCGACCGAGGCATTCCGATTATTACTTTTATCAATAAAATGGACAGGCCGGCACTTTCACCCTTTGAACTGCTCGATAATGTGGAAAATGTGCTGAATATAACGGCCGTACCGATGACTTGGCCGGTTGGTGACGGAACGGAGTTTCGCGGCGTTTATGATAGAACTGAACGCCGGTTTTTCTTTTTCGAGAAAACCGTTGGCGGAATGTATCGCGCACCGGTTACAATGTCCGACTTGCGGAATAATACTGTTTCGGCACAATTAGGCACGGCCACTCATGCAAAACTAATCGAAGATGTTGAACTTATTGAGGGTGCATTGCCGGAATTTACGATGGAAGAATTTTTAAGCGAAAAAATAACTCCGGTTTTCTTTGGCAGCGCCATAAATAATTTCGGCGTTGAAAATTTTCTGCAACAGCTTATCACTCTTGCACCGCCGCCGCAGCCCGTTATGTCAGATGCCGGCGAAATTGCTCCCGACTTCGAGATGTTTTCGGGATTCGTATATAAAATGCAGGCGAATATGAATAAATCTCATCGCGACAGAATAGCGTTTTTGCGAATAGTCAGCGGTAAATTCACACGGGGAATGACGGTAATGCACGCACGTTCCAAACGCGAAACAAAACTTAACTATCCGTTCCAAATATTCGGACAAGATAGGGCGATTATAGACGAGGCATATCCGGGTGATGTTATCGGACTTATCAATCCGGGATTGTTTTCGGTTGGCGACGTTCTATCAAGCGGCACGGCGTACTCGATTCCGCAATTTCCGCGATTTGCTCCCGAAATTTTTGCAAAAGTTATGCCCTACGGCGGCTCCATCGGCAAAAGTTTCAGAAAGGGGATAGAACAGCTTGGCGAGGAAGGAGTTATACAGATTTTTACGGACGCACAACGCTCGCCGTACCCGCTGATTGCTGCGGTGGGAGAGCTGCAACTGCAAGTATTTCAATGGCGTATGGAATCGGAATATAATGAAAAAACAACGCTTGAACGATTGCCTTATACGCGGCTTCGCTGGTTGGGCAACGGCGAACGTCCGCAATCATCGTTCGGTGCATTTGCTTTCGACGAGCTGGAACGTCCGGTGATAATGTTCAAAAATGATTGGGAACTGAATTATACCGCCGAACGCTCAAAGTCAAGTATTTTTCTGGAAAGTCCGCCCAAAAATGTGGTATAGCGGTAGATTCCGGCATATTTAAGACTGTTGTTTTTGCCGAATTAAACCGTTCTTGCCGCCAAATCACATTCAATCTCTTTTTTCAAGCAGCGGCTAATCATTGCTGCGGCTGCATCTATTGTTTCTTTTTTTGTTCTGAACGATAAAATCGCTATTCGTATCACATATTCTCCGTTAATTACCGAAGAGCTTAGAAATACGTCGCCGTCTTCGTGAATTGCCTCCATAAGGCGTTTATTTCTTTCGTCAGGTTGTGATTTGAACGGATAGCGGAAATAACTGATTGATAAATCGGGCTCGGGGCCTAATTGAAAGCCGAGCCTGCGCAATTTGTTCCTAAAATAACGTACAAGCAGCAGTTTTTCTTCAAGACAAGCGACAAATGGCTCTAATCCGTGAATTTTTAACGGCAACCAAACGCGCATACCTCTGAAATGTTTGGTCAATTCGGGTGATAAATTGGAAGAACTGCGAACCAATTCTTCATTAGCCGCGTCCTGCATATAATTTGCGTTGTAATGATGCGAGTACAAAACCGCTGATTTATCTTTTATCAGCACACCACGAACGCCGTATGGTATGAACATACCCTTGTGCGGGTCTGTTACTACGGAATCTGCACGCTCAATCCCATTAAAAAGTTCGCGCTTAGATGTTAAAATAAAAAAACCGCCGTAAGCTGCATCAATATGCAACCAAATTTTATGCTTTTCGGCAATATCGGCAATAGCATCGAGAGGGTCAACCGCGCCCGTATCCGTCGCGCCGGCAGTGGCAACTATAAGAAAAGGTGTCAGGCCGTTTGCAATGTCGCTTTCAGTTTGCAAGGCAAGAGCCGCCACATTCATTCGACGTTGCTTGTCGAGAGGAACAGTACGAATGATTACATCTTCCAAGCCTATTATCCTCAATGCCTTATGCGTGGAGTGATGTGTTTGCTCACTTAAATAAACTACACTTTTCCGTATTTTCTCATTTTTAACGCGATGTTTATCGCGTGCGGCGGTAAAAGCGATTAACGTGGAAATTGAGCCGCCCGAAGCAAGAATGCCCACAGATTCTTCGGGAAATGAAAAAATAGTTTTCAACCAGTTTGCGACCTCATTTTCGATGGTGGCGGCACCGGGCGAGGCAAAATATTCGCCGGCGAAAGGATTGGTTACGGCGGCTATGAAATCCGCGATTGCCGAAATGAATATTCCGCCACCTGGAATATATCCTAAGTGTTTGCCGGACGCGGCGTTAATACCATTTTCGGCTACTTCTTTGCGATATAATTCCAGGGTGTCGCGAAGCGACGATTTATCGCCGTTCAGATTTAGATTTTCAGCTTTCTTTTTATTGAAGGCTTTTGCGGAATTTAAGCCGCCTATAAATTTGTCGGCAAAATCGGCCGTTGCTTTTATCGTTTCCAATCTTTCGGAATCGGAGATTTCAAGTTGTCGGCTGATTCTGTCAAGTCGGTCAAGTTCGTCAAGCAATTCACTGTCGTTTTGATACATATCTGTTTTCTGCGGCATTGTGCGTTAATCAGGTAAACGCCGCCGTTTGATGCGGCGGCGAATATTTCACAAATAAAAATTTGCAGTTTCAGTCGGCAGCAATAGATTGCGGGAAACTACAGAAATTCCGGGCGATTAAAGAATAACGCCTGACAATTCGGCGATTCCCGCATTGCTTTAATTACGGACAGTAAAGGCGAGGTAAAAACGTTCGGATAATCTATCTCGCCCAATTCTTCGCGAATAGGATAGGCCAGACGCTCTGTGTCGGTGGAGAACTGCGAGTCAATACCCGGCTTGTTCCCGCGCGGATCCAAGCGAAACCAGCCTGTTTCTTCTAAATAGACAGCGTTAAGTCCGTGCAGAGCATAGCCCGATTCGACGGTTCCTTTGCGCAATACACGTTGATAGCAAAATCCTGCCGGAATTCCCATCCCGCGCAACAATGCGGCCAAGGCATGTGATTTTGCAAAGCAAATACCGTCTTTTTTGTCTAAGGCTTCTACCGCGCCGATAGTTATATGAGGGCTTTGAGTGTCGAAAGAATGTGCAATTTCGTCGCGAGCAATTTCAAAGGCAATTTTTGCGCGTTCGCGCGGCGATTCTGTTTTAGCCTTGACAGATTGAATCAGCCGTTGAACGGAAGGTGCGTTGAATTGTATTATATCCGGAATTTCTTTCAGATAATCGTCCGAATTTTCGGATTCGAGCTTTAAGTTCATGGGTGCCAAAAGCTTGCTTGATTGAACAAAACCCGTCTTAATCTAACGGCGAGCGTGATGTTATGGCTATTCTGTTCCATCCGTTGATGGTTACTATAGTCATAATTACCGCGGCCAATTCCTCGTCGGTCAAAAGCCGTGCCGCTTCATTATAAATTTCGTCGGGAACATGACCGTTTGTGATTAGCGTTACCGCTTCGGTTAATGCCAAAACTGCCCGCTCTTTTTCGGTGTATAATTCTGTTTCTCGCCAAGCATCCAGCAAAAAAAGTCTTTGCGTTGTTTCGCCTATTTTCATTGCATCGCGCACGTGCATATTGATACAATAAGCGCATCCGTTTATTTGCGAAGCACGTGTTTTAATAAGCTCGTAAATTTTTTTGTCGATTCCGCTTTGAGCGATATATTTTTCCAGACCGACCATAGCCTCCATAGCTTTCGGCGCTGTCTTCGAGAGGTTTATTCTGTTTTCCATAGTTTTGCAGTATATCGAGTTAAAAAAAATGGGAAGCGATTCTACCGCTTGTTATTCTTTCCGAATTTCAATGGTTTTACATTGCGATAACATTGCGATAATATTCCAAGAACGGTGCGGCTCCGGTTCGTGCAAGCCAAAAAACAGCGGCAGAGCCGACAACTATTGCCAATACTGCAACTCCTATTGCATAAACGTATATCGGGCGCACATCGAACACGACGGCGGCGGCTTTGAGAGTTCGGTAGCCGCACCAGAGCCACATAGTCGCCAGAATAAATTCCAACCAAAAGACGGAACGATATAATGCGAGCAGTTTGTAGAGCCCTATTGCTACGGGGAGCAACAAAATTGCGGGCAAAGCACACCATACCGCGATTGCGAGAGTATCTGTAAAATAGATTTTTTCCGGCAGAAATATCGAGGCTGTTCGCAATATTGCGGCCACCACTATAAATCCGAAAAACGTAAGTGCGCTGAATGCGGCAAGCGAAAGCACCGGCGACCAGAGAGCGGGCTGAACTATTCCCGACAAATTATTTGATTGCAATAGGGTTACAACCAAAAATTCCGTGCGTATGTCGGAACGGAAAAAATGGAAGATAACGGCGCATGTCAGCCCTATCGATGCTGCTATAATAGAGCCGAGAGCAATAGTATGCAATGTGCTCAGAAGCCGTTGGTCGCGAATATCCGCATAAAAATTAAACGGCCGCAATAATGCACGGAATATGTATTCGCGAAAACGCCTGAAGCGGCTCATAAGAAGCAGAAAGATTATTCCCAGCATCAGCCCGACGGCTATAAATAGAAACGGAGCATCTTCGCTGTGATTACCGGCTTTCAGCAACGGCTCTTTTTCGTCGTTCAGAAGTGCTTTCAGCATCAAATATGCCACGCGGGGGCGGCGTTGCATATCAACTATTCCCGCAGTGCATACAAAAGGGTCGTCGGAGTTTGTGGAAAGAACCTGCCTTGCGGCGCGATAATCGTTAAAAGCCCAAATTATCTCACCTGCAATATTTATTGTTTCACATTCGCGATAGCAATCGCGAATGTATTGCGCTTGCGATTCGAGCGACAGCGGGTCGGTGTAACCGTGTTGCTGATTATTGGGTTGCGCCATTTTTCCGAATGTAACCATAACGGGTTGTTTACCTGTCAAAGAAAGCATGCGCTCTATTTCGGGGCGAAACGACAGCCCTGGCTGCCACCGGCCGTCGGAGCGAAAACAAAGGAAGTCGAGCCCGCCGGCAGAAATTGATTTTGCGCCGAATCTAATAGTTTTGAATAATAATTTATCGGAAATTGAGCGTATTGAAGAAATAATCCTTCGCTGATAATTTTCAAACTCATCGGTTTTCTCCTGAATACCGTCGGAAATACCAATGGCTAAAAAGGCAGGATCTTTATCGAAAGCTCCTACCAATCTTTGCGCCGTATTGGTCATTCGTACTATTGTTTCATCAGATGCTATAAATTGGCGCGGCAAATCGTATGCGGGCAAATCCAAAAAAACGAATATACCGTAGCGATTGCATAATTCCATAAAATACGGATGAACCTGGGTATATCTTACCCTGACAAGGTTAATGCCGAGCGTCTTGAAAAGTTGTACGTCGCGATCTATGTCGTCGGCCGAAAGCGTAATGCCCTCGTCGCCCAAATGTTCCGAATACTCCACGCCTTTCAACGAGTGCGGCGAACCGTTAATAATAAAATGCGAGCTGTCGCCCGACTGCGCTATGCTTACTTCCCGCAAGCCGATTTTAGACTCGAACTCGTCTATTATTTGCGAGCCGGAGGATAGCCTTATCTTTAAATCGTAAAGCGACGGACTCTCGGGCGACCAAAGTTCGGGCGAGGCTATCTTCATTGCCAGTTTTATCGGTGCTGTTCTGTCGCGCTCTACCAATATCTGCTGTTCCGATACGGAAGCCGCAGCCGAACTGCCAGGGCGGCGAATCTCTGCTGTTACCGTTATAGGAATTTTTTTGAGTATAGCGGTAGAAATACTGTCGGATCCGGCCGCCGAAAGCCTCTCTATTGCTCCCGAAATTATACTTGCGGAAATAGTTGCATCGCAGGAACTGTATTGTCCCGAAAAATTATATCGCAGGCGAACGTCGTTTGTCCATACATGCGGCGTTCCCACAAGCAGAATATCGCGCGCTATACCCGAATATAATTTTTCCGCAAAGAGGTGACGCTGATTTATTACCGCCGGCGGCGTTACCACAAGCTCTACGAGATTAACGCCGCTTTTGATAATACGCTCCGGAATATGCACGTAGAACGGTGTCATGCCGCCAAAAAATCGCCCGACATATTGAGCATTGATATAAATTTCGGTTTCGTCGCTGACACCGAGAAAATAGAGATTCCAGCCGTATCGTTGCAACATATCGTCATCAATTCGAATATTGCGTCGAAAGCGAATTTTTCTTCCGGCCACGTCCGAATACGGCAAAGTTGCCACGTCCCAAGCCATACCGTCGTAGCTGCGTTCCCATTTTCCGCCGAGCGAACTGACAAATCGCGTTGATGAATACGTTATGATACGCATCTGCTCTTTTGTCAAAGGCTTGTAGGACGATTGTGCGGTCTGCGCACAAACAGAAGATACGGCCATCAAGGCAAAAAATGCCGAAAGCGGAAGAAAACTCCGAAGCATTGTCCGGAAAAAAGAAGCGGGTGTAGAGTTTATTGTCATAAATTTTACAGAAAAATCAAAGAATATCAAACAAAATTATAGGTTATGCTCTCTATTCACAAACAAAGTTTAGCGGCCGCAGTCAAAGAAGTAGACGGAAAGCCGTATTTTGCATAAAATTTTTTTTGACTATGCTCGTTATAGCGTAGCACGCTTTTGCCGAAAACAGATTCTTTCCGGAGTGTTATCGTCCTTCGATACTTTATATGTTACGCCGACAAATTCTTTTGTTTTATGTGCCAAGCACTCGAGGCTTGACGTTGCTGTCGGTTATTTGAGTGCGATAAGTTTAGCAAGAAGGGCTGATGACGTCCATTTCATTCTTACCGATAATACGTTTTTTGATTCCGGCGGCGTTCGGGTCTATTGCTTTACTATTTTGCAATATAGCCGAGGCGGCCGATTTCACCGGTGATTTTTCCCATTTTTATGCGCGTTCGCCGCATATAGTCGTTAGCGGAAAGGCGGCAATCGCACTGCTCCGGCTAAATCGTTTATTTGTTCCATTTTTTACGTACTCGCCGCAATCGGACCCGGTCCGCCAAGAACGCCCCGTTTTCTTTTCGGTGCCGCCCTCTATGCGCAATCCGTTCGGTGCGACCGACTATGCCAAGCGTCCGTCTTTACCGCCCGGTTATGGCGTTTCCGTTACGTTCGATTCTACCGTTACAACCGTGCGCGCTTCGGAGGATTTGCAGGGTGTAGAGATGTCGCCCTATAAAAATTTGCCATTGGACGAGTATCTCGCTCTGCGGCGCGAGCAACAGCAGCGGCAATTATGGGATTCGCTGGTGGCGCAATACGATATTCGCCGCTCTATGTCGGGGCGCGATTTGGCAAGTATTATCAGCCAAGCCACAGGATTAAATATACCCGTTCCGCAAAATCCGATTTTCAGCATTTTCGGCAAGCCTTCCATAAGTATTAACGTAAGCGGCGACGTAAACCTTCGCGCAGGTTGGCGATGGGACTCACAGAAACTTGGTGCGGCCTCCGCCTTCGGGCAAACGCAGTCCGGCCCCTTGTTCTCGCAGGACATAAACCTGAATGTGCAGGGAAAAATAGGCGATAAATTGGGTATGAACGTGGATTGGAATACAAGGCAGCAATTCGACCTGAATAATCGCTTCAATATCGGTTTTACGGGTAATGACGACGACATCATAAAGCGCGTTGAATTAGGAAACGTGCAATTCCCGACACCATCGGCACTTATAGGAAGCGGTCAGGCTTTGTTCGGCGCACGCGCCGATTTTCAGTTCGGCCCGCTTTTCCTGAAAACGGTAGCCTCGCAACGCAGGGGCGAGCGTAAATTTATTCAGGCACGCGGCGGAACAGTACGCCAAAACTTTCAATTGCGAGCATACGACTATGCCCGCAATCATTTCTTGCTCGATACGGTTTATAAATCGGTGTTTCGAGAGTATTATCGAAATGCCGTGCCGGTTATTCCGCCAAGCGCGTCGCAATATCGCGTTAAGGAAATCGAAGTATGGGAATCTACCGGCGATGTGCGCGAGCAGGCAACTGCCGCAGAAGCACGGCTTTACGCCGAAATCGCCCCCAGAAATACATCTGCCGGACAGCGCTACCCGGATTCGATGAAACGCACCGCACCTATTGCCGGACAAATAGAAGCGGGAAAATTTATCAGACTTGAAGCCAACAGATATTTTTACGACTCAGACCTCGGCCGCCTTACAATTTTAAATATGCGAACCGACCGAACATACGGTGTAGGCTATCGCGTCGAGGCGTTAACGCCCTTGCCCGACGACGACCTGACGTATGGAACTATGGTGCGCGAACGCAACGAAAAAGATACGCTTATACTTAAATTGGTGACGCGCCCGAATATGCAACCCGGTTTTAAGTCGCTATGGGCAAGGCAACTGCGCAACATTTACAATACCGGACAGACAAACGTTAATCTTTCAGATGCGAAAATCAATGTTTGGTATTTGCGTAAAAACAACGATTCGTCTGACGTTCTCGACGGTGCGCCCGACAAAGTTGTTACGGTATTGCGGGTAGACCAAGTAAATAACGGCACGGGTGCGCCGCCGCCTGACGGAAAATTTGACCTTGGCGCACCTCCTACGGCCGCCGCCCAAGCCAATAGTTTCCAATCTTCGGTGCCGGGCAGCAATACGGCAGTACAAGCGCAACAAGGCTCGGCATTTTTCAATCCGATGCGCGGCGAAATTCTATTCCCGAGTTTAGAACCTTTCCGCGAAGGGTTACGCGATTATTTCCGCAAAATAGGCAATCCGCAGCTTGCCGAAGAATATGTGTTCGATGCCGTGTATGACACCACAGTAGAAGTAGCACGCCTGCAAACTGCGCGTGATAGATTTGTTATATCCGGCGAGGCTACGGGAACATCACAAGGGGGCAGCAACCGTATAGCTCTCGGTGCATGGGGTATTGCTCCGGGCAGTGTGCGCGTTACGCTCGACGGTACACCTCTGAAAGAAAATACCGACTATATTGTTGAATATTATTCGGGTATTTTGACTGTATTAAATCCACGCGCCATGCTCCCAACGGCTAATTTAAGCGTGGAACTCGAGCAAACCGACCAATTTACTACGTCAACAAAAACCATGATAGGTGTTCGTGCCGATATGCAGGTCTATAAATCCCGAACAACTCTCGGCAATATCGGCATGACTTTCATGCTCTATAATCAAGCATTGCTTTTAGACCGCGTTCGACTGAACGACGAACCTGTTTCTAACTCAATGATAGGCTTTGACGGCAATTTAAGCACAGAAATTCCTGCAATTACAAAGGCGCTCGACGCATTGCCTTTCCTCGATACTAAAGAAAAGTCTACTCTTAATCTCCGCGGTGAAATAGCCGCTATGTTGCCCGATCCGAATAAACGCCGATCCGACATAGGTTCGGATAACGGCGAATCAGTAGCTTTTCTTGACGATTTTGAAGGTGCGCAACGCTATATTACTCTCAGCACATCGGGAACGCAGTGGACACATGCGGCGCTGCCAGTTGACTCAACGCTGTATTTTGACGAAGCCTCGCGCCGCGACTTATGGTTCCGCGGCTATTCATATTGGTTTAATTATTTCATAGGGCGTACTCGGCAAAACGAAGTGTATCCTAATCGCCAATTCGGACAAGGATATGCCACTTTAAATGACCTTAAATTTCGATTTAACCCATATTTCCGAGGTATTTACAATCGTAATCCGAATTTTGTAGACACACTGAATCCTCGATGGAGATCCGACAGTACTCGATACGAGCAATATAAACTCGACAATAAATACAGGGCTTGGGGCGGTATGCAACGCTTGCTTTCCACGTTCAATACGAATTTTGACAATGATAATATAGACTACATCGAGATTATGATGCGCGTGGCGGCCGAGCCGTCTGCCGAAATGTATATTGATATTGGCCAAATAAGCGAAGATATAGTTCCTAATAATACGCTCGATACGGAAGACGGAGCAAATCCCGAATTTCCGATACCCAACAATATAATCGACCCGGGCGAAGACATAGGCATAGACCGATTGGACGACCTGCATGAAAAAGCCGAATATCCCGCGCCGCTGTCCGACGAGGCCGACCCGGCACGCGATAATTACACTTTTAATTTCCAAAAGCCGCTTCAAGAGCAATCTGAAGCCGATTTCTTGAAATACAATAATTTCGAGGGCAATGCCTCGCTTTCCGAATCAGGGCAATTCCCCGATAAAGAAATACTGAACAACAACAACGGCCAAACCATATCGCTCGACAACAGTTACTTTACATACAAAGTAAATTTGAACACGAACGACCCGTCGCAGAATCAGCAGATTGTAGGCGGTGGCACACCCGGATCCGGATGGTATTTGTGGCGCATACCTATTCGCCGTCCATATAAGCAAACCGGCAATCCGCAATTTTCAAATATACAATACATTCGCGT
Source organism: Bacteroidota bacterium (assembly GCA_020852855.1). Taxonomy (GTDB): domain Bacteria; phylum Bacteroidota; class Ignavibacteria; order Kapaibacteriales; family UBA961; genus JADZAA01. The sequence goes on from JADZAA010000082.1 coordinate 16,681, forward strand.
TTGGGCAAAGGGCGGCACATTACTTGCCGATATTGCCGATTGGCGATTCGTCGGTGCGCAATGGCAACGTTCCAATGCTTTTCAGCCCGGCGTTTCACCTTATGACAGCGTGCTTTCCGTTGCATTCGTAAATGTAGAGGAAAATAGCGGTGCCCCCGATTATTATACATTGCCTCCGGGCGTTCAACGTCCGCGCCAATTACTGAATCCCGACCCAACGCAAGATATTCGTTTGAACGAACAATCGCTTTCCCTCGGCGTTCGCAATTTGCGCTATAACGACGAGCGCATGGCTGTTCGCATATTACGTCCGACAGACATTTTTTACTATAAACAGCTGAAGTTTTTTATACACGGCGACGGCTCGATGCCCGATAATATAGTGCCGGGTGCAACGCCGGCTGCCTACGCTTTTATTCGGTTCGGCATTGATTCCGCAAACTACTACGAATATCGCCGTCCGCTTCTGCGCGGCTGGCAGGATGTAGGGATAACATTAACCGAACTTGCCGCACTTGTAAAGCAAAGCCGCGCCCCGGGCAGCGAATTTACTCGCCAGGAATTTACCGTGCCGGGCGACCCTCTTGCGCGATATGCAATTAAGGGAACGCCTATTCTGACAAAAGTACAATTTATAGGTTTTGGAATTGCAAATCCGGCAGACCGATACCCCAACGAACTGACCACTACGATGTGGGTAGATGAACTTCGGCTTATCGAACCGGTCAATAATGTGGACTGGGCTGCAATCGGCAGCGCGGAATTGAAATTGGCCGATGTGGGAACTATTAATGCGAATTTTTCTACTACACTTCCGAATTTTCATAAACTTGAAGAGCGTTTCGGCGACCGCACAACGTCCACCGCCTGGTCGTTTCAGGCGCAGGGAAGTTTGGAAAAATTCCTGCCTAAGTTTATGAGCTCAATGAAATTGCCCATAAGCTATTCACACACGGAAAATTTGACTGATCCGCAGTTTGCCGCTCAAAGTGATGTGGAACTCAATACTGCGGCCGACGCGGAATATCGCCGTGTCCTCGCGCTCGGGCAGCCCGATTCTATAGCCCGAAAAGCGGCAGACAACATAGTCTCTCGCTCGCAAACCGTTCGTGTGCAAGATAATTGGGCGCTTACCGGTGTAAAACTCGGTATTCCCGTTGATTTTTGGCTGATTAAGGAAACGCTTAATCGAATTACGATTGGCTATAGCTACGGGCAAACGTTCGAGCGTTCGCCTGTGGTGCAGGAAAGATTTGAATGGCAATGGCGGCTTACAATGCAATATGCCCTGACAATTCCGCAATCGCTATGGGCAAAGCCGTTCGGCTGGGCAGACGACATACCGATACTAAGCTCTTTCAAAGATTGGAAAATCAACTTCTTACCGTCGAACTTCTCGACGGGATTGACCATGAACCGCGCGCGAAGCACAGAACAATCGCGCTTCTTGTCGTTTCCAAGCCCGGTATCGCGCAATTTTACGGCCGACCGTACCGCCCAATTCTCGTGGAGATTCTCCGAAAAGGGCTTGCTAAGTCCGATTATTGACTATAATTTCGGTACGCAAAGCACGCTCGTTCCCATGGAAACGGACGAAAACGGCAAGCAACGAAGTGCGAACGACCTTTTTAAGCGCATTGTAGGCGAAAACGGCAAATTAAATTTTGGCGAGGATAATGCGCATACACAAACCGTTACGGTAAACTTCCGACCGCAACTGCCCGAATTTATAGGACTTGGGAATTATCTGGAAAATACCGGCTCGTACTCTTCGGTGTTTACTTGGCGAAATGCACTGCAACCCGACCCGGCACTGGCTGACGTAGTGAAGCAGGCATCTTTTGCAAGTAAACTCGATCTTCGCACAAATTTCAAACTCAAACCGTTTGCCGATAAACTTTGGGGCAAGAGAGCCGCTTCCGACACTTCGAGCAATATTTTCAAATCAATAGGGCGCGTACTTAAAACGATTTTTCTTGATTTCGAAACATTGAGCTTCAACTTCAGACAGGATAATTCATCGCTTAATCCGGGCGTGTTCGGCGGAACAGGTCTAACGAATTTCTGGCGTGGTGCCGTAGGGCTCGGTCAGCCGCCGTCGCAAGGCGCGGGAATGGCTTATCAGCTTGGGCTTGTAGAGCATCCGCACGGCGATATAGGCTTTGCTCCAAGCAGTTCATTTCCGTTTTTTAAATTTACTGCGTATGACGGGATACGTCCGGCTAATTCAGTGTTTCAGGAAAGCTTTACGCAAAAATCGGGCATTGAAATGCGAACTAACCGCCAACTTTGGCCCGGCGCAACATTAGACCTGAATTGGAAATCCGATTTTGCATACAATAAACTGCAAACGGTAACAACAAATTCCGAAGGAATACCGGACTACAGCAATATCGTGGTTACTACAACTTACGGCAGGTCTTATCTTTCTTTGCCTAAATTCCTGTTTTTCGCGCCGCTTAACAATACGGTAGAGCATGTAATCTCGCTGTACAACGAGCGAAAAGCGCAAATAAACGAGCCCGATACGCTTAAGCGCAATCAGCTTTATCTGGAAGCATTGTCCGAATCGTTTCACGACGGGCTTGAATCTTTTACATTCCTGCCGAAGGATTTACGGAAAATTATGCCGAGCGTAAATTGGACTTTTCGCTGGGACGGAATAGAAAAATGGGGTATGCTGGACGGCGTTGCGAGGCGTATATCGCTGGAACACGCTTACGTTTCCACTTATACAGAAACCGCGCTTATCAATGACCGCGGCAAATTGATACAGGCGCAACAAATTCAGACCGGATTTCAACCCGTAATCGGGCTTACGATGAATTTTGACGAGAAAAAACTTGACGGAACACTTAATGCAACGCTAAAGTATAATTCTCGAACCAATTACTCGCTATTGGCCGCAACCACGCAAATCAAACGGGAGAGTGCGCAGGAAATAACTTTGAACGCAAGCTACAACAAGCGGAAATTTCCTTTGAAAATTTTCGGATTAGACCTTGAAAACGACATGGAATTTGCTTTCCTCGGCTCTTTCAAGCGCACAAGCAGTTCCACTTACGATATATTGAACCTGACAAGCCCCGACGGGCAACGGTTAGACGGCAGTACGCAAATCAAGATTGAGCCGAGTGCCCGTTATGCCATTAGCAATCGCGTTACCGTTCGGGCATTTATCAGCTATGAAGCCACGATAAACGAAGGCGTAGCCTCGCCCGGATTTAATACTACTCAAGTTGGCGTTGACGTTCGCATTTCTATTGCAGGCGGACGATAAAAAAATGGTTTTTGCTCCATTCCCGAAGTTAAAAAGCTGCTTTCGCGCATAAGCAAAATCATATATTGTCAAGCATAAATACCGCATTGTTTTTCTCTTGCCCGATTTTTCTCTATATTCGGCGTAACTAAATCGCCGAATGACGGATTTTTAATCTGTCGGCCGCGCTTTTTATATTTTTTCTCTCGCCGATGAAATCATTTTACGCTTTTCGATTTATCGTTTATATCTGCGGGTTGCTATTTGCGGCAACCTATAGTGCCGAAGCGCAAGAGTCGCTTGGAGAAGAACCGCGCTATTCGTATCCGGGCGTATTCGCCGGATACGGCTATGTAATGAACTCGACCGCACTGCAAGTTCTGCCGGGTTCGGAGGATTGCGGCTCTTTTGCAAACGGCAAATCGGGCGGACTGCTTGGAGGAATTGTGTATGATTATGCAATTTTTCCGCAACTGCTTCAATTATCGGGGCGTTTGTATTTTGCCGCCCGTCCGGCCGACTTGACCGCACAAACATCTGCGTATCAGGTTTTCGACCCCTTTAATAACCGATATACGCCGTTAGTTCAGGAATTTACATTCCAATCAACGCTGAATTATTTAGTATTCGATATTGGTGCGAAAGTATTTCCAATGTCGGATATGCCGCTGTATTTCAGAGCGGCTTTCGATGCCGGAAATCCCGTTTTCGGCAATAATTACAAGCAATACGAGCTGTTGGCCGCGCCTGAAGGCGTTCTGTTTCCCGACGGAACAAGAAAACGCCTGATGTTCAGCGGCGAATTACGCAATGCCTCCACATCAATAGGAATATCGGCAGGCATTGGGGCAGACATGGAATTGCAACCGCGTTGGTTTATTTCGCCGGAGGTGTCTTATCGCCACGGATTAGGCTCAATACTGCGCGAGGGCGAATGGAATATGAAAATTATACAAGCCGGAATAGGTATCAGATACGAGCTCGGTCATCAGCCGGCGCCGCCGCTTGATACTGTTGTGCCCGTACCGCCGCCGCCGCCACCGCCGCCGCCGCCGCCACCCGCCGCACCGCCGGTAACGGTGCAGTCGGTAGAGTCGCAAACGCTTGAAGCACAAGAAACCATCGTAACGCAAACTTACCCGTTGCTTCCGTACATATTTTTCGATAGCGCACATGCAGAGTTACGCGAACGGTATCGCCCCACGACCGATGCGGATTTCGATGAAAACTCGTTACCTCGCGAAACGCTGACCACGTATTACAATGTATTGAACATCTTTGGAAAACGTCTGTTGCAAAATTCCGGCGAAACTGTAATTCTGACTGGAACAACAGACGGGCGCGAGGCCTCCACGCCCGCTCTTCGTGCAAAATTGGCGCGAGAACGTGCCCAAGCAACGGCCGACTATCTTATGTCCAAATGGAATATTCCGAAAGAACGCATGATAATTCAAACGCGCGATATTCCCGCTATACCGTCTAACGACCGCTATCTTGAAGGTGTGGAAGAAAATCGCCGCGTAGAAATATCCACAAAAGACGAACGATTGCTTGAGCCCGTTGTTCATACAAAGTTCCTGGAATTTTCTCCTACGATAACTCGGCAAGCATTGAAGACTTCGGTGCAATATCCTGTTCCGCCGATTTCATGGACGGCCGAATTAACGCTTAGAGATGTTAATTTAGGATCGTCGCAGGGCAACGGAGTGCCACCCGAATCGCTTTTTGTGTCGGTAGATGCTTCGGCACTGACAAAGGCCGCCGGATTGGCTGCCAAAGACGACCTTATCTCCGGTACTTTGCGCGTGGTATTTTCCGACGGAACTGCTTCGGAAGCTTCGGCACGGTTTCCGTTGAAGCGTTCGCTGAATCAGATGGAGGTCAGTCGTCTTAGTTTAATCGTTTTCGATTTCAACCGTTCGGATATTTCAGCACAAAACCGCGAAATGATGCGCTCTTTTGTGGCGCGTTCCGCCGGTGCTTCGTCGCGAGCTTTTATTGTCGGTTCTACGGATAGGTTGGGTGAAAAGCAATACAATTTCGATCTGTCGCAGGCACGTGCGGATGCCGCACGCGACTTGTTGCGTCAATATCAACCCAATCTGAATATTGAGTCGTCGAAAGGCATTGGCTCTTCGACGTTGCCGTTTGATAATAATCTGCCCGAAGGGCGTTATTATTGCCGAACTGTTTCGATTGAAATAACAACACCGTTGCCGCAGGCAAAAAAGTAATTCGAAAATTGAAGTGCAAGCCGAAAGGAAATATCGTATGAAAAAACATTATGCTTCCATCATTTTCTTTGTTCTGACGTTTGCTTGCGGGATAAATTCCCAGAATGAAGCATACGGTCAAACTTGTGATACGGTTAAATCATGCATCGGAAATGCACTTACGCTTACCGTTAACAGCGGCAAAGGTGCACATTATGTTGACGTTGATAATTATTCGGTCCGCGATAAATCGCATACTGCACTTACTTTCGAGGCATGGATAAAGCCCGAGCGCATTGCCGGAACAACGCAATATATAGCAGGACTTTGGGGGCCGGGAAACGATAATAACGACGTTTGGGTAGTATATTTTGCTCCGAACGACGATTTGGTGTTCGAAATAAACGGTGACGGAACAAAACTCAGAAGTACCGACAACACAATAGTGCGCACGCCTGCAACCACTTTGTTCAGCAATAAATGGTCGCATATAGCGGCGGTGTTCGACGGTGCTTCTCAAACGGCGTATCTGTATATTAATGCGGCACTTGCGGCAACAGCACGAAATGCTCAATATCCGTCGGGTTATTTGCGTCCGCTTGAAAAAAACGATTTGCCGTTGCAGATAGGAAGTTGCAATGCACTTTCTAACGATGCAAAATTAAATCGCACTTTCCGCGGACAAATTGACGAGATCAGGATTTGGCAACGCGCTTTAAGTGCTACGGAATTACTGTGTCAGAAAGACCGTTCGCTTAACGGAAATGAAGCGAATTTGCAGATTTATTATCGTTGCAATTCTATTCCCACTAACTTTACGCTATGCGATGCAACGGGAAAAGGCTACACGGGGCGTATGCGCAGCGGTGCGGTATGCGCTCCGTCCGACCGTCCGATAAATACATCTTTAATAGCTTCGCCGGCAAATATAACGGCCAATATAAACTGTGACACTTCGGCTGTTTACACAGTAACGATACAAGACACTTCAATTTGTGCAAACAGTGTGGCTTTTCGCATAGTCGGGCGCGACAACGCAGCATTTACATTGTCGCAAACAGGTGCGGCGCTTTCGCCTAAAACGCCGGTTGCTTTTCAGGTCAGGTTCAATTCGGTTATTACCGGCTCTATTATTGCGGATTTGAAAATCAATACTACCAATCGTTGCGACCAAGAAGTTACGATTCCAATTCGCCTTACGCGCAAAACGGAATTTACGTCGAACCGTGCGCGTTTGAATTTCGACACGCTTTACGCCGGCTGTCGCGAGCAATTATACAAAGACACGGTTATCAGTATTTGCAATACAAGCGGCGACATAGGGCAGCCCCGTCCGCTGACCATTACCGGGTTTCCTACGCAAAAACCCGGTATATTTCAAGTAATTACACCTACGCCTATTACAATTGACCCGGGAGATTGCCGTAATATTACCGTGCGATTTATTTCGGGAGATACTTCCGCATTATATTTCGATACGCTGTCAATTGTTTCAAATAGTCGCTGTGCGGGCGGGGCAAGCATACCTTTGCGCGGGGTTGTGCGTGAAGTTCTCGGACTAACCGATTTAAGCGGAAAAAACAGGCTGAATAAACTTACGTTTCCCCCCGAATGTGTCGGCCAGCTAAGCAATCCTGTCTATTGGACTTATCGCGATTTGACCTCGAGGCCGATACAGGTGGATACCGTAATTGTGCCGCCCGGATTTACGATGAGAACTTTCAGGTTTCCGGCTGTTCTGCAACCCAACACAGGATATTTGCAGGAATATTTCAGATTTTTCCCGAACAGGTCAGGGCAATTTAACGACTCTATAATATTTATTTGCAGAATTGCCGGCTCGAATTGTACGGTAGAGCGCAAAGTGTATGTAACCGGTCGTGGAATAGAGTCCAAAGTGCAATGGTCGTCTAATTCTGGCAGTGCCGGAACTGTTATTGTGGGACAAGAAAGAACATTTAATGTAACCGCCACAAATCCTTCGCCCGACACGTTGCGAGTGTCTTTTTATCTGGAATCGGGCGAGGTCTTTTTGTTGGCCGGCGCAAAAGCGGTTGTCCTTGCACCGGGAAAATCCGTTACCATACCTATTACGTTCAGGCCGCTGAAAGATTCGCTTTACATTGATAAACTATGCTTGTTCGAGCAACGATGCTTTACGGTGGACTGCATTCCGATAGACGGGCGCGGCATAATTGAAACGTTTCGATACGATCCGTATATTATGCGGACAGAAAATGTAACAGCCTGCGGTTCAAGGCTTGATACAATGGAGATAGAAAATATAGTGAATACACCGCAAACTATGACTGAAATAAGACTTAGCGACCCAAGCGGACGATTTACCGTTGTCGAACCGATGCCTATTCCGTCGGGCGTAACCGTTCCCGTAGGCAGACGCGTTCGTTTTATTTTTCGCTATACACCGAACGATATTACGCAAGACCGTGCCGATAAAGCATATCTGAAATATAAGTGCAACGGCGTGGATTGGGCTGCGCCGATGTTCGGTTCGTCGGCCGCGCCGCGTTTATCCGTAACAACACTTACGCAGTTCGGAACTTTGGAAGTAGGCGACAAAAAAATAGACAGTTTTTCGGTTGAAAACTCGTCGCAGTTGCCAATACGGGTTGATAGCATTTCGATACCACCCGGATTTACAATGCTTGGCGCGTCGCGCATTCTGCCGGCAGTTCTGTCGCCGCGCGATTCGATTATTGTGCGTGTCCAGTTCGAGCCTGCCGCCGCGCAAACTTACGATGCTGATTTCACGGTTTATTCCGATTCTATATGTCCGATTAAACAAGACGGCCGGCTTGGCGGTAAAGGAATAATCATAAAATTGGATGCGCCGCTTTCTCTGATGAATTGGGGGTATGTGCGCCCTTGTGATTGCATAGAGCGCGAACTGCCGCTTGTAAATCAATCGTTGGCACATAATATGACGGTGGATTCACTATGGGTAGACAGTGTGCGAGTTACAGGCGCAACACCGCAATTCTGGTCTTGGAAATCAAGTTATTCGCCGAGCGGAACATTCCCGTTTACTATACCGCCGAACAGCCGCGATACCGTTCGTGTTACATTTTGTCCGCGAACGCCCGCAGAAGATAAATATGTGAATTGTGCTGCAAGATTACATATAAATGCAGCCGGAATGGGCTGGAGCGAAGCCTATGAAGTGTTACTCGTCGGCAAACGCGCACTTTTGCAGCGTCCAACACCTACTGTAATAGGCTTCCCGCCAACCCGCGTGGATACTGCGCTTGCACCGTATTACGTAAAAATAATAGTGCCTTGGGTAGATGTAAACCCCGAACAAGAGCCTATCGTAATAGATTCGATTACGTTTGAACCTGACGAACGTGTGTTCAGCTATGCCGACAGCGCGTCGAGGCCGTTTCCGCTTACTGTTACTTCGATAGATTCGGCAAAAATCAGACTGCTGTTCAAGCCAAGGTCGCCGCGCCTTTACGTTGCGCGTATGCGATTGCATATTAGCAAGCCTTGTCCCGATATTGACACAACTGTTTTGGTTACGGGCAGCGGTTTTGCTCCGCCGTTCAGTTTAGATTTGACTTTCGATAATGTGCGGCCGGATATTGACACGTTCCGTATTACCACTTGCGATACACTTCGCGTACCGATTTACACAACGCGCAGCGTTCCGGCGGATTTAGTTACGATAAACTGCCGAATCGGTTACGATACCAATGAGTTACAGCTTGCCGGACTTGAATCGCCGTATTTGGCCGATATTTGCTATCCGCAATTTTTGCCGTCGCTTAACTTCGCGCCTTACTCCAATACCGCAGGTTCTAAAATAATTGCAAAGAATCTTTGCTCTGTCGACTCGTTAAAACCATTCGTTATTGCCAAACTGATTTCGAAAACAAAGCAACGTTCCAATACTAAAATCACGGTAGACAGCATAAATTTCGACACCGAGCGAACCATTTTATTTAAAATTATATCGGAGAACGACGAAGGGCGCGTTATTGTCCAAAAAACCGATATTCAAGTAATGAGTTCCATCAATTTTGACAGTGTGCGCGTACTTGATTGCGTTGACCGCTCGGTATCTGTGCTGAATACCGGCGATGTTCCCGTTACGATAGATTCTTTGCCGGGGCTCGCGCCCGACGTGCAAATAATAGGAAGTGTTCCCGCACGGAACGCGCTTATAAATCCCGGTGATTCAATAGTCTATACTCTTCGGTTCTGTCCCCGCAAGGAGATTGTCAAGTCAGATTCATTGGTTGCCAAAAGCGTTGTTCCATGTGCCGTAGCCGATACAAATTATATGGCTGGGCAAGGTTATGCTCCCGATATTCCGGTTATATTCGGCACATCGCCTTCATTCCCGCCGGCCGATACGGCACGCGCCGTTATTGGCGACACGGTAACTATTCCGATATTTATGAATGTCGACCTCTCTGCGCAATATCATGGCACAACGTATTGGCTCGAAAAAATCGGCTTTGACGCAGAGGTATATTACGATCCGTTTGCTTTGAAACTGCTTTCTACCGAAGTGCCGATACAACGCGACGCTGTAATAAACGCAAGACCGGGGCATATTAAATTTACCTTTACCGACCGCGATACGGTTCGTGCCGGAAAGATAGCCGAAATGAAGTTCCTTGCCGTGGCTCCGGATTCGGCATACTCGGCATTTTCGGTGACGGCCGGTAATTTCCGCACGGATTCGCTGATGTTTATAGATATTGTGCCGCTTTCTGTGCCGGCCGTATTTGCCTCGACGGGCGAATGTACCATTACTACGCTTCGCTTTACTGGAACGCGCCCGTCGCTTATGCAAAACCGCCCGAATCCGTTCGACGAGAATGCAATAATAGATTTTATGATAATGGAAACCGCACCGGTTACGCTTGTAATATATGATTTGCATGGCAGACCGGTAAAAACATTGCTTGACGGCTCAAGTTCATTTGAAAGCGGCACATACAGCGTAAATGTTTCGGCGGCCGACTTGGAAACAGGTGTCTATACTTGCATTATGAAATCGGGAACTTATACGGGGCAAATGCGAATGTCGGTTGTGAAATAGAGCGAAAGAGAAATGGTTCTTGCAGAATTTACTGGAAAATGTAAAAGAAAGGTGCTTTTCGGTTTTGCATTTTATTCTGTATCGGGCATTATTGTGTCTTTATTGGTATATGCCCCGGATATGGGTAAATTTTTGTCGCATTATTCTGTAAGCAACATCAAATCTAAGAGAAAAATCGATATTTTAGCTAAGTTCAAGCCGTTTCAGGAATGGCTTGACAAACGTATTATTATGTATTCAAACGCTTAAACCGCGATTATGCAAAGTTCCGCAGAACCTATATCCTTAAGATTTTCTTCGGTCGGAGATTTACTTGTCGAAGTGACGCGCCTTGAAGCAATTATCAAATCAACCAAAGACACAGAGCATTGCAACCTCCTTGTAGAAACAGCCCAAAGCGGATTAGAGCAATTCTCCTCCGACATAGACAATCATTCGTGCGGCCTGTTGCTTTTGCATATTTCACGTGCCTATATGATTTCTTCGCGCTACAAGGAATATATGGCGGCCGCAATCGAATCGCTGGCTTATTTTGAGCGCAACGGCAACCTTAATTATGTTCTTCAAGCCAACGAGGAATGTGGACACGCCGCTTGGTTGCTTGGAAATTTCCCCGATTCTCTCGGCTATGCTTTGCGCAATCTCGATATAGCACACAAATTAGGCGACATTAAGAAACAAGGCAGGGCATTAAATAATATAGGCTCTATTTACAGCTATTTGGGAGATTATGTTGCGGCAATAGAAAGTTTTGAAAATGCTCTCGATATAAAGCTGAAAACCGAAGATGCACTCGGCGAGTCAAGCGTTCTTGGAAACATAGGTACTGTTTATCATCAAAAAAATGATTTTGCTGTTGCCCTTGAATATTATAGCCGCAGTTTAGAAATAAAAGAGCGACTCGGAGAAAAAAAACTTGCTATAGCCACGCTCAACAATATGGGCGGGATATATATGCAAACCGGCGATTACAAACGTGCTTTCGAGACACTTTCCCGCGCATTGTCTTTATCGCAAGAAGCAGGTGATTCCGAAAGAGAAATAGCCGTTTGGGGTTATCTTGGCGAAGTGTACGAAAGAATGAAAAATTATGATAAGGCTGCTTATTATTTGAATAAAGCACTCGATAATATCTCGCGTATCCAGACAAACTATCGTCGGCATGTTATTTACTCGCAAGTAGCCGTCCTATATGCCAACCGTTCATTCAAAGATTGCGATATTGAGCGTGCTCGTTTTTATTTTATGCAGGCACTTGACCTTGCATTGGAAGGAAAGGCAATGGTAGAAACGGCCAAATACTATAAGTTTCTGAGTAATTTAGAAAAAGAAGACCAAAATATCGAGGCCGCTTTCAGTTATCTTGAAAAACATATAGAAATCAATAAAATACTTTCCAGTCGCTCGTCCGAGGAGCGATTGCATGCCTTGCAGGTGCGCCACCGCGTAGAGCAGCTGCATAATGAAGCGCAAATAGAGCGATTGCGCAATATAGAATTAGTTGATGCCAATAAGCAATTAGCTGAACTGAATACAGAAAAGAATACTATTCTCGGAATTGCGGCTCATGACTTGAAAAATCCTCTCGGTTCCATTAAACTTGCCGCTAATTTTATACAAAGCCATATAGACTCTATGACGCATGACGACGTGCGCGATATAGCATCCGATATTTTACGGTCATCGTCGTATATGTTCTCTATTATCTCCAATTTGCTTGATATTAATGTGCTGGAATCGGGTAAAGTTCGCGTTGAACTTGCACCTTGCGACGTTGCCGCCGTAGTACGCATGGCAACGGACGGCTATCGCGCTCGCGCCGCCGAAAAAAATATCGGGTTGCGAGTGAATATTTCAGGCGAAGTTTCGGATTGTATTATAGTTGCCGATACGCATCGTTTGCGCGAAGTACTGGAAAATCTTATTTCAAATGCGATAAAATTCTCGCCGTTCGATAAATCGGTAGATATTGACGTGAAATTATTTTGCGACGAGAATTTACGAATAATTATCAGAGATTACGGCCCTGGAATTTCTGCGGAGGATATGCCGAAACTGTTCGGTAAATTCCAAAAACTTTCCGCAAGACCGACTGCCGGCGAAGATTCCACGGGGCTTGGCCTTTCAATCGTACAAAAACTCGCCGAATTAATGAAAGGGCGAGTATGGTGTGAATCAGTCGAGGGAGAAGGTGCATCGTTTATATTGGAATTTCCTTTATTTAAAGAATAAGTCTGCCTTTTTATTTATACCGCCAAGTAAAAAGAGTCATAATCAACCCTATTACTTATACTCTAATTAACAATATTTTGTCTATATGCAAAATTTTATCTAATTTTGGATTTAGTTGTAACTAAAAATAAAATTATGCAAAGCGAATCCGTAGAAGATTATCTGAAAGTCATTTACAAACTTCAGCAATTCAACGCTGCAAGTACGAACGATATTGCCCGTGCATTAAGTGTTGCGCCCGCATCTGTTACGGGAATGATACGGAGACTTGCGGACAACGGATTGGTCAAGTATTCGCCGCATAAAGGTGTTACGCTGACAGAGGCTGGCGAGAAAATAGCACTTGAAATCGTGCGCCATCATCGCTTGCTGGAACTTTACCTTGCGGAAGCACTCGGGTATTCGATAGATAAAGTGCATGATGAGGCCGAAAAATTAGAGCATCATATCTCGGAAGATTTTGAGGAGCGCATTGCATTCGTACTCGGCGATCCTACGCATGACCCGCATGGAGACCCGATACCGACGAAAGATGGCGAAATACCCGAGCAGTTCAATCGTTCACTTACAGAGTCGCAAGAAGGTGAAGTCCTTGTGATACGCCGAGTTTCCGATGAAAACCAGGAGCTTCTGCGCTTCCTGATTTCTTTGGGGCTTGTTCCGAAAACTCGGATTGAAGTTATTGCGCGTGCACCGTTCAACGGCCCTTTTACAATAAAAATAGGCGATAGGACCGAATTTGTTTGGAAAGAAGTGGCCGAAAGAATATTCGTATCGGCGATAGAGCAGTAATTTTTATTTGGCATAATCAGGATTTAGTCTAAACTAAAAATAAATTTTTTACCATGTTACTTTGTGATTTACCTTTATCTAATTCGGGCATTATTGCCGAAATACTTCCCGAATGTAAAGGGCCGCAGCGGAATCGCCTTTTGGACTTGGGGTTTACGCCCGGGGCAAGGGTAATTGCCGAAATGCGAAGTCCGTCCGGCGAGCCGACCGCATATCGCATAAAAAATACCTTAATTGCAATTCGGCGTGAACAAGCGGCTATGATTCGTTTGCAAGACACAGAACTATCGGAGTAATTATGAGCAAGCAAAGAAATCTCGAAAAAAGTAAAACAACCGTGTGCGAATCTTGTTCTGCATATAAATCCGCCAATTTGAAAAAAATGGGGCTGAACGCAGATAATGCGGATTATGTAATTGCGCTCGCGGGCAATCCGAATACCGGCAAAAGTACTGTATTTAATGCTTTGACCGGATTACGTCAGCATACGGGAAATTGGCCGGGTAAAACTGTGGCGCGTGCCGAAGGCGGCTTTTCGTTCAGAGAAAAATTCTTCAAGTTAGTTGACCTTCCGGGCGCATATTCATTGCTTTCCACAAGTCCGGACGAGCAAATTACTCGCGATTTTATTCTTTTTGGCCGCCCCGATGTTACGGTTGTAATAGCCGATGCCTCGCGCCTTGAACGGTCGTTGTTGCTTGCCGCACAGATTATGGAAATAACGTCTCGCGTGGTAGTTTGTGTAAATCTTATTGACGAAGCTGAAAAAGAGGGGGTTTCCGTAGATGCCCGCGCTCTTTCCCGCGAAATAGGAGTGCCGGTGATTTTGACCGATGCTCGCTCGCAGATTGGTTTAGATGCACTTCTGTCGGCAATATACGATGTTGCTTCGGGCGAAGAAAAGCCGTCACCGCGTTTGCGCGTTGCCTTGCCGAAAGAGGCAGAATATGCAGTTCGTGAGATTGAAGGCGATGTTTTGCGATTGTTCCCGAATATTGACAATGCTCGCTGGGTGGCTTTGCGATTACTGGAAGGCGACACTTCGATAGAAAATGCCATAATCGACGGTTCGCTTGGAGTACCGGAACTTATGCCGGCTATTGACGACAGCACCGCAATTCCAAATTTAAAACCGGAAGCTGCATAAAAATGCGGACAAAGCGTAAAGAAAAAGATTCGGCGCAACAGACCGGCGACAAAATAAACGATGGCGGCAAACAAACTGCTGCGCAACGTAAAAAGTCTTTGTTGGAAAAAGCGCGACAGCACCGCAAAGCCATAGGTGAAAATTTGCATGACGCGGTGGTTGCCGAACAATACGGCGCGGTATCTGCGGCGGTAGAGCGTTCCACTTCAACTAAGCAAAAAAGCCAAACTCTTGCTTGGCAAACGCGACTTGACCGTATAGTTACGGGACGTATCAGCGGGTTTTTGTTTATGTTCGTTCTTTTTACGATTGTATTCTGGATAACGATTTCCGGTGCAAATATTCCGTCGGCCGCACTTTCCTTAGTATTGATTGGCAAGGCTGTTCCCTTGCTTCATGCAGGAGCCGCCGCAATTTTATTGCCGCCGCTTGCGGCAAGTTTTCTGATAGACGGCGTATATTTGGCTACGGCTTGGGTAATTTCGGTAATGTTGCCGCCTATGGCAATTTTCTTCCCTTTGTTTACCATTCTCGAAGATTTCGGTTATTTGCCGCGCGTAGCATTCAATCTCGATAATTTTTTCAAAAAAGCAGGAGCGCACGGCAAGCAATCGCTTTCGATGATGATGGGGTTCGGTTGTAATGCTGCGGGAGTTGTGGCCACGCGAATTATTGACAGTCCGCGAGAGCGACTGATAGCAATTATCACAAACAATTTTTCGCTTTGCAACGGACGTTGGCCAACTCAAATTCTTATTGCCACATTATTCATAGGGCCGCTTGTACCCTCGTATTTTGGCGGTATAATTTCTGCCGGTGCTGTTGTGGCGGTTGCGATTCTTGGTGTTGCAATAAGTTTTGCTGCATCTTGGGGGCTTTCGCGAACAATATTGAAAGGTGAAATTTCTACATTCAGCATGGAATTGCCGCCGTATCGTCGCCCTAAAATTTTACGGACGCTTTACACCTCTTTGATTGACCGAACGCTCATTGTTCTGTGGCGTGCGGTAGTGTTTGCAATGCCGGCCGGAGCCGTGATTTGGCTTGTTGCCAATATTACACTCGGCGGAACAAGCATAGCAGAGATAACAGCCTCTTGGCTTAATCCGATTGGGCTGGCACTCGGATTAAACGGCATTATTTTATTGGCATATATTATCGCCATTCCTGCCAATGAAATTATTATTCCCACAATTCTGATGCTAACCGTGCAGTCTGCGCGTATTGCCGGCGCAGGAAGCGGGGCGGGTGTGCTGTTCGACATTGAATCGGCATCGTATACTCTGACGATTCTGCAAGCCGGAGGTTGGACGTTGCTGACCGGCATAAATTTAATGCTTTTCAGCCTGTTGCACAATCCTTGCGGCACAACCATTTACACTATTTACAAGGAAACAGGCAGCCTGCGCTGGACTATGCTTGCAACGTTGTTGCCTATAGGCATCGGATTTACGGTTACTTTTACCGTAGCGCGTATATGGGCGTTGTTTTTCCGGTGATTACTGCGTTTCCTGTATGAAAATCGGTTGCTTAAAGTATATTTGATAAAGTTGATGCAACCGCCTTTCCCCAAGTGTTCCAATTAAGTCGCATTTCGTATTCATCGCGGCTTGAACTGCGCAAGCGGTTATAGCCGGAGCAGTCCGTAAAAATAGATGCGATAATGTTCGCATATTCCGCGCCTTGTGCTTCATACGGTAAAATATAGCCGTTGCGACCGGAAACCACTACCTCTTTTACTCCGCCTGTGTCCGTAGATATGGACGGTAAGCCGAATGCCGATGCTTCGCAAAAAACAATGCCGAAAGCTTCATTGCGAGTGGGCAGTAAGAAAAAATGCGAGTTAAGTAGTAATTGGGCCAATATCTTGGTGTCATGTGGCAAATTTTTGTCCAAAAACGGAATTACGTGCATATTGGGATGTCGGTATTGCTCCGGCGGAACACAGCCGCAAACCGTTAGTTCCGCAGGAATTCCCAAGTCAAGTAAAGCTTTCAGTGTTTCTACTGCGATAGATCCGCCTTTGTAGTGCCAATTAACGCCTATGAATAATAACCGGCAAACGTCGTGCGGCTTGTCTTGCAGAACGGTTGCTCGGTCGGGAATTATTTCGTCGTCGAGATTTGCCCCGTAAGGAACTACAAACAAACGGTCAGATGCCACATTGTAATGTTGTGCGGCAGAGTTCGCCGCTCTCTCGGTTGAGTAATACAATGCCTTGGCTTTGTTCAGATATATTTGTTCTATTTCGTCGGTAACACGATAGGAAAAATCGAGCATTTGCGAAAAAAAAGCATTGTAATCGAGATTTAACGCGGCTGTTGAATCTGACGAGCCCACAATTGGAATATCGGTTTCGAGCATGCATAATTCGGTGGCGGCTGCACAACCGAACAACACGTCGGGACGATTCGCCTTAATTTCCGAAGCGAAATGTCGGGCATATCTATTGGCGAGAGAAAATGTGTGCAGATGATTTATTTGTTTGCCGATAATCTTTGAAGTGATTTTATTTGCCGCCCGACTTATGAACATAGGCAAGCCACCGCGCACGGGAGTGTACGATACGACATCTCCGCAATGGCGCTGCAGTGCGCGTGCCATGTTGTACGGCGTTCCCGACCAAGCATATCTGTTTTTTGTCCCTAAAGAATTAATAAAACCTATTCGCAGGCGTTTTGTGCTCATAATACTACCGCCCGATTTATTGCTCCGGAATGAATCAGTTGCTTGACGGCTTGAATGTCATGATACACTACGCGGTCGCCTTCGGGCTTGGGTACGGCCGAACGGATGATTTGCAGAACGGCTTCGAGCGGCCGGCTTGTCGTCAGCGGGCGGTGAAATTCAATCGCTTGCGCAGCGCAAAGCAACTCCACTGCAAGTATGGTTTCCACGCTGTCTACCACTTTGTGCGCTTTCTGTGCGGCTATGCTGCCCATAGAGTTATGATCCTCTTGATTGGCAGATGTGGGAATAGAATCCACGCTGGCCGGATGGCATAAAATCTTGTTTTCCGATACGATGGCAGCTGCCGTATATTGCGCTATCATCATACCCGATTCTACGCCGCCGCGCCGCGCCAAAAATCGCGGTAATCCGCCGCTTAATGTGCCGTTGACCATGCGCTCGGTTCGCCGCTCGGATATATTACCAAGCTCGGCGCAGGCTATAGCAAGAAAATCAAGAGCGAGGGCTAACGGTTGCCCGTGAAAATTTCCGCCTTCGATATGCTCTTCCGTATCTGGGAAAATCAACGGGTTATCGTTCGCAGAGTTTAATTCTGTAGAAATAACGTTCCATACATAGCCGATTGCATCACGCGACGCGCC
Organism: Bacteroidota bacterium; assembly: GCA_020852855.1. Classification (GTDB taxonomy): domain Bacteria; phylum Bacteroidota; class Ignavibacteria; order Kapaibacteriales; family UBA961; genus JADZAA01. The sequence goes on from JADZAA010000082.1 coordinate 34,727, forward strand.
ATGAACTTGCGGCATACAGCGCAACGAATAAGCGTCTTGAACGCGACTGTCGCCTTCAATGTGAGATTTTCGTATTTCGCTGCCGGACAAAAGATCGCGTAAATTTTCCGCAGTTTTCGATTGACCTCGAAATCCGCGCAAACGATGCAAACGCTCGTCGAAAGCGCGGTCTGTTCCGCGCAATGCATCAAGCGAAAATGCGCCCGCAATATCGGCCGTATCAGCTAAGTTGCGTGCTTGTGCAACCGTTAATGCGCCAAACGCACACATCATTTGCGTGCCGTTAATTAGTGCCAGCCCTTCTTTGGCTTTCAGACTTACAGGCTCTATTCCGGCACGTCGCATAGCCTCACCCGAAGGCACGGCCTTGCCGTTTTCAAGTACGGTCCCGCGCCCTATAAGCGCAAGTGCTATATGCGAAAGTTGCGCTAAATCGCCGCTGCTGCCAACCGAGCCCTGCGACGGAACTGCCGGAATAATATCGGCATTAAGCATGGCAATCAACGTATCAAGCGTCCCCTCGCGTATACCGGAATGTCCTTTGGCCAGAGCATTTACGCGAAGAATCATCATTGTGCGAACAATGTCGTCAGGCAAGAAATCGCCCGCACCGGCACTATGAGATACAATGAGGTTTTCTTGCAATAACTCCAATTCTTCGGGCGGAATGACCACGTTGGCAAATTCACCGAAACCGGTGGTTACGCCATAAACTATTTCACGGCGTTCTACCCAGCGGTCGACTACGGCGCGTGCGGCGCGTACATTCCCGCGTGCAACATCGGAAAGTGAAATCCGGGCGTGAATTTCTATTGCCTTAACGAGAGTTTCAATAGTCAGCGAATTACCGTCAAGTATTAAAGTTTGCATAGGGTTTTGTTTTGTAAACAGAGGTAAAGTTATCAAAGTTACGGCGAATATTCGGCTGAGGTAATAGTTTATGTTTGATTTGATTGAGTATGTCCGCCGCGAAAAATCGCTCGAAATCCGCCATAACGTTCGGCGGCAAGCGAAGTAACTGCCGACATTACGATTATCAACGATGCGTAATATACCCATATTGCAATGGCAATCAGCGTTGCATAAACGCCGTAAATCTTTCCGAACGAAGTTGCTTTTGTAAGATACCAACCAAATATAAATCGCGCTGCTTCAAGCAGAAAAGCACCTGATACGGCAGAGCGCAATCTCAATCTCCATGGCAGTTTTGCATTAGGTAAATAGCCGTACAGCAAATACATTGTCAGGAATGTTCCGGCGGTTGCAACTAAATTGACAGTTGTTCCGCCGAACCATTCGGCAAATAACGGCGGCATCACTTTCGCGCCGAGCGATGATGTGAAAGCTATGACCGGAGCAATTGCCGACGTTAAAATCAGCAACAAAGAGAAAGAAATCGTTATACCCAAATCCTTGAGTTTATACAGCAGAAAGAAATGTGGCGCCGGCAGAGAAAATACAACGTTAAGAGCGTTGCGTATAGAGCTTGCAAGGGCAGAGGCAGTCCAAATAAGAGTTGCTGCGCCTATGTAGCCGGCTATCGAGCTGAATTCAAACGCTGCACGAACTTCCGTAAGTATCGATTCGATAAACTCTGCCGATGAGTGCGTTGACGGAAGAAAATCGGTAAGCATTTGTCGGATTGCCTCGGAAGCCGAATTTTCATTCCAGAGTATTCCTACTATCGAGGTTGCGGTCAGCAATAGCGGCAGTGCGCATAGCAAAGTATTGAATGCAATTCCGGCCGACAGCAAATAGACGTGTTTCTCGCCGGCGAATTCGTTCAGCGTTATCATAAAACGCCATAACGGCCTCAATCGGGCAATAAATCTGCCAATACGACGGCGATAGGAATGTTGAAACATAAACGCTTGTGTTCCACAATGTAAAATTGAAACTATTGTCAGGTCGAAAATATGCTTTTACGCGCAATGTACAGAGCTATTTTCCTGCCCTGACTATGATAAACAGAGCGATTATAAAAAATATGATGTTCGGTGCCCAGCCGACTATTTCGGCATTAACGTCGAGCGTACTTCCGAGAGTTTGTCCTACTTTCGTAAAAATCAAATACATGAAGGCTGTTGCCATGGCTACTGCCATTTCCATTGCCAGTCCGCTTTTTTTGCGGACAGAAGCGAATGGTACGGCAAACAAAGCCACGATTACATTTGCAAAAGGAAACGCCCATTGCCCGTAATAATCAATGAGTTGAGTCCTGATGTTTTTGCCTCCTTTTTCAAGTATTGCAAGGTAATTTCTGGTTTCGTTAAAATTCATTTGGTCGGGCGAACGTTGCAATTCGACTATTTCTTCATGCGAAACGGCAAGGGAAAGCGTATCTTCAGACTGAACGGCAAAATTAGAGCCTTCTGGTGTCACAGAGCGTATCGAACAGTTGAAAAGTCTCCATACATTTCGGGCTGTATCCCAAGTAATACGTTGAGCATCAATGCGTTGCAGCAGTCTTGGATGCATTTCCGAAGAATACTTTTCTATAACTACTTGTGTACCGGTTTTTGCTGTGGGGTCGTAGTATTGCATAATCACGTTGCGTAGCGGTGATTCGCGGAAATACAGATTATAGACCGTTCCGGGAGTATTGCCGCGTTGCAAAAATTTTCTGTCAATATCGGCTTTGCGCGTATTTGCTTTCGGAACTATCCAGCCGTTGAAATACAGCTGTCCGGCACTAAGAACACAAGTAAAGACAAAGACAGGCAAAATAAGGCGATACAAGCTCATGCCGCCCGATTTCATAGCCGTTATTTCATTTAGGTTTGAAAGCCGCCCTATGGCAAAAAGCGTAGCAAGCAGAGTTGCCACCGGCGTAAGCAACTTTATTATTTGCGGCAAATAATTGATATAATATTCGACTATAATAATTGTTTCTGCTTTGTGGTCAAGGAAATCACCCAAATTCTCGATAAGGTCTACGACAACAAAAATAACGCATAGTGCGAACAGGCTGAAAAACAGCGTGGAAATGACGGAGCGCAGTATGTAGCGGTCAAGCAGTTTCATGATTTTGTAGCAATTATCAGAACTTGGGCGGTAAAATAACGAATAGAATCAATGTTACGGTTGTTGCTATGCGTGCATATTTGCGCGAATTTGCCGGATATTTTCTCTTTACTGTATGCCACAGCATCGCGGTACTCTGGCAAAATATCATTATTGCAGTAATAGGAATAAAAATTTCAAACGGTGTCAAATCTTTGCCGATAAAATCGTACAAATGATATTTACCTATTGTTCCGTAAATAATAATCCCTTGCAATACATAGATATAAAGAGACTCTTGCCCGGCGGTTTTCAGCAGTCGGCCGGCCCGTCCGCCTAAAAGCGGTTCTATCAAAAACAGGCCGGAGAACAAGAGTAAGGCACCGGCTATGCGGAATAAGGTATGCTCGGGCGAGATAGACCACCATTGCGCTTGATAGGAGTAAATATGCAAGCCGTCTTTCAGCGTAAAAATCAGCACGATAATGCACACCGATGCTGCGGCTGTTATTCTTGCAAGACGAATTTTATCTTGCGCTTCGCGGAAAAATGCCGTAGCGGCCGCGCCGGCAAAAAAGTAAGCCGACCAAGGGAACAAAGGGAATAAAGAAACAGGCTGGCCTGCGAACAGAGTAGCTGGAAAAGTCGGCATAACGGCGAACGGGTCGAAAGAGCGCATGGCCGGGGTCAGCGGAATGACAATGAGTGCAATACTCGAAAACAGCAGTTTCAAAAAGTGTTTCCGCTTTATGAAAACAGCCGATGCCAATGCGGCAAACGAGCATAGAACAATGAGATGCAACACATTGCATTGCAATAATCGAAGAATATCTTCGGGAGTGGAGCTGAGCGTTCGCGCCAGCGAGAACTTAGGCGTTTGAAGCAAATAGGCTATGCCGAGAACGAATAACAGTCTTAATACATAAGTGCGGAATCCCTGCCCCAATTGCCGATAGTCGTCGTGCTTGCGTTCCAACGCCAGCCAGAACCCAGCACCGGCACAAAATATAAACACTACTGAAACAAAGCCGTTCGAGATATTAAGCCAAGAGAATGGAAAACCGACTTTGAAAATAGGGTTGAGGTACTCGTTAACCGTATGTGTTTCAATCATCCAAAGAGCTGCCCAGCCTCGCAAAACATCAATAAAAGCGAGGCGTTGGGGTGCAGATGGAATTTTTGGCTGCATAATTGCTAATAGTTAGAAAAAGTGTAGCAAAACCCTGTCGGTTGCAGTAAAATTACGTATTTATACGTATTGTAAGGTTGTATAAGTGGCCGTAATTTTGAAGTGCGTAAAAGTGTAATTTTAATAAAATGAACGTATTCTTGGCTTTTACGCCGTCAGACGAAACTTTAACAATAGTTTGATATGGGCATGAGAATGAAGTCGTTACGATTTCTCTCGAATCGTACCGGAAACAGCGCTTCGGTAAGCGTTGCCGGATTTTCTCCGTTGCGTTATGCGGCCGGAGCGTTATTTATTGTTGCGGCGACGTTCTGTCCCGACATTATTTTGGCGCAACAGGAAAACGTGGGTATCGGCACTCGAAATCCCGATAATTCTGCGGTATTAGATGTAAGTAAAGAGTTGCTTACGTCGCCCAAAGGTCTTTTGATACCTCGGATGACGCATACCGAGCGCAATTCTATTGCAAATCCCGCGATAGGCTTGTTGATTTTTCAAACCGATATGACTTCCGGTTTCTATTATTACAACGGTATTGCTTGGGTTCCATTCCTTACGCTCGATATAAATTTCAGCAAAACACTCGATACTCTGGCATGGTCGCTTCATGGCAATGCGGGCACAAATCCCGCGTCAAATTTTTTAGGAACACGTGATGCTTCCGACCTTATTCTGCGCACGAACAACGTCGAGAGATTACGCTTGCCGGGTTCCGGCGGAGTAAATGTAGCGTCATTGACAAGCGGCGGACTCGTAAAAGCAGCTGTTGGCACGGGTGCCTTAACATTGGCAAGCAACGGCCCGGGCGGCGACTACGAAATACCGCTGATATTTGAAAACGGCTTAACGCGCGGTGCCAATACAGTAAGATTGGGCGGTGCTTTAACATCGTCTACCGGAATAGCACTCGGCAATAATAATTTGACTTTTGAAGGACAAGGAAAAATCGGCATCGGTACTGCTAATCCTGCGCAAACATTGGAAGTGCGCGGGAATGTACTCGTTTCCGGCCTTGCAGGCAATGCCGCGCAGATACAATATCAGAGTTCATCCGGTACTGCGGTAACAACATTCCAAGCCGGCACGCAAAATACGAATATCGCTTATACATGGCCGACGACGGCTCCGGGAACAAATCAGGTGCTAGTTGCATCGGGCGGCTCAAACAGCACCTTGTCTTGGGTCGACCCTACGTCGTTTTCAAATAACTATCTGAACGGTTTAACGAAAACGGGAAATGATATCAGGCTTGGAGGAACATTGACCGGAGCAACCGTTATTGGTCTGGGGGCAAACGATTTGCGTTTAAGTCAAGCGGGTGATGCGGGTAATGTTGTCATAGGAAAATTCACGGCTGCCGGAATTGTAAAAAATACTGCTACCGGAGTTCTTACCAGCGGCTCGCTTAATCTTGCGTCAAATGAGGTCAGCGGTATTTTGCCGCCTGTATCGGGCGGCACCGGCTCAGGAGTCGCGCCTACTGCGGGGCAAGTTCTTGTAGGAACAAATACTGGAATATATTCTCCGGGGGCTATCGTAGGCTCCGGCAATGTAACCGTTTCCAACAGCGGTGGGAATATTGTAATCGGTATGAATTCCAACATAGGAACCGGTACTACCGATAACAGCACGTTGCGCTGGGATGCCGCAACAAATCATTGGGTTGAGAATACAAATGTACTTTCTACTCCGGCCGGCAATTTAACCGCAATGACCGGTCTGACCTTGGGCAGTGCTTCTACGGTTAATTCTCCTATAACGACTCGCGGCTCTGCGGGTGCTAATAATGCCGTTATGATAAGCCGAGGCGCGGGAGCAAGCCCCGAATGGACAAGCAATCTTACTAATCTTACGATAGATAATTCAACTCTGAATAATGCTGCTTTAAGCGGTACTTCCACAACTATTAATAGCACAACACTCAATGTATCTTCCGGCACAACGACAAATTTCGGCGGTCCGGTTAATTTCAACGGTACGGTAAAATTTAATACATTACCCGATATTCCGCTTCCTCAGAATAATTTTTTCATCGGTAATGGCGCAGGCGTAGCCGTACCGTTTGCTCCGGGTGCCAACGGCACGATTCTTACCATTAATAATGGTGCTCCGGTATGGAGCAATACGCTGTCGGGCGTAACGTTTAACGATGTAAATCTGGGCGGTTCTTCTACGACTATTAACAGCTCCACGTTCAATGTATCGAACGGCACAACGACGAATTTCGGCGGTCCTGTCAATTTCAATAACACTGTAAAATTCAGCACCTTGCCTGAATTGCCGTTGGCAAAGAACAACATATTTGTAGGCAATA